>JAULUW010000137.1:0-5577 GCA_032111345.1 Bacteroidia bacterium
GGAAACGCCAATGCCAAAAACTACAATTTTATAGGTTTTGTTGGGTGAGAAATACAAAGATTTGTAGAGATTCCACAACATAACGTGCTGCCAAATAACGACCACATCGTAGTCATTCAATTGAACCGGTTCTAAAAAGTGAAAGGTTTCAACAGGGCCCCTGTGCGTAGTTTTTAGGGGAATTTGTGTGTAGGTATCCGATTGAACGGGTTTCCCATGATGGGCAATGCTTAGGTTCATGCGCAAACCGAGTTCCCGATAAAGCGGTTCTCGGTAGTGCACGATGGCGTTCGTTATAAAGAGTACTTTCATTGTTTTTACAAGCACCGCAATCGAACCGGCATTAAATATCTAAACAATTCCCAGCGCGATAAAATATACTCGTACTTGATTTCATTGGGATAATGGGTGGAATTCCTGTTAATTGTATTTCTTTAAAGCCCAATTCTTTTAAAAAAATGCGGCCTTCGTTGTAGGCGGTTCTATCTGAGTTATCCAAAATTAAAACGCCTCGATCTGTAAGGGTATTATAACTGTGTTTGATACAGTCTACCCGCCTTCTGCCATCCACTACCACGATATCAAATTTCTCGTTTAGCATGGCGGCTTTATTCACATATTCAATAGAATTTACATCTTCGTAATACAAGGTAGTATTCTTGGCAATGTGCTTATTCAATATTTCCATCCAAACTTTATCGTTTTCAACGGATGTTACTTTGTTCACTTTTTGGGCAAACCACAGGGTAGAATTTCCGGCACCGTATTCAAAAACATTCAAATCCTTGGTAACGCGATTGTCTAAAAAATCAATCATACTATAGGGATACCACGGAATGGGATTGCCATTGGCATCAACCGATCTTTTGGTTTTAAAGCTTCGAAACCAACCATTTTCTTTAAGATCGCTTCTTACAAAAATTTGAACTGCGGGACCAATATTTGTCGTATTTAACAATTTCCAAATTAACTTTCTCATTTCTATTTAATAAACCCCTTCGCGGTTTGGCAAATATCAGATTTAAATTGTGGAAAACCCAATATCACCCATAATGAAAAAGCATCTCTATTGGGAAAAGGCCTAAATTTGCAGCACTAAACCCAATGGGAATTATAATTCGACAATCCTTTAAAGCGGCTATTTCAAATTACATCGGTGTCGGATTGGGCTTCATTTCCCTAATTTATATACTTCCGCTTGTATATTCCCCAACCGAATTAGGGGCATTGCGCTTACTCACCGAACTTGGGGCTGTAATCGGAAGTGCAGGATTATTAGGAACATCCTATTCCATAAATAGATTTTTCCCGTATTTCAAAAATCCACCCCATAATAATGGCTTCTTCTTTTGGGCCCTTATATTGCCGGCTATAGGGTTTACCCTTATTCTGATTTTATATCTGAGCTTGAAAGCAAGCTTTTTTGCCTTTTTCAAAGCCGACCCTCAATATATAGAAATTATTTTCCCGATGTTGATTTTCCTGATTGCAGGATTCATGGGACAAACCGTTTTTGAAACCGCTTCTGCCAATCACGGCAGAATCGCAATTCCCAGCTTCTTTAGGGAAATATGGATTCGGGGTTTCTTGATAATTACCGCGTTACTTTTTTATGGTACTTTTCTCACCTTCACCCAAGCCTGTTGGATGGTGGTGTTGACCTATTTAAGTGCCATGATAGCCAATATTGTTTACTTGCGTTCACTTACTCCTATTTCCTTAAAACCCAATTTTAAATTCCTTCAAAAGAATCCCGACATCCAAAAAGATGCGCTAAAATTTACGGGGTGGTTGTTTATTTCCAGTACCGCAACGCTTTTTATTAGTAAAGTAGATTTTTTAATGGTATCGGCCAGCCTTTCGCTGTCGGATACCGCGGTTTACAGCATCGGATTTTATATTGCTGTATTAATTGAGATTCCAAAGCGCACGATCAATCAAATTGCGACCCCGATACTTTCCGATCATTTAAAAAACAACCGACTTAAAGAGGTTTCTGATTTGTATAAGCAAATTTCAAACAATCAATTTTTATTAGGTTCTGTTTTATTCTCACTCATTTGGTTGAATACCGATTTATTGTTCAAATTCATGCCAAATGGGGCACTTTACCAAGGAGGTAAATATGTCATTTTTATTATTGGAATTGGCAAGCTCTTAGAAATGTTGATGGGGGCTTCAAGCGCCATTTTGCACAATTCAAATCACTATGCTTGGAACTTTATTACATCGATTCTAGCCATTGCCAGTGCCATCGGTTTGAATCTGCTCTTAATACCGATTTATGGGATTAATGGAGCGGCTTTGGCTACCTTGGTTACTGTATTTATCTTATATGGCGCAATGACCTTGATTGTAAAATTGAGAATGAATTTACAACCCTTTCAAAATTCCCAATTAAAAACGTTTATTGCCTTGCTTATTTCTATACTTATTGCGCAAATACCCCATTCATGGGTAGGAAATGATATCGTAAATTTCCTTTTCAAAAATGCGGCGGTTCTTGCGATTTATTTTGTGTTAATCACAAAATTTCAAGTATCCCAAGAAGTCAGTGTATCCTTGAACAAACTGCTTCACAAGAAATAAAACGAAAGCTACCCGATGCAAGTCCTTACAAGTTGTTGCACGTGGAACCCTAAGAATTTATAAAATACCCTTTCATTATTTTCGTTTAAACAAAACACAATAACTTTGTGATATGCGCCGAAACCTGCAGATTGTACTTATTTCAGTTGCCTTCTTCTGTTCAAATATGCTGCAAGCTCAGTACTGGAGAACCTTTACCAATTCCAATTATAAACTGCATTGGTTAATAAACGACAGTCAATGGGTTAAGGCCGAGAAACTATCTCTTAAACTCCGGAAATCTTTGGAGTCTAACAATCCCATTTTTTGGCACAGTTTAACACGAATTGCCCTGCACTTAGAGCACAAAGATTCTGCGATTGTATATGCACGAAATGCGTGTCTTTACATGGAACGCTTGCAAAAAAGCACCCTTGAATACAGCGAATTTCGAAAAATTTACTACTTGGATGCCTATTACTTAGACTTGTTTTACCGGAAACTGTTATACCAAAAATACGAATCTGAAAGGTCCACCATTTCTACTATTGCCAATCAAGAGTTGTTGGGATACTTCCTCAATGAACAGCAGGCGATTGCACCGTATATCCCCATTCAAAATATCAATCGCCAGATAACCTTACCTTTAATCATAGAGCATCTCAATGCCCTCAACGATACGATTTCTTTCCAGAGAATCATGCAGGGGAAACTTCCAAGTAAAGTATTCGATTATCTTAATGGGCTTGGAAATGACCCCAAACAAATACAACTCCTTCCCCCGCATTTGCAATCTTTTTACCAACAAGCTCGCGATTCCTTTTATAATTGGACTTATGAGTTGGTGAAGGAAAAACACACGGAAACTGCTTATTTAGAATTTATTGCAAAATATCCCAGCGCACCACAAATACAAAAAGCCTGGAATGAAGCGGATGAACTTGCCTTTTCTAATTGTCGGAATGTTCATAATGCCCAAAGTTATAACCTGTATATCCAAAATTACCCCTCGGGCAAATACCGAAAACAAGCAAAAATGTTATTGCGGTATCTTACCGTGGTGCCAGTGCCCTTTGCCCGTGGAGATGGCAAATATGTATTCGTAGATTCCATAAACATGAGGCCATGGATCGATTCTACGTACGATTTTGCCTATCCTTTTTGTTTAAAACACCATAAATCTTGGAATCCAAGTGCCTCCACACTCATCTCGGGCTGTGCTTTGGTAATGATAACCGATCCATTTGAACGCAGCCAATGGTTTTACATTGAGAAAGACGGTACGCCACTTAACGACAAACGCTACGATGAAATCCGACAAATTTCATCCCAATTGGCCGTAATAACAAAGTCTAACCACTATGGCCTTATCGATAAACTCGGTCGTGAATTACTTCCCCCGATATTCAAAAAAATCTTTATCGATACCTTAAATCGCATGGGTTTTGTTCATAACGGCGAATTTTGGGCCCTTTTTAATTCCAATGGAAAACGCATTACGAAATTTGAATTTACCTCTTTTGAAGGGTTAGACAATAATTTTCCTGAAATAGTCGATTGGGCGCACTTTCACGATAACCGCATTTTAGTACGCAATGAAACGACCCAGTTTTTTGTTGATTTTAATGGGAATCAGTTTTTCTTGGGAAGTTTTACCCACTTAGAACCTTTCTATAAGCAACACAGCGTTGCCAGTCTACCTAATAACCTACAAATACTAATCGATACGGCGGGCAATGCCAAAAGCGATACTTTCAACCGAATAGAAACTTTATATCCCGGGATTTACAGCGCACATTTACAATCCAATCCCAAGCAACAAACATTGTTGATATTGGATTCTAAGCAGCAAGTTAGAAAATCTCAATATATCTCTGATAAACCTATAAAAATGGCTTGGTATTGGAATAAACCGCTATTTCTGATTGAAAACAAGGCTGAAATTTCCATTTACAACACCAAGGATTCACTTGTGTATCGGGGGAAAAATCAAGAGATTTATGTTCAAGCAAATACCGTATTTGTCCAAAATATCCGTAAAAACCCCAAATCAAAAACGAGTGCATCCGTTAAAAAATGGTACAATCCCTATAAGAATGCATTTAGCGAGATAAACGCGGATGATATCGGTGTACTGGCCAACGAAAGAATCACCGTTTACCAACAACAAAAGGCATATCTTTTTGCCATTAACGAACAACAAATTCCATTTTTCGAAGTAGACAAAAATATCCAGGAAGTCGCTCAAATCAAGCAAATTCACCAATTAAATCGGGATTCAAACTTGCTGATTTCTACAGATTCTATGCAAGCCATTAGCGATGAAAATGGGCGGATTATTTTAGCATTCACCAAAGGACAAATAGAAGAATACGGCGCTAACTTATTTTGGTTAGCCAGCGAAGATGGCATATTCATTATAAACAGCAAGAATCAAAAAGTACTGGGCCCCTTTGAAGAAATAAACGAAGATGGATTTCCCGGCTATTGGTTAATCAAACAAAACGATCGTTGGATTTGGGTTGACCAAAAGAAACGTGAATTTAGAGAAATGTAAAAGGTCAAACACCGGATAAAATCTAAATGACCCACTGCGCCTCTCAAAAACCATCAATTCGGAAGGCTACTTTTTATTCCATAACCAGGCATTGATGGCCCCGATTATAGCAAATGGAATAAGTGCATCCACAAAGCTTGCCCATAAATCAAAAGTAGGATACCAAATGTGATTGGTATAGTTGAAATAGAAAAATCCAAAAACACCCAATCCAAGAACCCAAGCTATGGACTTCACGGGACTTTGCGGACCCAAGGCATTCAACAATAAAATTAAAAACAATCCGCTCAACCAATCCACTAAAAATCCACGGAGCATATTCATTCCCATACTCATTTCATGGGCATTATAATAGGTTACAAACATCCAAGGCTTTCCCATGTAGGAATTCCAAATTTTCTGTGCTTCTTCGGCGGGAATTTCAGGCGAAACCGATGGAATCAGGTACCGGC
>JAULUW010000138.1:0-2739 GCA_032111345.1 Bacteroidia bacterium
AAATTCTTTCAGGAGTAATTTGGCTTTTGCAGGACCGATTCCGGGAATTTCGGTGAGGGTCGATTTCAGCGTACCTTTATCGCGACGCTGGCGGTGGTGGGTAATTCCAAAACGGTGGGCTTCATCTCGCATGTGTTGAATGACCTTGAGGGTTTCGCTTTTCTTATCGATATATAAAGGGTGCGGATCGTTGGGATAGTAAATTTCTTCGAGCCTCTTGGCGATGCCCATGATGGCAAATTTCCCATAAATACCCATTTCATTTAGCGCTTCGACCGCTGCACTCAATTGCCCTTTACCACCATCGACTACTACCAATTGTGGTAAGGGCTGGTTTTCGGCAATTAAACGGCTGTAACGGCGTGTAATGGCTTCTTTCATGGTTGCAAAGTCGTTGGGCCCTTCCACTGTTTTGACATTAAAATGGCGGTAGTCGTTTTTGGAAGGCTTTCCCTCTTTAAAAACCACACAGGCACTCACGGGATAGGCCCCTTGGAAGTTCGAGTTATCAAAACACTCAATATGCGTGGGGTATTCGCTCAGGCGCAAATCGTTTTTCATTTGCTCCATGAGGCGATCTACCCGAATTTGCGGATTTAGTTTCTCGTATTGCTGCAATTTCTCCATGCGATACAACATGGCATTCTTCATGCTTAAATCGAGCAATTTCTTTTTATCACCGGCCTTTGGATGGGTAAGAATAGCGGTTTCATCGGGCCAATCTATAGCTATACCTGTAATGATTTCGCGGCAATCATCGCCGTAATGACTGCGCATTTCACCAATAACATGCACCAGGATTTCATCTTCTGCCTCAGCAATTTTTTTTCGAACTTCTACGTTTCGAGAAATTACAATTATGCCTTGGCTCACCCTAAGGAAATTCACAAAGGCAATTTTATCGGTACTGCTAATGGAATACACTTCCACATCGCCCACGCTTGGACTTACGATGGTGCTTTTGCTTTGATATTTTTGCAGCAGTTCTAATTTGTCTTTATATTTCTGCGCTTCCTCAAAACGCAAATCTTCGGCGGCCTCGTGCATCAATTCTTTGAGATGCACTTTTACTTCCCCCAAATGTCCTTTTAAAATATGTCGGATATGCTGAATGCTATTTTGGTATTCTTGCTCACTTTGCTTGCCGATGCAGGGACCTTTGCAATTGCCAATATGATATTCCAAACAAACTTGATATTTATCTTCGGCGATGCCCTGGGGCGTCATTTTCAAATTGCAATTCCGGGTTGGATAGAGTTTTTGACAGAGGTCTAAAACGGTGTGCATAATCCGGATGCTGGCATAGGGTCCGAAATATTCCGAACCGTCCTTTATAGGATTCCGCATGGGGAACACTTTGGGATACCGTTCTTTGGTAATTTTTATGTAGGGATAGCTTTTATCGTCTTTTAAATTGATGTTGTATTTGGGTTGAAATTCTTTGATCAGGGAATTTTCCAAAAGCAGGGCATCCATTTCGGTATCCACGACCGTAAAATCGAGGCTTTCGATTTTACGCACGAGTACTGAGGTTTTAAAGTCGTCGTGATTTTTTGTAAAGTAACTGGAAACGCGGCGTTTGAGGTTTTTAGCCTTACCCACATAGATAATTTGACCTTGGGCATCAAAGTATTTATAGACTCCTGGATTTTCAGGGAGACCACGTATTTTGTCTTTAAGATGCTCTGGGGCCATAGTGCAAAATTACATTGGGTTTATCATCAAATAAACCCCATTTCGCAAATAAGGTTTATTTATGAACTTAAATCCGTTCTTTATCTTTGGGAAACCCTGACTTGGCGATATTGTAAATGACTTATTACTTGTTAGAGCACGAAGTTATTACGTAACTCGACCGCTACTTCTAAAAAAGCGCAATAATCCTTTCTTACAAATGAATCGTTTGTGATTTGATTTCCTCGGCGAAAAAGCGGCTGCCTCTTTGGTCAAAGACCACATTAGAATCGGTAGTGTAAAATTCGATACCGCCTTTGGTAGAAAGTCTCGATTCAAACTCACTGTGCCGGTGCAGGTACTGCTTCAAACTTTCAGCGACTAAAGGTCCTTGGGAAATCACCCGAACGCCTTCGGGTAAAAACTTCTCAATAGAAGAATATAAAAGCGGGTAATGCGTGCATGCCAATAACAAGGTATCAATCGGCATGGCTCCTGAAAAAAGACGGTCTAAGTGGTATTGCACGAAATAGTCGGAGCCAGGAGTCCCTACCAATTCGTTTTCCACCAAATGCACCCAAATAGGACATGCCTCTTGGTGAATTTCAATTTCAGGGAAATAATGTTCAATTTCGATTCCATAGGAATTCGAGGTAATGGTGCCTTTGGTACCTACCACCCCAATATGTCCGGTTTTGGTATAATGGCCAATTTGTTCGGTAGTAGGTCTAATTACACCCAAAACACGCTTTGAATCGGCCCGTTTGGGTAGATCTACCTGCTGAATTTGTCGCAAAGCCTTCGCCGACGCCGTATTGCAGGCCAGTAACACTAAATCGCAATCGTGATTGAACAACCATTCGGTGCATTGCAAGGTATATTCGTGCACAACGTCGAAGGAGCGATCGCCATAGGGCGCACGTGAGTTATCGCCCAAATACACAAAGGAATATTGCGGCAACATGTCTACAATTGCGCGTAATACGGTTAATCCACCAAATCCTGAATCAAAAATACCTATTTTACCCATTCATATTAAAGCCCCGACTTAGTTGAGCCGGGGCT
>JAULUW010000139.1:0-2482 GCA_032111345.1 Bacteroidia bacterium
ACGATGATAAGAAGGCTTTTAAGGGTATTGTAGATTCTAAGGGTGAGGCAATTATTAAAGGTCTGCCTAGAGACGCTAAGATTCAAATAACTGCTCATGCATGCGCCTATAAATATGCTACCGTTAAAGATTTTACCTTAACGGCTCAAGGTAGGAGAAAATTTCGTGTGGGCTTGGAGAAATTCAAAGTTGGAGAGGAATTAGGGATAAAATTTGATGTAAAGCCTATTTACTATAACGTAAATAGTTATGTATTAAAACAAGAAAGCAAGTTTGAGCTAAATCGCGTGGCTGTGTTGCTTTTACATAATCCGTGTTTGCGAATTGAGGTGGGAACACATACCGACTCGAGAGGCAGTATTGAAAACAATCAAATTTTATCCGGTTTAAGGGCAAAATCGGTTTACGATTATTTAACCACAATCGGTGTGCCAAGAGATCGACTCTCTTACAGAGGCTACGGCGAATCGAAAATATTGAACAAATGTGTTGATGGGGTCAGTTGCACAGAAGCGGAACATGCATTAAACCGTCGTGCAGAATTTGTGGTTTCTGGTTTGGTGCCCTGTAATGCGCTTCAAACTATTGATGCCTCTGGATTCGATTATGCCTTAAAGTCAGCGGAGGGTTCAAATAAAACCTATGCCACTCAATCGACTGGAATTAATGAAAATACAATTATAAAATTAGCGGACACAGACAATGATGGGATTCCGGATTATTTGGATTTAGATTCGGATAACGATGGTATTCTGGATATTGTAGAAGGTTTATTTGATTTTGATAACGATGGACTTCCTAATGCGATAGATTTAGATTCTGATAACGATGGTATTTCTGATCGTAAAGAAGGTTCTCAAGATGTAGATGAAGATGGCATGCCTAATTTTATAGATTTAGACTCAGACAATGATGGATTACCGGATATCGTGGAAGGTGATAAAGACGATAATAACAATGGTATTCCAAATTATCTGGAATTAAATCGAAATCGTGTTTCCGAAAAATCTGGAAACAAGCAAGGTAAAGGCGTTTTTAATAAGGCTAGTATAGATGTCCAATCGATGTTCCCTAATAAATCCAAAACAGAAGAGAATCGAGCACCTGAGATGGCAAAGAGAAAAAATCCAGTGCCTTCAGATGAAACGGAAACTACCGAGGTTTTATCCGGGGCACAAATTGAAAACACTTCGGTATTTGCCGGTGTAATTTATCGAGTTCAATTTAAAATTTCCGAAAGTCCCTTGAATGAAAATCAATTTGTTGCCAAGGGATTGAAAAATGTCTTTATGTATCGAGCTGGAGATTATTACAAGTATTGTGCGGGGGCCTTTGACACAGAGGATGGCGCGCGATCTTATAAAAATGAGTTAAGGAATCAAGGTTTTTCAGATGCTTTTATAGTGAAATTTCAGAATGGAAAGCGTGTTATGAAGTAATGTGAACATGTTTTTCTTGAAAAAGGGGCTCTTGGCCCCTTTTTTTGTGGAATGAAGCCGCATTTATTGTTGTTAAAGTTTTTTCGAGTAAATGTGTTTCTGTTTATCGCGGCGGCATTAGCCATCACCATAAAGCTATTATACGCGCCTCCTGTGCATATAAATAACATTAATTTTGATGTTGCACCCTATAACAATTTTCTCATCTTTCAACTTTCTGGTTTTAACCTGTTGAACGAACTTCCCCTGTATATAAGCAACGATCCGCTGCACTACGACTTGTTTAAATACTCCCCAACCTGTGCTTTGGCATTTGCGCCATTTTATTACCTCCCTACGGCGCTTGGCCTTGCCTTTTGGTCTTTGTTAAATGTAATGTTGCCCTTTTACGCGCTTCATCAAATTAGAGGTTTAAATAATAAAACCAGAAACATCATGCTCTTATTTTTGCTTGGAGAAAGCATTACATCCCTGTTAAACACGCAAAGTAATGGATTGGTACTTGGATTGCTTTTATGGGCTGTTGTTGCCTTACAGCGCGAAAAAGTTGGACAGACAGTCATTTTCGTGCTTTTTTCTGGATTTATTAAAATTTTTGGCTGGATTTTTTTCCTCCTTTTCCTTTTTAAACCGCGTTTAATACCCAAAGCGGTGGTTTTGGGGTTCGTATATGCGACTTTTTTAATTGCGCTGCCTTTATTGTGGGTACAATCTGATTATCTAATTTCCGAATACCGTTGGTGGTTTTTGCTTTTGAAACAAGACAGCGGAAACTATGTGAAATTGAGTTTTATGGGTTGGTTTCAAGCTTGGTTTGGCGTATTGTTGCCCAAGCAAATCGTCTTGTTCCTTGCATTAGGTTTACAAATTATTACGATAGTATTATGCGCTTTCTATAAGTTCCAAGTAGATCAAGTGAATCGCAGAATCCTTCAAAATGCATCCGCCTTGCTTCTTTGGGTCGTTTTATTCAATCACATGTCCGAGTCCGCCACGTATGTAATTGCGATAGGTGGCATCGTTTTATTTTTTTCGGGGGATAT
>JAULUW010000140.1:0-3260 GCA_032111345.1 Bacteroidia bacterium
GCAATTTAACATCGATGTAGATGTTAAAGAAGGTACAGATTCTGTCTTTTTATTGGGACTTTTACCCCACCAATGGGCTAATTTAGGGTCTTCTGCTTCTGGAATGACCAATATTTCCTACCGTACGGTTCGCGGAGACTTGAAAATGATGGCAGGAAATTCCTTTAAAACCCACCATCCTTACCGCGGAATTTTACCCACGCTTCCCTATGTAGATCAATACAGCGATGGCTTCAATCCTTTAGAACTGAAAGACAAAATTGAATCTATCAGCAACGATGGTTTGGCGGAATGGACAGATTCCTACAACGAAGGTCAGGTAATGAATCGCCTCATCCAAACCGCGCGCATTGCCCATGAAATGCAATTGAACGATGCCGTAAAAACCATTGTTAACACCGTTAAAAACCGTTTAGAAGACTGGCTAAAAGCAGAAAGCGGTGAAGTAGCCTTCTTGTTTTACTACGATACAACCTGGAAATCGATGCTCGGTTATCCTGCCGGCCACGGTCAAGACAATAACCTCAACGACCACCATTTTCATTGGGGATATTTCATTCACGCCGCTTCCTTTATCGAAGAATTTGAACCGGGATGGGCGTCGAAATGGGGTGGTATGATCGATTTGCTGGTACGGGATGCCGCGGGTACCGATCGCAACGATCCTCTGTTTCCGTATTTGCGAAATTTCAATCCTTACCAAGGTCATTGCTGGGCCAATGGCTTTGCGAGCTTCCCCCAAGGAAATGATCAGGAGAGCACCTCAGAAAGCATGCAATTCAATTCTTCTTTGATTCACTGGGGAAGTGTAATTGGCGATACGGCAATCCGTAACCTTGGAATTTATTTGTATGCCACCGAACAAGCCGCTGTGGAAGAATATTGGTTCGATAAAAACAAACGCAATTTCCAGGCCAATCAGGCTTTCGCTTTGGTTTCTCGCGTTTGGGGGAATTCTTACGATAATGGAACCTTCTGGACCGCCGACATCGCGGCATCTTACGGAATAGAATTGTATCCCATTCACGGAGGAAGTCTTTATTTAGGCCAGGATACCACCTACGTTCGACGTTTATGGAACGAAATGGCCAAGAATACCGGAATTTTGAGCAATCAAGCTAACGACAACCTTTGGCACGATGTATATTGGTCGTATTTGGCCTTTATCGACGCACCCAAAGCCATAAAATTATACAATTCCTATCCGAACAGAAATTTAAAATTCGGAATTTCAGATGCGCAAACCTACCATTGGTTGCATTCCATGAACGCCTTGGGCCGTATCGATACCTCTGTGCATAGCAGCAACCCATTGGCGGTGGTGTTCTCCCAAAACGGAGATAAAACCTATGTGGCTAAAAATTACACCAAGGATTCCATCCAAGTTGCTTTTTCGGATGGATTTGTTTTAAACGTAGCTCCCAATGCCCTGGCTACCAATAAAGATGTTTCCGTTAAAGGAACTTTGACTAGTGACTTTAGCGAAGCATATTACGACGGTTCTGTAAATCTGGAATTGAAAATAACCGCTGGAACGCCCGATCGCGTGGTGTATTATAACGGAAGTGATTCTATAGGGGTAGGCAGCGGTGCTCCTTATATCTTCAAAACGCCGGCTTTGCGCTTGGGTTGGAACGATTTAAGTGCACGCATTTACGATGGCGCGGCCTTTGCAATCAGCAATTTCGTTCGGGTAAAAGTAGGAAAAACCATGCCTTTCTTGGGAACTCCAAGCGAAATTCCCGGTAGTATACAATCGGCACATTTTGATGTGTTTGAGGGTGGGGTAGGACAGAACCTTACGTATTTGGATCTCAGTCGCGGCAACAATGGCGATTTTAGAACCCAAGAATACGTAGATGCCTCAACTGCCGGAACCGAAGGAAATATTATTACGTGGATAGATCCAAGCGAGTGGCTTGATTATTCCGTAGACGTAAAGGAATCGGGCTTATACGAAGTCCAAATTCGTTATGCCAGCAATAACACCAATTCCGGTCCTTTGCAATTCGAACTCGATGGCGATACCCTAACACAAAATATAAACTTTAGCACTTCGGGTTCTTGGGATAAATGGGCTACGAAAACAGTTAGTTCCGTGGCGCTACCCCAAGGCTTGCATACCTTACGGTTGCGTTTTGTGGGTGCAGGTTTGAACATTGGAAAGCTCACCTTTACCAAAAAAGGCAATTTGAATTATACACCTCCCGTTGCCGATGCCGGATCGAATGTATTGGCCAATCCCAATGCTTCGAGTTTTGCCTTGAACGGTTCCAAATCAACGGGTGGGGCTGGTTTGACATATACCTGGACACAAGTTTACGGTCCTTCGATATTGAATTTAATGGAGCCCAATGCGTCCATTTGCAATGTGGCTAATTTTGAAAAAGGCGTTTATAAATGCCGATTACAAGTAACAGATGGCGAGCATTCCGATTTTGATGAGGTCTTTATCGTGGTTAGCGATGAAACCAATACGCCGCCGAGTGTGGCCATTTCAAGTCCAAGCCATCAAACCCGTATCTGGGAAAATCAGAATGTGAACATCAAAATTGCCGCCTCTGATTTAATCGGAAAGGTATCGAAAGTGCGTTTGTTTATCAATGCGATTTTGGTAGACAGCAGCAGCACGGAGCCTTATGAATTCCCTCGCAGTTTCGAAGCCGGCACTTATGAACTCAGCGCTCAAGCGCAAGACGATAGCGGCGCAATTGTCAATAGTGTTGCAGTTACGCTCATTGCGGATCCATTGCCATCTTGTCGTTTCCCTGCGGCCAACGGCGATTTCGATGTGGTATTCTCTAACGATGCCAGCAACCCAACGGCTACTTTCGTTCCTAAAAAGTCGGGCACCGGCGCACCAACGTGTATCTTATATTACAGCACCAACGTTGGAAATATGCCGGGTTATTTGGTGAAGCCGAATGTACCGTTCCGTTTGAATGCGGCGGCAGGAAGCACCATTTTCTATTACTATACCTATTCCTTCACTGGCGGCGAAAAGAACACCGCCGATAAAAAAGGCACTTTCGCAGTAGGATTGTGCAAACCAGAACCCACGAACAGCAGCAAATCAATTTCCGGCGAAACGGAGGTTCGGGTTTTCCCAAATCCCGCATCGAGCGTATTGCATATCGAAAGTTCGGTTCCGCACCGTGCGCAGTTGTTTTCTGTTTCGGGGGAAGCAGTTTCACGCCTGAGTGCTATGGAGCATGATGTGTGCCTAGATGTAAACGGAATTACTGCGGGATATTATGTGG
>JAULUW010000141.1:0-20176 GCA_032111345.1 Bacteroidia bacterium
AATGGCCTGTATATGTCCTTGTAATACAGCATTCCGAAGGGCCATTTGGTCGCTCTCGCTGCGCAAAGGAGGGAGCACTTTAAAACGTTCATCAAAATTGGCAATATCCTCCTCACTATAACACAAATTCATTATCGGAACCGCTGCCCAAATTTCAACACCGTCTTTGCGCGCACGTTTAATAATTTCAACGGCTTCTTGGGTGCTAACCCCCAATACCCGAAGGGGCACATTTAACCACTTTGCAAGTTCAATATCTGCAAGCAACGCTGACGTTTCTGCAATGGAAGGGATTCCCTTCAATCCTAAATTCACGCTTACCTTACCCTCGTGAATTTGTCCGCCAGCAACCCATTTCGGATTAAACGGATGTATCAAATACGGGATATTCAGACTCTTGCAATATTCCAATAATTTGGTTCGCAAGCCGTCGCTTCCATGTGCATGCATGCCATCGGTTTGGGCAACTGCGCCTGCATTATGCATATCATAAACCTCAGCCATCTCCTTGCCTTCACACCCCTCAGAGGCAACTCCAAGAGGCAATACTTCCACGCATAAATCTAGAGAACGCTGCTTTAAGGAAACAATGGCATTGGCCTTTTCCGGCAAAGGATCTATCCCCGCAAGTACTGCGGTTTGCGTGAATCCCGCTAAAGCCGAGGCTCTTGCAAACGTCGTTAAGCCTTCCTTCCACTCCGCACCTGGATCTGAAATCACAGAAAAGGAATCGCACCATCCTGCTGAAATAAATCCACCTTGAGCATCTATGATTTCACTTCCCCTTAGCGTATTGGGAGAAATTTCTTGAATAAACCCATTTTCGCAACGAACCGAAACTAAAGCGCCATGTAAGGGATGATTGTGCGACACCAATATGCCGTTTTGAATAACAATAGAAGCAGACATGAGTATGCGAAATTAACGATTTGTTCTTAATACAAATACGCTAAGTGCAAGTTCTAGCAAAAGCAAAGCCAGAATCCAATAACCCAAATGTGCAGCGCTTGCTGAATCTGAATCCGCACCCATTGCTTCTGTATTCCATTTGCTGAGGGGCAGAATTTGAAAGTTTGGCATAGCTGAAACATCGGCCGGGGTATGCGAATATTGCAATTCTTTTCTTGGGAAATTTAACGCAACAAGCACAGAATCCGTAGCATCCGCTTTTGACAGGGTATACCAACCTGGCTGCATGGTTTCCCCAATAACTCCCAAAAAGCTCATACGACCTTGGTTCAATCCCAATGAAGTTCCCCAATTTTGAGACCCTCTTTGGATACGAACTGCATCCTGGAGCTTAAATTTTGCACTTTGAGGGAGCGAAATCCATTCTCGACCACTGAATGCACAAATAGCATCGGTAGAGGCATGATTGGAGAGTAAAATTGGCCCAAGGATGCCTAAGAACCAGGATGTTTTTCTCAAAGTTCGCATGCCTTCGGTGTAGTCACTTAAAAATAACCAAACCTTCCCCTCTCCCAATTCTCTGCTTATCAGAAAATCTCGGTCGGATTGTGTTATTAAAATCCGCGACCAATCGCTGTTGTTGGTATAAGAGAATGTATACAGATCTTCGAACTTCGGAAGTTGAACTTTTCCATCCAAAAAGGTTTCCATCGACGACTCAAAGGGTTCTTGGCGGAAACTTCTGTAGTCAAGGCCGTCGGCGGCATCAAGCGATTTCGTGCGTTCCCAACTTCCTGCGTTCAGCAATTGAAATGGAAGTTTAGTCGCTTTTTTATACGGAATTATTATACACTGTATTCCATTGCGTATTAAGGGACTTACCGCTTCAAAAGCCGTTTTATCCGTTTGGGAAGTAAGGTAAAGAATGGTTTCGGCATTTTGAATAGAATCTGTTCTTTCTAAGCGATCGGACAGTGTTGCTAAAAGGCGATCTAAATCGGCAACATCGCCATCGGATTGCACAAAAACCTTTAATTTTTGTGTTCCTATCGGGTGCACAAACAATTCGTTATCGGGTGAATAGGCATCTTTTGGCAAGGTGAATTTAAGTCGTTTAGACGGCGCTTCTGGCAATCTAACTTTGACCCATATAGATTGTACCTTTTCTTCAAATTTAATTGCTTCATTACCAACAAAAGCGTCGTTCTGCGTGATATCCATAGAAAAGGAAACCGCTTGCTGTGTTTGGTTTCTACTAATTTTTACCCAATAATCGCCCTGTAAAACATCGGTGCAATACGCGGTATCCAAACTGTAATTTACACTTCTTTTTATCTGAAAATCAATAAAATAGCAATTTGACTGACTGTCAATCCAATTGGGCATTGCCTCCAAAGCATCGGCATCCATATCGCTCAGTACAAACCATTTTTTTACAACGCTTAATTCCGCGTTTGTTTCTAAAAGCGATTTTAAAGCAATGGGTTGAAGCGGTTTAACCATGGCATTAATGCGCTCGATTGCCTCATACTTGCTTAATTGCAATTCGGCTTGGTTTGGTCGATCTACCCAATAAAAGCGGGTATTTTCCGGCAATGATTTCAATCGACTTAATGCCGATTTCTTGGCTAATTCAATAGGAATTAAACCATTGGCATCTGGTTCCCACATGCTCGGAGATGCATCCCAAATAATGCCCCAATCGCGATCATGGGCTTTGGGATTTATCTTTTGCGGCGTACAACTTGGCTGGGAAAAACTCCAAGCAATTAAAAACACCAATAAAAGGCGGTTCAGAAGTAAAAGATACTGTTTAATGTTACGGGTACTTTTGGTTTCTTTAAGAAGTGAAACCAATCGAAAAACTCCCGGGAAATACCGAACTTGTTGCTTTCTAAAACGCAACAAATGAATCAATATGGGAATAACCAATAGCAGAAACGCCCACGAATATTCTGGATAGCGAAACTGCATAGCGGGCTTAGAATAAACCGTTGAACGTACTTTCTACCTGGTTTATGATATGCGACAAGTCTTCTGGATTCTCTTGAAAATTCATTTCATCGGTATTGAAAATCAACAAGGGACCCAGTTTATAATCAGCAATCCAGGCTTCGTATCTTTCGTTAAGTCGCTTTAGATAATCGAGTCGTATGGCATCCTCATAATCGCGACCTCGCATTTGAATTTGGTCAACCAATTTCGGAATACCTGCACGTAAAAAAATGAGTAAATCCGGAGCTTCAATTTGCTGTTTAATATTATCGAACAACTTGTTATAATTTTCAAAATCTCGGGTACTCATCAAACCCATGGCATGTAGATTCGGAGCAAAAATATGCGCATCTTCATAAATAGTACGATCTTGAATCACCGTTTTTTCTCCTTTTCTAATTTCTTGAATGCGTTGCCAACGGGTATTCAAAAAATACACTTGGAGATTGAAACTCCAGCGTTGCATATCTTCATAAAAATCGGATATGTATGGATTTTCATCCATATCCTCAAGCTGCACGTCCCAATGATAATGTTTGGCTAATAAATTTGTTAGGGTGGTTTTACCCGCTCCGATATTTCCTGCAATTGCAATATGACGAGCCATAATGCAATATTAAGCCCGTAAAGGGTCCTATTCCAACAAAGTCTGATATAAAAGTTTTACACAGCAATAGGACTAGGCTTTTAACTGAGAAATTGGTGGTATTTTTGCAAAAATGAGCCGATCTTCTTCCTCTAAAGTGCAAAAAACCAATCAATGGTCCATGCTAATTCGTCTCATGCAAATGGCAAAAGACCAGCGTAAGAGTATTATTATGGCGCTCATACTTACCGTTTTACAGAGCCTTTTTACCGCATTACAGCCTTATTTATATAAAATCATTATCGATGAAGTTATTATAGCCCAACAATTTCAGTGGTTGGCAGCGGCATGTGGCGTATTGCTCGCTTGGTTATTGTTACAAGCTTTATTGGGATTTTACAACTCCTATCTCGCTGCGATTATTGCGCAAGGTGTGATATTGAAATTACGTCAGTTTGTTTACGCGCATTTAACGCGATTAAAACTGCGTTTCTTCGATAAAACCCCAGTAGGAACGGCCGTAACTCGAAGCATATCCGATATTCAAACGATTACCGATTTATTTGCTTCTGGTGTCATCACCATTTTGGGCGATATCATTCAAATTATCGCAATTCTAGCTTGTATGTTTTATATCAATGTAAAACTCACTTTGCTAACGATTACCGTAGTTCCTTTACTCCTTTACAGCGCCAACGTTTTTCGCAAAGGTATACGCGATACTTTCCAAGAAGTCAGGAATCAAGTTTCTAATTTGAACGCGTTTCTTCAAGAACGTATTACGGGAATGCAAATAGTGCAACTCTTTAATCAACAAAAACGCGAATATCTTAAATTCCAAGAAATCAATAAAAAACACCGCGATGCCCACATCAAAAGCGTTTTATATTACAGTGTGTTTTTTCCAGTTGTTGAAATATTGGTGGCTTTATCTTTCGCCATCATCATTTCGTATGGAAGTTTATTGATGTTCGAAAACAAACTCAAACTCGGTGAAGTTACCGCATTTCTTATGTTTGTGAACTTGTTTTTCAGACCTATACGAGCCGTTGCCGATAGATTTAATAATATTCAAATGGGTATTGTAGCGGCAGAACGTATTTTCGACCTATTGGATGATACCGAAAATGTGGAGCCCAGCGGCACAATTGAAGCCCAAAAACTCCAAGGCCATATCCAATTTCAAAACGTCTGGTTTGCTTATAATCCCAATGAATGGATCATTAAAGATTTAAGTTTTGAAGTGTTACCCGGAAAATCTCTCGCGTTGGTAGGGGCAACAGGCAGCGGTAAAACCAGTATTGCCAACCTAATTACGCAATTATACCAACATCAAGAAGGTCAAATCTTAATTGATTCCAAAAATATCAAAGACTATAATATCGTTTCTCTACGGCATCGCATCGCGGTAGTACTTCAAGATGTTTTTCTGTTCTCAGGAAGCATTCGAAGCAACTTATCTTTAAAAAGCGAAGATATTGCGACAGAGAAAATTATTGATGTTGCAAAGAAAATGGGAGCCTACGATTTTATTGATGCACTTCCTGGAGGCTTTGATTATCACGTTCAAGAACGGGGATTGAGTTTATCTCAAGGCCAAAGACAACTCATTTCATTCATTCGGGCTATTGCCGTGGATCCTGATATTATTGTATTGGATGAAGCAACCAGCGCTATAGATTCGCAAACCGAAAATTTGATTCAAAAGGCTATCGAAATATTATTGCATAATCGCACTGCTATCGTCATTGCCCATCGACTCAGTACCATCAAACATTGTGATGATATAATGGTATTGGAACATGGCTCCATAAAAGAAATCGGCAATCACGAGGTTTTGATGCAGCAAAAAGGCGCATATTACGACCTGTACCAAACGCAATTAGAATCTGCTCAGTAAATTTTAAACGTGTTCTTCTTATTTCATTTAGCAAGTTGTTAATGAGTCCATGTATTTCATTTAGTACGTTGTTAATGTGTCCACGTATTTCATTTAGTACGTTGTTAATGTGTCCACGTATTTCATTTAGTACGTTGTTAATGTGTCCACGTATTTCATTTCGTACGTTGTTATGAGTCCACGTATTTCATGACGGGAGATTCCAAAGAAAAAGGCCACCCGAATCGGATGGCCTTTTTTATTTGGAGCATTCAAAGATTATGCCTCTTGAGCAGCGGCCATTTTGGTAGCCATCAAGCGATCGTATTCTTCTTTTGAACCTGTAATCAGATTGTCGAATCGACGGATACCCGTTCCTGCAGGGATCAAATGTCCTACAATTACGTTCTCTTTCAATCCTTTCAATTCATCGATTTTACCAGAGATAGCTGCCTCATTCAAAACTTTCGTAGTTTCTTGGAACGATGCCGCACTCATGAAACTTTGAGTTCCTAAAGAAGCTTTGGTAATACCTTGCAATACCGGAGTTGCTGTTGCTGGAACCGCATCGCGATATTCTACCAATTTTTTGTCTTGGCGACGCAATGCACTGTTCTCTTGACGCAAATCCTTTAAACTTACGATCTGTCCACCGTGCATTACAGTACTTTCGCCTGAATCTGTCACGAATTTCTTATCGTAAATCCAATCGTTTTCTTTTTGAAGAACCCATTTATCTACGGCTTCTCCTTCTAGGAAACGGGTATCTCCTGGATCCATGATTTCCATTTTCTGCATCATCTGACGTACAATTACTTCGATGTGCTTATCGTTGATTTTTACCCCCTGTAGGTTGTAAACCTCTTGGATACCATTCAATACATAGCGCTGAACGGCTGCGGGACCTTCAACACGCAGGATATCCTGTGGGGTGATTGCACCATCAGACAATGGCTGTCCTGCTCTCACATAGTCACCATCGTGAACCAAGATATGCTTAGAAAGCGACACTTGGTAGTGTTTCACCTCGGCATCCTTAGAAGTAACAATGATTTCTTGGTTACCACGCTTGGAAACACCATAGGTTACAACACCATCGATTTCAGCTACAACCGCTGGATTTGATGGGTTACGTGCTTCGAATAACTCCGTTACACGTGGCAAACCACCAGTGATATCTCGGGTACGAGTGGCAGAACGCGGAATTTTCGCAAGTACGTCTCCAGCTTTAACTTTTTGACCGTTTTTAGCCACTAATACAGACTTCATCGGCATGTTAAAGATTTTCAGATTGTCTTCGTTATCGGAAACTCTGAATACAGGAACCTTCGTTTTATCCTTGCTCTCTGTGATTACCATTTCGGATAAACCGGTTTGGTCATCACCCTCTTCACGCATATTAATACCTTCGATGATGTTTTCGTATTCAACAATACCGTCGATATCAGAGATGATCAAGGTGTTAAAAGGATCCCAATTACATAGGATATCGCCTTTTTTCACTTTTTGACCTTCCACTACTTGCAATTCAGCACCATAAGGAATGTTATAGGTAGTAATGATGTTTTTACCTTTTGCATCCAAGATACGGATTTCACCTGAACGACCTAAAACGACTTCGGTCTTTTTCGATTCGCCCGCGTTGTTGTCCTTACCTGTTCTGGTTACAGTACGCATACCATCGAAACTAACAATACCTTCATATTTGGTATCCATGGTATTCTCAGCAGCAATGTTCAACGCCGCACCACCCGTGTGGAAGGTACGAAGGGTTAACTGTGTACCAGGTTCTCCAATAGATTGAGCGGCAATTACACCCACTGCTTCCCCAATTTGAACTTTACGTCCTGTAGATAGGTTACGTCCGTAGCAACGGGCACAAACACCACCTAAAGTTTCGCAAGTCAATACAGAGCGGATTTCAACCTCATCGATTCCAGAATCTTCGATCGCATGACCAATAACTTCGTCTATCGTTTCACCAGCGCCAACAATTAAGGCATTGGTCTCTGGGTGATAAACATTATCCAAAGCGGTACGACCTAATATACGATCAAACAAAGGCTCCGTGATTTCGTCGTTCGTCAAAATCGGAGACATCGTGATACCACGTAGTGTTCCACAATCGTCTTGAATAATTACAACGTCTTGAGCTACGTCATGTAAACGACGTGTCAAGTAACCCGCATCGGCCGTTTTCAAAGCCGTATCCGCCAAACCTTTACGCGCACCATGCGTTGATACGAAGTATTCCAATACGTTCAAACCTTCTTTAAAGTTTGAAATAATCGGGTTTTCAATGGTGTCACCAGAACCGCTATTGCTGTTCTTTTGAGGCTTCGCCATCAAACCACGCATACCGCCTAACTGACGAATTTGCTCTTTAGAACCACGAGCTCCTGAATCCAACATCATATAAATCGGATTGAAACCTTGATCGTCGTTTTGAAGATCGGTAATCAATACACGAGCCAAATGGTTGTTTACACGAGTCCATAAGTCAATTACTTGGTTATAACGTTCGTTATTGGTAATGAAACCCATATCGGCATTCTGTTGAATTTCCAATACTTCTTCCATTGCCTTGTTTACCATTTCTTCCTTTTGATCTGGAACTTTTACATAACTCAAGTTAAAGCTCAAACCACCTCGGAACGCATAATGGAAACCCAGGTTTTTGATATCGTCCAAGAAGTCAGCTGCTGCTGCTACACCAGAGATGCGAATTACTTCAGAAATAATATCTCTTAAGTTTTTCTTCTTTAACAATTCATTGATGTATCCAACTTCAGTAGGGACTACTTCGTTGAACAATACACGACCTACGGTAGTATCGATTACTTTGTGGACCAGTTCGTCATTTTCACGAACGATCACGCGGCATTTGATACCAGCGTGCAATTCTGCACGACCCTCGTTATAGGCAATAATTACTTCCTCCGCACCATAAAACGTTAAGCCTTCCCCTTTTACAGGTCTTTCGGCCGTGCCTTTTCTGTGCTTCGTGATGTAATAAAGACCCAAGATCATATCCTGAGAAGGAACCGTTACCGGTGTACCGTTCGCAGGGTTTAAGATATTGTGAGAAGCCAACATCAATAATTGTGCTTCTGCAACGGCTGCGTTACCTAATGGTACGTGAACCGCCATCTGGTCACCGTCAAAATCCGCGTTAAAACCAGAACATACCAAAGGATGTAATTGAATTGCCTTACCTTCTACCAATTTAGGTTGGAAGGATTGGATACCCAATCTGTGAAGCGTTGGAGCACGGTTTAACAATACAGGATGTCCTTTTAAAATATTTTCTAGGATATCCCATATAATTGGATCTTTCTTTTCAACTATTTTTTTTGCGGTCTTAACCGTTTTAACAATCCCTCTTTCAATCAGTTTTCTGATAATAAAAGGTTTGAAAAGTTCCGCAGCCATGTTCTTAGGCAAACCACATTCGTTCAATTTCAAGGTAGGACCTACCACGATTACCGAACGACCGGAATAATCCACACGTTTACCCAATAAGTTTTGACGGAAACGACCTTGTTTACCTTTAAGCATGTCACTCAAAGATTTCAAAGGTCTATTGCCTTCGCTCTTCACGGCACTTGCACGACGGGTATTATCCAATAAGGAATCCACCGCTTCTTGCAACATGCGTTTTTCATTACGTAGGATTACGTCTGGCGCTTTGATTTCAACCAAACGCTTCAAACGATTATTACGAATAATGACACGACGGTACAAATCGTTCAAATCCGAAGTTGCGAAACGACCTCCCTCTAAGGGAACTAAAGGACGCAATTCGGGAGGAATAACGGGCAACATACGCAAGATCATCCACTCAGGTTTATTTTCACCGGTGGTTTGAGCACTGCGGAAGCTTTCGATAACTTTCAAGCGTTTCAAAGCCTCTTGTTTACGCTGCTGTGAAGTTTCAGTTGCTGCTTGTAAACGCAAGTCGTAACTCAACTTGTCTAATTTTACACGTTGCAATAAATCTTCCAAGGCATCCGCACCCATTTTAGCGATGAATTTGTTTGGATCGTTATCGTCTAACATTTGGTTCTCCTTTGGTAAGGCATCCAAAATGTCGAGATATTCCTCTTCTGTTAATAGATCAAGATTATTGACACTATCAACAGTACCTGGTTGGATAACTACATAACGCTCATAGTAAATTACCATGTCAAGCTTTTTAGTAGGAATACCCAAAAGGTAACCAATTTTATTTGGCAAAGAACGGAAGTACCAAATATGAGCTACGGGAACTACCAAATGGATATGGCCCATACGTTCACGACGTACTTTCTTTTCGGTAACTTCTACCCCACAACGATCACAAACGATGCCTTTGTAACGGATACGTTTGTATTTACCGCAATGACATTCGTAATCTTTGATAGGTCCGAAGATACGCTCGCAGAACAAACCGCCCATTTCGGGTTTGTAACTGCGATAGTTAATTGTTTCAGGTTTGGTTACTTCACCAAAACTGCGTCGAAGTATGATTTCTGGAGATGCCAACGAGATACGTATCTTGCTGAAGTTGCTCCCAATTTTTTGACTTTTCTTCTGAATTTGCATGTTCTTTTTTTATGCGGGTTAATCCAAAAAGGAAACTTCTAATCCTAAACCGCGAAGCTCATGGATTAATACATTAAAGGATTCTGGAGTACCAACTTGCGTGATATTATCGCCTTTTACAATTGCTTCATACGCTTTTGCACGGCCTGCAATATCATCCGATTTGATAGTTAGAATTTCACGTAAGATGTTAGATGCTCCGAATGCTTCAAGAGCCCAAACCTCCATCTCACCAAAACGCTGACCACCAAATTGTGCTTTACCACCTAGAGGTTGTTGGGTAATTAGGGAGTATGGTCCGATAGAACGCGCGTGCATCTTATCATCTACCATGTGTCCTAATTTCAACATATAACTTACCCCAACTGTGGTAGGTTGATCAAACTTCTCACCGGTTAATCCGTTGTTCAAATAAACCAAACCATTTTTAGGAACACCTGCTTTGTCGGTATACTCTTGAATTTCATCTAGAGAAGCACCATCAAAAATTGGAGTCGCGAATTTTACGCCCAATTCCATACCTGCCCATCCTAATACGGTTTCATAAATCTGACCCAAGTTCATACGAGAAGGTACACCCAATGGGTTCAATACGATATCCATAGGCGTTCCATCATCTAAGAAAGGCATATCTTCTGCACGAACAATACGCGCAACAATACCTTTATTACCATGTCGACCCGCCATTTTATCTCCCACTTTAAGCTTACGCTTATTGGCAAGATACACTTTCGCTAACTGAAGAATTCCGGTTGGAAGCTCATCACCTACACTAATTGCATATTGCTCACGTTTAAAGTTGGTCACCTTTTCATTGTAAACATTGATATAGTTGGTCAACAATCGTACAATCAAACCGCTCTTTTCATCATCCGCCAACCAATTGTAATAATTCACATTGGTATAGTCGATAGATAAAAGGCTCTTTTGTGAGAACTTACTTCCTTTAGGAATCAATTCTTCGCTGTACATATTGTAAACTCCCTGACTGGTTTTACCGTTTACGATATTGAATAGCTTCTTAACCAATTCTTCCTTCAATCGCGCCAAATCTTTCGCGTGATCGTCTTCCATTTTGGTTAATTTAGCTTTATCATTTGCACGGGTAGTTTTATCTTTTTTGATTTTGCTAAACAGCTTTTTCTCAATTACAACACCTTGTGCACCTGGAGAAGCTTTCAACGAAGCGTCTTTAACGTCTCCTGCTTTATCCCCAAAGATCGCGCGCAACAACTTCTCTTCTGGAGAGGGTTCTGTTTCACCTTTAGGCGTGATTTTACCAATTAAAATATCGCCCTCTTTTACTTCAGCACCAACTCGAATTAGACCATTTTCGTCAAGGTTGCGAGTCATTTCTTCACTTACGTTTGGAATATCGTTGGTTAATTCCTCTTCACCTCGTTTGGTATCGCGAACTTCCAATTCATATTCTGTGATGTAAATCGTTGTGAACATATCTTCCTTCACAACACGCTCTGAAATAACAATAGCATCCTCAAAGTTGTATCCTTGCCATGGCATGTATGCAACACGTAGGTTACGACCTAAGGCCAATTCACCGTTATGCGTAGCATATCCCTCAGACAATACTTGGCCCTTCAAAACGCGATCACCGCGCTTAACAATGGGCTTCAAATTGATACATGAGTTTTGGTTGGTACGACGGAATTTGATAAGTGAATAGGTTTTGGTATCTCCGGTGAAACTCACCAAGTGATCGTCTTCGTTGTAATCGTAGCGCACCGTAATTTCATTGGCGTCAACAAAAACAACTTCACCATTGCCTTCTGCGGTAACCATTGAACGGCTATCGCGAGCTACTTTCTCTTCCAAACCTGTACCCACGATTGGAGAATCTGGAACCAACAATGGTACCGCTTGACGTTGCATGTTAGAACCCATTAAGGCACGGTTCGCGTCATCGTGTTCTAGGAAAGGAATTAAAGAGGCTGCAATCGAAACAATTTGATTCGGAGCAACGTCCATGTAATCCAATTGTTCAGGAACAATCAAAGGAAAGTCACCCTCTTTACGGCTTTTTACCAATTCGGTTTTAAAGTTTCCTTTATCATCTAATTCAGCATTTGCCTGAGCGATGGTTTTTCCGTCTTCTTCCTCTGCACTTAAATAAATAATATCACCGGTAATCTTTCCTTGTTTTACTTCACGGTAAGGTGTTTCAAGGAATCCCATCCCGTTAATCTTGGCATGTACACACAAAGAAGAAATAAGACCAATGTTAGGTCCCTCTGGAGTTTCAATCGTACACAAACGACCGTAGTGCGTATAGTGAACGTCACGAACTTCAAAACCCGCACGCTCACGACTCAAACCACCTGGTCCTAATGCACTCAAACGACGCTTATGCGTAATTTCCGCCAATGGGTTAATTTGGTCTAAGAACTGAGAAAGTTGATTTGTTCCAAAGAAAGAATTAATTACCGACGATAAGGTACGTGCATTTACTAAATCTTGCGGCGTAAATACCTCATTGTCGCGGATATTCATCTTCTCACGAATGGTACGAGCCATACGGGCCAAACCAACACCGAACTGAGCGTAAAGTTGCTCTCCAACTGTACGTACACGACGGTTAGAAAGGTGATCGATATCATCTAATATTTCTGAACCGTTGTATAAATGGATCAAATATTTGATGATAGAAATAATATCTTCCTTAGTCAAAACCCGAACATCCATAGAGGCATCAAGTTTCAATTTTTGGTTGATACGGTATCTTCCTACTTCACCCAAATCGTAACGCTTATCGGAGAAGAACAAACGTTCAATAATTCCTCGAGCGGTTTCTTCATCTGGGGGATCTGCATTCCTCAACTGGCGATAAATAACCTCTAGGGCCTCTTTACCGTTGTTAGAAGTATCTTTTTGAAGGGTATTGTAAATAACGCTATAATCAATATCGCCTTCACCCTGCGTGCTTAAGATGATAGACTTAACACCGGCATCAACGATAACGTCAATATGATCTTCTAATAATTCCGTATCACGTTCTAGAATCACTTCATTACGTTCGATAGAAACTACCTCTCCGGTATCTTCATCCACGAAATCTTCAATCCATGTGCGCAATACACGTGCCGCAAGTTTACGTCCTAAAACACGCTTAAGTCCTGCTTTTGAAACTTTTACTTCTTCACTTAAACCGAAGATATCTAAAATATCTTTATCGCTTTCAAAGCCAATTGCACGCAAAAGCGTGGTTACAGGGAACTTCTTTTTACGATCGATGTAGGCATACATTACTGCATTCACATCGGTTGCAAATTCAATCCAACTTCCTTTAAAAGGTATAACACGAGCTGAAAACAGCTTCGTTCCGTTAGAGTGAATGCTTTGTCCAAAAAATACCCCTGGAGAACGATGTAACTGAGATACAATTACACGCTCGGCACCATTGATTACGAAAGTACCATTGGGAGTCATATAAGGCAAGGTGCCTAAGTAAACGTCTTGTACTATGGTTTCGAAATCTTCGTGCTCGGGATCGTTACAACTTAAACGTAATTTTGCTTTTAGAGGCACTGCATAGGTAAGCCCACGATCAATACACTCTTGAATGGTATATCTTGGTGGATCTACGAAATAATCCAAAAATTCCAAGTTGAAAATACTCCGAGTATCATTAATCGGAAAATTTTCACGGAAAACTTTGAATAAACCTTCACCTTCACGCAAATCGGAAGGCGTATCTAATTGGAAAAACTCTTGGAACGATTTCAACTGAACATCCAAGAAGTCTGGGTATTCGATGGCATGTTTTACCTTACCGAATGCTACCCGTTTATTTTGAAGTGTACTCAATGTTGTGTTTTTTTTATTTGACAATGGAGCATTTTTGGGGGCGATAAACGCCCAAAAGCCCCTCGGGTTTACCGGGGGCTTTGGCAATGTGTTGGGGTCGGGTTACTTGATTTCAACGTCAGCACCGGCTTCCTTCAATTTAGCTGCGATATCTTCTGCTTCCGCTTTAGATATTTTTTCTTTCACAGCTTTAGGAGCACCGTCTACTAATTCTTTCGCTTCTTTCAAGCCAAGACCTGTAAGATCTTTTACTACCTTCACTACCTGAAGTTTACCTGCACCTGCATTTGTCAAGATTACATCAAACTCGGTTTGCTCAGCAGCGGCAGCACCACCATCACCACCCGCAGGGGCAGCAACAGCTACAGCAGCAGCAGCAGGCTCAATACCGTGCTCTTCTTTCAAGATTTGAGCAAGCTCATTTACTTCTTTTACAGTGAGATTTACCAACTGGTTCGCGAATTCTTTTAAATCTACCATTGTTATACGTGTTTAAGTGTTGTTTTATTATTGTTTATTAAAATTTTATCTTTCTGAAAGGGCTTTCACCAATCCTGCAACTTTCTGACCTGCATTAGACTGCAATCCGCCAATTACATTCTTCGCTGGAGATTGTAACAAATGGATGATATCGCCTATCAAATCCTCTTTGCTCTTCAAAGAAATCAAGTTACTTAACTGATCATCTCCGATGAATACGCTGCTATCGATCCAAGCTCCTTTTAATAAAGGCTTATCACCTTTCTCGCGGAATTGTTTAATCGCTTTTGCAGGAGCTTTAATATTATCAGCAAACATGATACAGGTAGTACCTGATAAAACGTTCACCAAATCACCAAAATCCTTATCGCTTTCATCCATCGCTCTTTTTACCAAGGTATTTTTAACCATTCTCATGCTGATTCCGTTTTCGAATAATAAACGGCGGAATGAGTTGGTTTTAATAGCCGATAAACCATCGGTATCTGCTAGGTATACGAAAGGGTTGTTGTTCAAACTCTCAACCAATTCCGCTACGATCTGTTGTTTTTCTAATTTGTTCATCGCTATTAAATTCCTGGGATTGATTTGATGTCTATAGAAACACTTGGACTCATCGTGCTACTTACGAAAATACTTTTGAAGTACGTTCCTTTAGAAGCAGATGGCTTTAATTTATGTAAAACCTGAATCAATTCGATCGCGTTTTCGCTTAACTTCTGTGAATCGAAAGATACTTTACCCACTGATGCGTGAATAATACCGGTCTTGTCCACTTTAAAGTCAATTTTACCCGCTTTTACCTCGGTAACAGCTTTACCAACTTCTGTTGTTACGGTACCACTTTTTGGATTTGGCATCAGGTTACGTGGACCTAATATTTTACCTAAACGTCCGATTTTTGCCATAACAGCAGGAACCGCCACGATGATGTCAATATCCGTCCAACCACTACCAATTTTATCGATATAATCATCCAAACCAACGTGATCTGCTCCTGCAGCACGCGCTTCTTCTTCTTTGTCTGGAGTTACCAATGCCAAAACACGAACGGTTTTACCCAAACCATGTGGCAAAGAGGCAACACCACGAACCATTTGATTGGCTTGTCTAGGATCAACTCCTAAACGAACATCTACATCAAATGAAGGATCGAAGGTGGTAGATGAAATTTTCTTAATGATATCAGCTGCTTCAAGCAAGGTATACGATTTAGTTGCATCGTATGCCTCAAGGGCTACTTTTCTTTTCTTTGTGATTTTCATACTTAGAATGGAGCGTCTCCGTTAATAGTTAAACCCATACTTCTAGCCGTACCAGCAACCATTTTCATAGCTGAATCTACGGTGAAGCAATTTAAATCTGGCATTTTGTCGGTTGCAATCTGACGCACTTGATCCCAAGTTACGGAACCCACTTTTTTACGATTTGATTCTGCAGAACCTTTTTTGATTTTACTCGCATCTACCAACTGAACTGCTACAGGAGGAGTTTTAACGATAAAATCAAAAGATTTGTCAGAGTAAACTGTAATTACTACCGGTAATACCTTACCCATTTGATCTTGGGTACGCGCATTAAACTGTTTGCAGAAGTCCATGATATTGACCCCTTTTGCACCCAGTGCAGGACCAATCGGTGGTGAAGGGTTAGCTGAACCACCTTTTACTTGGAGTTTTACAAATGCTGAAATTTCCTTTGCCATGTTATACTGTTACTTACTTTTACGTTTATTTACAATTTTTGCACTTGATTATAGTTCAATTCTAATGGGGTTCTACGACCGAAGATTTTAACCATAACTTTCAATTTACGCTTGTCTTCTTGTACCTCCTCAATAACACCATCAAAATCGTTGAAAGGTCCGTCAACTACTTTAACGGCTTCTCCCACTAAGTAATGTTCATCGGGTCCGCTTTCCTCAGCGCTCATTTCATCGGCTGTACCTAAGATGCGGTTCAGTTCGGATGGTCGTAGAGGCACAGGACTGTCTTTAGAACCCAAAAATCCTACAACACCTGAAACACCTTTAATTAAAGGCATCACTTCAGCATCACTAAAATCAGCTTGAATTAGAATGTATCCAGGAAAGGCATTGCGTTCTTTGATGACTTTTTTACCGTCTTTAACTTGATATACTTTTTCTGTAGGTATCAAGATTTCAGGTACAAAAACAAGCTTTTTGTCGCGTTCGAGTTCAACCTCTATGCTGTGTTTCACCTTCTTTTCTTGTCCGGTGATAGCACGCACAACGTACCACTTGAATTTGTCTTCTGTTGTTGTCATTAAAATTCTTATTTGAACAGTTTGTAAAACTGCGTAGTCGAAAATCCAAGAGCGCTATCGAGTCCCCATATTACCAAGGAGAACAACAAGGATGCTACGATAACAATCCATGTACTTTCACGAAGTTCAGACCAAGTGGGCCAAGATACCTTGTTTACCAACTCATCTTTCACTTCCCGGACATAATGGGTAATGCGATTTGCCATTTTATTTACTTATTTTATTTTGCACGGGCACCAGGATTCGAACCCAGATCAAAGGTTTTGGAGACCTCTATTCTACCATTGAACTATGCCCGTATAAAAAGGAGCCGAGGGCTCCTTTTTAGTGTATAGCGTTATATGCTATTATTCAAGAATTTCAGTTACCTGACCTGCACCTACAGTTCTACCACCCTCACGGATAGCGAAACGTAAACCTTTTTCCATCGCGATTGGATTGATCAAGTCTACTACTACAGATACGTTATCACCAGGCATAACCATTTCAGTACCTTCAGCAAGTGAAATTTCACCTGTTACGTCTGTAGTACGGAAATAGAATTGAGGACGGTATTTGTTAAAGAATGGGGTATGACGACCACCTTCTTCTTTGCTCAATACGTAAACCTCTGCTTTGAACTTTTTGTGAGGAGTTACAGATCCTGGCTTGCAAATAACCATACCACGACGGATATCGTTTTTGTCAATACCACGCAACAAGATACCGGCATTGTCACCCGCTTCACCGCGATCCAACAATTTACGGAACATTTCAACCCCTGTGCAAGTAGAAGACAACTGTGCACCAAATCCGATGATTTGTACAGGATCTGCTACGTTAATTACACCACGCTCGATACGACCTGTAGCTACAGTTCCACGACCTGTGATAGAGAAAACGTCTTCGATTGGCATCAAGAAAGCTTGGTCAACGATACGTGGAGGTACAGGTACCCACTCATCAACTGCATTCATCAATTCCAAAACGGTATCAACCCATTTTTGTTCTCCGTTCAATGCACCAAGCGCAGATCCACGAATAATTGGGGTTTCAGCGTCAAATTCATAAAATTCTAAAAGTTCACGAACTTCCATTTCAACTAGGTCTAACAATTCTGGATCGTCTACCATGTCTACTTTGTTCATGAATACCACCAAACGAGGTACACCAACCTGACGCGCTAACAAGATATGTTCGCGTGTTTGAGGCATTGGACCGTCAGTAGATGCAACCACCAAAATGGCGCCATCCATCTGAGCAGCTCCCGTAACCATGTTCTTCACGTAATCGGCGTGACCTGGACAGTCAACGTGCGCATAGTGACGGTTAGCGGTTTGGTACTCCACGTGTGCGGTGTTAATTGTAATACCACGCTCTTTCTCTTCAGGTGCTGAGTCGATAGAGTCGAATGAACGCGCATCGGAAAATCCTGCATTAGCCAATACGGAGGTAATAGCCGCAGTCAAGGTAGTTTTTCCGTGGTCAACGTGACCCACAGTACCAATGTTCAAGTGCGGCTTGGAACGGTCAAATGTTTCTTTTGCCATAGTGTTTGTTGTTTGTTTGTGTTTTTAAATTGTGTTTGAGCCAATGAGGGGAATTGAACCCCTGACCTTTTCCTTACCAAGGAAACGCTCTACCCCTGAGCTACATCGGCTTTTAGTCGACTTTCGCCGACTATTCTGAGCGGGAGACGAGGCTCGAACTCGCGACCTACAGCTTGGAAGGCTGTCGCTCTACCAACTGAGCTACTCCCGCATTTTGGTAAAAGCCTGCATGTATAAGGTGGGGGTAAGTGGACTCGAACCACTGAACCCGAAGGAGCGGATTTACAGTCCGCCGCAATTGCCGCTATGCGATACCCCCTTTTTTTTGTTTTCGTGCAAGAGAGTTACCAAGTCTCTTGTACATGCGCTTTTACCTTGAGCCACCAGTCGGGATCGAACCAACGACCTACTGATTACAAGTCAGTTGCTCTACCAGCTGAGCTATGGTGGCTTGTATGTTTGAGAACGTTTTCTTTTCGATATGTGCTGTAGTCATTCTCAAAAAGGACTGCAAAAATAGACATAATTTTGAACTTGTCAAGTACTTCTCAATATTTTTTTTAGAAATATATCCATTTCTCGATTTCTTACCCTTTTCTCGTACTTGAATCCTAAATTCGCACCCTACAATATGGCCCTCTTCAAAAACCCCTACGCCAAACCATTATTAGTCGCCGCCATTGCCATCGCTGCTGCATTTGCCCTCTGGAAAAACCTTAACCAAACAGGCAATTACGACCCCAATATGTTCGCCCTCAAAAACCCTGAACAAATTGATGCCTTCCGGTTTACCCCCAATGACCCTAAAAATGAACCCCTTTATTTCCAAAAGAAAAACAATACGTGGTTCGTATTTAACCAAAAAGATACTTTTCCTGCCGACTCGCAAAATATCCAGATGCTCCTGAATTGGGCCATGCGCAAACTAAAAGTGCAAAGACCCGTTTCAGGGGAAACCGTAAAAAATCTATCTCGAAAAATGGCCCTCAGTGCTGTAAAAGCAAGCTTCTCCATAAAAGGGAAAGAAATTCATAGCATTTTCATAGGCAGCTCCACCCAAGATAATATGGCCACATACATGTATAAGTCCGATTTCGACCAACCTTGTATCGTAGAAATTCCGGGCTTTCAAGGGTATCTTACCCCCTATTTTAACACCGATATACATATCTGGAGAAGTCTTCAATTGATTCAATTTGAACCCTCAGAAATCAAAAACCTACGCGTAACTTGGCATAAAAATCCATCTCAAAGCTTCCAAATAAATCAAGAAAATAACCAACTTAATCTGGTTAATCTCAACAATAAAGTCCAAAATGCCAATCAATCTCTTCTTGCGGGCTACTTATTGCTATGCAGCCAATTTGCCCGTGAAGCGGGAAGCGTGGCCGGCATTAATAAAGATCCTTTACAAAAAGATTCTGTTTATGCAAATGGCCCCCTAATCAGCTTTACTTATACCACCCAAGAAAATAAAACCACTACCCTGTCTGTTTATCCGCATCAAGGATTTGAAGACATCCTTATGGATGTGCGTCCAGATGCGTCTGAAGCCGTACAAACCGCCTTATTTTGGGTGAAGTCTTCCCAAGATCCGCATTTGTGGCTTAGCCAAGATATTGTGCTGGAAAATCGCATGAAAACCCTTTCTGATTTCCTTAATCCATAACCGTCGTGAGCTTTAGAATCGTTGGTGCAATAATCGGATTTTTGTCCTCAGGCTTCTTTGGAGCCGTGGTTGGCTTCATGATCGGATCTTATGTGGATCATGCATACGGAAGCAATTCGGAAGATGAAGGTCGCACAGAATTCAATAATTCCTATCAAAACCAAAACGTTCACCCTGCGGATTTTAAAAACTCTTTGCTTATCCTCATAGCCGCAGTGATGAAAGCCGATGGTGTGGCGATGAAAAGCGAACTCGATTTGGTAAAATCGATGTTGCTTCGAACCTACGGTGAAAACGAAAGCCGTTTGATGCTGCTAAAATTGCGTGATTATCTCAAAGAAGAGCACAACCTCTACGATGTATGCCGCAATCTTAGAGCCCGTATGGGCTATTCGGCACGCTTGGAATTGATACACATACTGTTCCGAATTTCGCGG
>JAULUW010000142.1:0-2935 GCA_032111345.1 Bacteroidia bacterium
GAGCAATTTTGAAATCACACATGTAGATGAACAGCAATGGGTTCTGGGACTTGGCGTTTTGGTGGGGTGTTATGGGATCAGCTTTATTTTATTCCGTTCTTATGAAGGCGCATTTCGGCATACGGGAGTTCGAGATTTGGTGCGGCTTTTTTTATCGGCTTTATCGGCCATATTGGCGGCATATTTGTTTTCGCGTATGTCACTCGGCGGAGGAAATTATTATGTCAGTAATTTCAGTTTGGCGTTTTTAATATTACATGGATTCACTTTTATAATGGGGGTCCTGGGTTTGCGCTTAATGGTAAAATTGGCTTATGGTCGATTTATATTGAAAACCACAGGTCATAAAGAAATAGGGGCATTGATATATGGAGCTGGGGTAACGGGAATAATGGTGCGCAATGCCATACGCCAAGATCCCAAGAGCAATACGGAGGTGGTCGGTTTTATTGACGATAATCCTGCGTTAATTGGCAAGCGGATAGACGGTGTTAAAGTATATTCCTTTGATGACGCGTTTCAGGAGGACTTTGTAAAAAAACACCGGGTTACTCGTGTAGTTTGGTCTATACAGTCGAATACGGAAACGTCTTTCCAACGCGCAGGGGAAGCGTGTATAACGCATAGTTTGATGTTTCAAAGAGTGCCAAAAGTAAACGATTGGATTGATGGAACTCTGAGTAGCAATCAGTTACGGAGGGTACGAATAGAAGATTTATTGAATCGTACACCCATTCAATTGGACAATAAAAACGTTTCTCATTTCCTCCAAGGGAAGCGGGTTTTGGTAACGGGTGCAGCAGGGTCGATAGGATCAGAAATAGCGCGACAGGTACTGCATTATAAACCGGCTAAATTAATTTTATTGGATAATGGGGAAACCGCAACGTATGAATTGTTAAACGATCTTGAGCGTACATTTGAAGATTGCAGTGCTGTTATTACGTATATTGGCGATGTAACTCGGGAAAATCGCATAGAGGAGGTTTTTGAGTCTACCAAGCCGGAAGTGGTATTTCATGCAGCTGCTTACAAACATGTTCCATTGATGGAAGCGAATGCGAGAGAAGCCGTACGGGTGAATGTAATGGGGACCAAAATTGTGGCAGAAGCAGCCGTTCGACATGGGGTAGAGAAGTTTGTAATGATTTCGACCGATAAGGCAGTGAATCCGTCCAATGTTATGGGGGCAAGCAAACGTACCGCAGAGATTCTGGTTCAGGAGCTGAACAGTCGTTCCCAAACGGAGTTTATAACTACGCGTTTCGGAAACGTTTTGGGTTCTAATGGTTCTGTAATCCCCGTTTTCCGAAGACAGATTGAAAATAGAGAAAACCTAACTCTTACCCATAAGGACATTGTCCGTTATTTTATGACGATACCTGAAGCGGTTCAACTGGTTTTAGAAGCGGGAACGATGGGAAATGGAGGGGAGATTTTTGTATTCGACATGGGCGAACCCGTAAGAATATACGATCTTGCAGAAAAGATGATCAAATTATCGGGATTAACCTTGAATAAGGATATTCGGATTGTTGAAACGGGTTTAAGGCCAGGTGAAAAGTTATACGAGGAGTTGTTAAGCGATACAGAAAACACATTGGCTACGCATCATCCGAAAATCATGATTGCCCAAGTGAGGAATGCAGAATCCGAAACCGTTGTATCAATTTTAAATACCTTGGTTTCTGGTACCATGAATGGGTCAAGCGACAGAGAAATCGTGAAGGAGTTAAAGAATTTAGTGCCTGAATTTTTGAGCCTGAATTCGGAATATGAGGATTTGGATTGAGGTTTCACTTCAAAAAAGTCCCACATTCAATTAGGCATACAATAGAATAAAATCTAAATTTTAGGGCTTAAACGGCCGTATTTTCTTTGAGCCATTTGGCTAAAACGTCGGTATAACCGTGCACGGGTCGGATATCTTCGGCACCCGTTTCTTTGCAAGCCCATAGGAGTTCTTTCCAATCGGCATGGTCGCTGATGGCGAAGCCTCGATCGATATTGTCCCAACGTTGGCGGCCGCGTAAGTTCATCCAGCCGGAACAATTGGCAATGCGGTAATGTTTCAGTTTCTTTAACAAGGCGTCTGTTATCCCCGATGCGGGTGCAATAATACAGGCGGGTTCAAGGTTTTTTTGAGCATTGGATCTTGCGGTTTCTGCAGTTTTACCGGAATCTGTTCTAAAGGTTTCCGTCAGGTCTTTCAGTGGCCGATATTCCCAAAATTGCGCCGATGCGTTGACGAGAGCACCGGATTGGGAAAGTCCCTCATTCATTTCGATGATGGAGCTATGCACATAAACGGAAGCGACGCTGCGATCTAAATGCTGTAGTAATCTTTGTGCCTTTCCCAGGGAGTATGCGAAGAGTATGAGGTGTTCGCCGCGGTCTCTACATTCGCGCCAATATTGGTGAATTTCAGCAAAGACGTTCTCTTGTTTCTCCCAATTGAAAACAGGAAGGGCAAAAGTGCTTTCGGTATAAAACACGCGACATGTAACGGGTTCAAAAGGAGTGGAAAGTCCATCGTTATTGCATTTATAGTCGCCACTTACTACCCAAACATCGCCTTTGTGTTCTACGCGAATTTGGGCGCTACCTGGGATATGTCCGGCAGGGTGGAAGGAAACGTTTACCCCGTTGATACTTAGTTTTTCACCATATTGAACGCCTTGGAAAGAGATGTCTTTGCCGAGTCGTTGTCGCATTACGCCTTCGTTGAAGGAGTGGGAAAGGTAGGCTTGCATGCCGGGCCGGGAATGGTCGGCATGGGCGTGGGTGATGAGCGCGCGGGCCACGCGTTGTGCAGGATCGATATAGAAGTCGCCGATTTCGCAGTAGAGTCCGGAGGGGGTTCGGCGAAGGAGCTCGCTTTTGGACGCTTCGCTGGTTGGACGGCCTTCGGCCTGGTTAGACGCTTCGCTGGTTG
>JAULUW010000143.1:0-13986 GCA_032111345.1 Bacteroidia bacterium
CAGCTCGCCGAGAGTAAAATACGCGGTTATAAACCCGGTCGTTTTTCTTTTAATGTAAAAGGCGGTCGTTGTGAGGGATGTAAAGGTGGGGGAAGAAAAGTAATTGAAATGAATTTCCTTCCCAATGTGGAAGTCCCTTGTGATGTTTGTCAAGGTAAACGATACAATCGGGAAACCTTAGAGGTGCGTTTTCGTGGTAAAAGCATTTACGATGTATTGGAAATGCCTGTTTCCCAAGCGGTTGAATTTTTCGAAAATGTGCCTTTAATTTATCGCAAAATAAAAACCATGCAAGACGTGGGTTTGGGGTATATTACACTGGGACAGAGCAGTACCACCCTTTCGGGAGGTGAGGCACAGCGCGTGAAATTATCGACCGAATTAAGCAAACGCGATACCGGAAAAACCTTATTTATTTTAGACGAGCCCACTACAGGGTTGCATTTTGACGATATCAAACAATTGCTTTCGGTTTTGCAAACCCTGGTCGACAAAGGAAACAGCGTTTTGGTTATTGAACATAACCTTGACGTAATTCGGGCGGCCGATTGGATTATTGACGTAGGACCTGAGGGAGGAGCTGCTGGGGGCGAAATCGTTGCTGAAGGCACCCCCGAACAGATCAAAAAATGCAAAGCAAGCCATACGGGTCGCTTTATTTAATCGTATATTTTATTAGGATTTCTTTTTCGTAGGCAAAGGAACCGGCTTGGGTGTAATCCCAGTGGGTAGTTTTTTCTTGGGCATTTCAAAAGTATTGGGAATGGCGGGTCCATTGGAACCGGGTATTTTGATGGTACTGCTGCTATTTGAGCCATTGCTAGGAACCGTTTGAGGAGAACTTGGATCTACACTGATATCCGATTTATTGGAATCTTTAAGGGGTTTTGTATTCACTTCACATGGACAGGGAGGGCATGGTTTGTTTTGTTGCTCTTCTTCCATCACCATTATTGTATCGTAATAGGCTTCTTTGATTATTTCGCGATCGTGTTTATTTCCACTCAAATCAAACAATACCCCGAATTTATACATTCCTGTTTGGTAAGTCACACTGTTTTGGGGTGCCCTTGCGTCGTTACCGTTGAATTGTACATTTTTTACATCGGTTAAATTCAATTGGTTCCCGTATTTCCATTCGTGAGATGCCACCAAACTAAACCAAGAGTTCAAACGTACTCGGATCCCTATTTCTGGAGCAAAATATGTGGTAGCCGTAGTCGTCATATTTGTCTGAGCACGTTGCTCGTATTCGTTTGAAATCATGATCATTTCGGTAACTTGATTGGTAGAGGCAAGGGTAACCCCCCCTTGAATTCCAAAAAACGGGTATATATTTCCAAATCCCCATTCGTAACGGCCCATTCCGTAAAAACTTACATGACTGTTTTCAACATGCGTCCTGGCACTGTCTTCATTTCGAGTACTTATTTGAATGAGATTTTTTCTGCTGCTATGGAATTGATTCACATTGAAACCAAAACCGAAATTTGCATTGCCAAAATGGGGATTATTTTGACGCCAATTGCGGATTGATTTCGGCATATATACGCCATACATATTGAATCCGCCGGAATTTCCTAAAAAAACATTAGAACTGTCCCAGGCCATATCCATCTTATCGGTGAACTTTTCAGAACTGTAATCCAACCCTAATGCAAATCCACTGATATAATTATCCTTCTTAGAAATATTGCGGTAGGTAGCAGGATGGTACCGCACTTTTTTGACCATTCGTGGGGAATTTTGGTTTGGAATACTGTCAGTATTTTGAGCAAAGGTGGAATTTCCTATAAATAATAAGGAAGATACCAGAATAATGTTAGATATATTCATAGTAGTTGTGACACCAAAATTAAGGCTTCCCCCTAAATAATGATTCAAATAGTTGGTTTAATATTTTCTATTTTTGCAAATCATTTCTTATTTCATGTCTGCACTACATTCCATCAGCCCAATCGACGGTCGTTACCATAAGGTAACCCAAGCCCTACAAGACTACTTTTCTGAAGCTGCTTTAATCCGCTACCGCCTGAAGGTTGAAATTGAATACCTACACGCTTTGTCGAAAATTTCCGCATTAGGGGAAGACAGCGCCGTACTCAAAGAGGCATCGGTTAAATTACAGGCTTGGTTGGAAACGTTATCCGAGAGCGATATTCAAAGGGTTAAAGACATCGAGAAAACCACCAATCATGACGTTAAAGCGGTGGAATACATTATTAAGGAGCAATTAGACGCTTGGGGGATGGAAGCCGTTAAAGAATGGGTTCATTTTGGTTTAACGAGTCAAGACATCAACAATACCGCGATCCCTATGAGCATAAAAGACGCCAATGAGCACGTAATGTATCCAGCTTTAGATACAGTTCTTGCCAAAATGACGGAACAGGCACACGCATGGATGGATCAACCCTTGCTTGCACGCACACACGGTCAGGCGGCTTCTCCCACGCGTTTGGGCAAAGAATGGGTGGTATTTATTGCGCGCTTACAAGGACAATTTGCCGCTTTGAAGCGAATTCCTCATAAAGCAAAATTCGGTGGAGCTACGGGTAATTTCAATGCCCACCACGTGGCATTTCCCGGAATTGACTGGATCGCATTCAGTCTGAATTTCCTTGCGGAACATTTAAAAGTGGAACGCAATTTGTGGACCACCCAAATTGAACCCTACGACTCCTTGGCTGCTCATTTAGATGCTTGGAAGCGTATTTGCACCATATTAATCGACTTTTCTCGAGATATTTGGTCTTACGTTTCGATGGATTATTTCAAACAAGAAATCAAAAAAGGCGAAGTAGGTTCTAGCGCCATGCCCCATAAGGTAAATCCGATCGATTTCGAGAACGCTGAAGGCAATTTAGGCATCGCTATTGCCTTACTCGAACACCTTTCGCACAAACTACCGATAAGCCGATTGCAACGCGATTTAACAGACAGTACAGTATTGCGCAATATGGGAGTACCGATGGCGCATATCCTCATTTCATTATCCAGCATTCAGAAAGGTTTAGGGAAATTGATTTTGAATGCGGAAAAAATCAATGCCGATTTGGATGCGAATTGGGCCGTTGTAGCCGAGGCCTTGCAAACGGTATTACGCAGAGAAAAATACCCCAATCCTTACGAAACACTGAAAGAGCTAACACGTAAAAATACCCAAATAACCAAAGAATCCATCCACGAGTTCATAGATACCCTCCATGTTACCGACACCATCAAATCCGAACTCAAAAATATCACGCCGCATAATTATACAGGCGTTATCCCTCAAGAATCCTAAGCTAAGAACCTTTTTAAAGGTATTGGCTTTGGGTTTTCTTATCGTTTTTATTGTTGCATTAAGTTTGCGACAAACACTCTTGAATTACGGTTTTTCTCGTGCACAGAAATCTTTAGAACGGAAAGGATTTGTATTGAGTGCCGAGGAATTGGCTTTCCATGGAATTTATGAAATCAACATGACCAATTTGCAAATCGCTACCTTGGGTAAAATTCCTGTATTACAATGCGATACCCTAAAGGTAAATATTTCGCCTGTTTCTGGAATTTTTGGCTTAGGTTGGGTAGATAACGTACATTTGGCTCATTTCAATTTGGAATTAAGCGATTCGCTGCGCTTAAAAAGCGAAGACAAAACCAAAGAGCCTGAAAACGGAGCAGATACGGAAACACCCAAATCACCCGAATCTCAACTTCAAGAAGTTAAAAAAATTTTAAAGCAGCTTCCCGATGAAGTTTTCATACAAGAATTACGCATTTCCATGGTAAAAAATGGCTTGGAAAGTCGAATAATAGGAAAACAATTTCGTTGGGAAGACGAGTCCCTAAAAGCCGATATACAAATAGAACAGAATCAAAAAAAACACCGCTTTAACGTAGATGGAGATTTAAACCGACACCACTTAAACGGAAAATTGCTTATTAAAGGAACTCAAAAAGCCCCTGTGTTGTTTTCTGTTTTGGGTGGTGACTTTGGTTTTTCTCAAATGGAATGTTCCATTGAACGCGTAGATGCCGATTCTAAGGGAATTCAAATCGAAGCGGCATGTAAAATCAACAATGCCTATGCCCGCCATGAACGCATTTCTGATACCTTGGTAAGTATCGATGCATTGGAAGGTGCACCAAAATTTCGCATCAATTCCGCACACATAGAAATTGACAGCAGCAGCTTTTGGAAAATCAACCAATTTAATTTTTATGCCGGAGCACATTACCCTATTTCGGATACATTGGGGCCAAGATGGGCCTTGTTAAAATTCGATAAACCTTCGGGAGCGCAATTTTTCAATTCCATGCCCGCAGGGTTGTTTCGCTATACCTCTGGAATTGAAATCGAAGGGGCCTTCTCTCACCGGTTTTATGTTTGGTATTCACCAAAAAACATATCCCAAACCCAATTAGAGGCGGCAGTGGATTATGACCCCAATTTTAAGGTTGTTAAATGGGGAAAAGCCAATCCCAATAAAATCAATGGTGCATTTCACCACGATTACTACGACGGAGATCGCTGGGAAGCCGGTTTCGAAGTGGGTCCTAGCAATCCTTTTTATGCTTCACTAAATCAAATTTCACCCTTGTTAATAGAGAGCACTTTGCGTTCCGAGGATCCAAGTTTTTATGGACATAAAGGCTTTTATTTAGAAGCTTTTAGGGAAGCTTTAATGGCCAATTTAAGAGAAAAACGGTTTGCCCGAGGAGGCAGTACCTTAACGATGCAGCTCATTAAAAATGTATATCTGCGACAGCATAAAACCCTGACCCGGAAGCTCGAAGAAATTCTATTGGTGTGGCTTATAGAGCACGAACGGGCTGTATCTAAGCAGCGGATGTTGGAAGTGTATTTCAACATTATAGAATGGGGCCCTAATATTTTTGGAGTAGGTGCTGCATCTCAATTTTATTTTGGAAAACAACCATCCCAATTGAATATGGGAGAGAGTTGCTATTTGAGCAGTTTAATTCCCGCCCCCAGTAAATCCCGATGGAGTGTAGATTCAACAGGAAATGTAAACCCACGTTGGTCGCGCTATTTCAAATTGAAAAACCGAATCATGCGCTTGGATAGCACACGTTTTAGTCCTTCCGATTTTGAATTTAATATCCGCGCTTTTAAGGATTACAACTGACAAAAAGTCCTTTATTTGTATTGAAAATCCCAATATCGCGACATATTGTCGCTTTTTGGGGATTAAAAAGGGATATGTTGGGAATAATCAACATTGGAATATTAATTGCCATAAAAGCGGTATATGAATACACAACAATTTACCATCAAGGCACAGGAAACCATCAATCATGCTCAAAACATGGTGATGATGAAAGGGCAACAAAGTATAGAAGTTGCGCATATATTATTATCCATTCTTGAAAAAGACACGGAGGTACTTAAATTTATCGCGGGTAAAATTGGAGCCAATATTACCCACTTACAAAGCGTCTTAGAGAAACAAGTTGAACAATATCCAAAGGTTCAAGGTGGACAGGTTTATGCCTCACAAGATGCAAGTCAAACCTTTGCCATGGCACAAAAAGCAATGATAGAGCTCGGAGATGAATTCATCACGAACGAACATTTGTTAGTAGGGGTATTAGATGCGCGGGGTATGGCTAGTAACCTCCTTAAGGATGCCGGTTTTAAACGCGCAGAAGTACTTAAGGCTATTAAAGAATTGCGAGGTGGAAATAAAGTAGACAGTCAAACTGCCGAAAATCAGTTTAATGCCCTAAAAAAATACGCATTAAACCTCAATCAAATGGCCCGGGAAGGCAAACTCGACCCCGTAATTGGGCGTGATGATGAAATCCGCCGCGTATTACAAATATTGAGTCGCAGAACCAAAAACAATCCGGTATTAATCGGAGAGCCCGGAGTAGGAAAAACAGCGATCGCGGAAGGACTTGCGCACCGCATTATCCGCGGCGATGTTCCTGAAAATCTTAAAACCAAAACGATCTACAGTTTGGATATGGGCTCTTTAATTGCGGGAGCTAAATACAAGGGAGAATTCGAAGAACGTCTTAAATCCGTTGTGAAAGAAGTAACCCAATCGAGTGGCGACGTAGTTTTGTTCATAGATGAAATTCACACCTTGGTAGGTGCAGGAAAAGGCGAAGGCGCTATGGATGCTGCAAATATTTTAAAACCTGCATTAGCACGTGGTGAACTTCGCGCAATTGGGGCCACTACCCTAGCGGAATACCAAAAGTACATCGAGGCCGATAAAGCATTAGAACGCCGCTTTCAAAAAGTCATGGTGGAAGAACCCGATACGCAAGAAGCCATTTCCATCTTACGCGGATTAAAAGAACGATACGAAGTTCACCATAAGGTGCGTATTAAAGATGAGGCCATCATTTCTGCCGTTGAAATGTCGCAACGGTACATCAACGACCGTTTTTTGCCAGACAAAGCCATTGACTTGCTTGATGAAGCTGCCAGCAAATTGCGATTAGAAATGGACAGCGTTCCAGAGGAATTAGATGAAATGAACCGTCGAATCATGCAATTGGAAATCGAGCGGGAAGCCATTAAACGGGAAAACGACACGCCTAAACTGAATAAACTCAATGAAGAAATTGCAGAAATTTCAGAAACGCGCGGCGTATTGAATGCCCAATGGGAAAACGAAAAGAATATCCTGCAACAAATCCAACAGAAAAAAGCGAATATTGAAAATCTCAAAGTTGAAGCAGACCAAGCCGAACGCGATGGCAATTATGGTCGGGTAGCTGAAATTCGCTATGGATTAATCAAAAATAACGAAGAAGACTTGTCTGCGCTTTCCATGAAATTGGGCGAAAGCAAACAAGGGAAATCCATGGTAAAACAGGAAGTAGATTCTGAAGATATAGCCGAAGTGATTAGCCGATGGACAGGAATTCCTTTGCGAAAAATGCTACAAAGCGAAAGGCAGAAACTCCTAACGCTTGAGTCCGAACTGCACAAACGAGTTGTAGGCCAAGAAGAAGCCATTGAAGCTTTAGCCAATTCTATCCGAAGAAGTCGCGCAGGACTCCAAGATCCAAAAAAACCCATAGGTTCCTTCATTTTTTTAGGTACCACCGGGGTTGGAAAAACGGAGTTAGCCAAAGCCTTAGCAGATTATCTGTTCAATACAGATCAAGCGATGGTGCGGATTGATATGTCGGAATACCAAGAAAAGCATACGGTAAGCCGCCTCGTAGGAGCGCCTCCGGGATATGTTGGATACGACGAAGGTGGACAATTAACCGAAGCCATTCGGCGCAGACCTTATAGCGTAGTATTGTTGGATGAGATTGAAAAGGCACATCCCGATGTTTTCAATATCTTGTTGCAAGTATTGGATGATGGTCGCCTAACCGACAATAAAGGTCGCACGGCAAATTTCCGCAATACCATCATCATTATGACCTCTAATTTAGGTGCAGATCTTATTCGGGAATCTTATGAAACCTTAACTTTAGAAAACAGTGAAGAAATTCATGCTCGTACCAAATTGCAAGTCTTTGAATTGTTAAAGCGCAGCATTCGACCTGAATTCCTCAATCGCATCGATGAAACCTTAATGTTTGAACCTTTAAATCGCGAAAATACCGTGGCCATTGCCCAAATTCAGTTTGATATTCTGAAAAAACGCATCGCGGAACAAGGCTATGATTTGCAAATTAGCGAAGAAGCCATTGACTGGATTGCACAATTGGGTTACGATCCCCAATTTGGAGCGCGACCCTTAAAGCGGGTGATCCAAAAGCGGGTTTTAGACGAATTGAGCCGTCAAATACTCAGCGGAAGTTTACAATCCGGTAAGGTGTATATCGATTTAGAAGGTGGAGCCTTGAAATTCCACTCCGATCCTAAAAATACCGAAACATTGGAAGCCTAATTATTTCTCCCAATTATATCGGTAATCCCATAATTGATATACGCGTACATTGCCCCGGCTCTGCAAATTCAAAACGACCACGTCGCTAAAAGAGGCAGACATCACACAATGTGCGCGTATATTATAATCCATTTCTTGTTCTGAATTTAGGCCCACATTTAAGATCTGTGTGCTCGAAGATTTGTCTTTTTCTTTGGTTTTCAAATAACGGATGGCCTCATCCATTAATTGTTGTTTCACTTCTGCTGCTGCTTTGTTTTGGGCATTGAATCTCAAGGTATTCGCCGCACCGTCCACTCGAGTTATTTTCAAATCTCCTAATACTTGTAACGTTTTTTGTGTGAAAGGGGATTTTAATCCTTTCATGCGTAAATAGGTCAAATTTAAATCAACGGAATCGCCATAAATATCAAACATGTAATACAAATCTTCCATTACCAATAAACGAATAACGGCTTCATTATTAAGCAATTCTTTTTGCTCTTTGAAATAAACCGAATTGATAAGATCGGCTTGGGCTTGTTTTGAAAGTGAGGACACGAAGTAATCGCGGTATTGCTTCCAATTTACCAATTGTTTGATTTTTCCGTTAGGCGCTAATTTAATTTCTAAGGGAATTTTCTCAATATCATTGGCTTTTGCAAAGGGTTTTGTAGCGTCATCATCGGCGAAAAATCTTCCGATATAAATAGTGGTATCCGTTTGAGACCGCTTAAAATCGATAAAGGCCGTATCCAATTTAACATCCAAAAGAAATCCATTTTCGTTGGCTATATATTCTTGATGAATTCTGCGCAAAAGGAAGGATTTATATTTCGGAAAATCGGAAGCAATGTACTCCCATTCTGGGATATGTCCGTATTCACTGGTATCGCTGGTGGCCGTGGTGGAATTTTGAGCTATCACCTTTTTACTAAAAGCAGAGGCCGCAATCAAGGCAAGGTAAAGGGTTAATTGGAATGTAGCAGATAGAAATGGTTTCATTTTTCAGGAGGTAGACGTTTTGAAAATGGATTTAGTTGCTGCGAAGATATTGCGTGGGGATAAAACGAAAAAAGGCCATCGATAAACGACGGCCTTTTCGGATAGGTATCGGGATTTTAGCCTTGCATTACGATATCCAGAACGGCTTTGAAACCTTGAGGATCGTTCATTGCCAATTCGGCTAAAGTTTTACGGTCCATTTCTAGAGATGAAGTTGCGAATTTACCCATGAATACGGAGTAACTCACACCGTGTTCGCGGCAAGCGGCATTGATACGCATAATCCAAAGAGAGCGAAATTCGCGCTTTTTGGTTCTGCGGTCGCGGTAGGCATAGCCTAAACCTTTTTCTACGGCGTTTTTAGCAACCGTCCATACGTTTTTACGTCTTCCGAAGTAACCTTTGGCTAACTTCAGGGTTTTTTTCCTTCTAGCTTTACTCGCTACGTGGTTTACTGATCTTGGCATATTATACTAGTTTATTGGCTTGAGCGGCACAAGGCACTTGTTAGCTCCGGCCATAATTTTTTTTTATTTACCGATACGGAGCATGAATTTCACATTACTCATATCTGTTTCATGCACCATTGCAGGTTTTGCAAGGGCTTTTTTACGTTTGGTTGCCTTTTTGGTCAAGATATGGTTCAAAAAAGCTTTACGGCGTTTTACTTTTCCAGTGCCCGTTACCTTGAAACGTTTCTTTGCGCTGGAATTGGTCTTCATTTTTGGCATAACTGTATACGATAAATATTATTTTTTTGCGTTTTTCGGTGCTAGGATAATCACCACTTTTTTTCCTTCTCTTTTGGGCTCCATTTCCAATTTGGCATACCCGTCTTCGATCAATTTATTGGCAAAGTTCATCAACAAATCGATTCCTCTTTCGATGAAAACAATGGTACGACCTCTGAAGAATACGAAAGCGCGTACTTTGTTGCCTTCTTCTAAAAAGGTAATGGCGTGTTTCATCTTGAAATTCACGTCGTGCTCATCGGTATTGGGTCCGAAGCGAATTTCTTTGATTTCTTGCTTTACCGCATTTGCTTTAATTTCCTTTTGCTTTTTCTTCTGTTCATAAAGAAACTTCTTGTAATCGGTTACTTTACATACAGGAGGTTCTGCATTCGGACTGATTTCAACCAAATCGAGGCCTAGCTCGAAGGCCATTTCAATGGCTTTTTCGGTTGGGTAGATACCCATTTCAATGTTGTCACCAACCAAACGCACTTCTTTAGCTACGATGCGTTCGTTGATTTTGTGGGGATCTTCCCTGCGGCGGCTTTTACCTTTATAACTTGGCTTCATCAATTATTTTATCAGCAAATTGCTGTAGTTCCATCAATCCTAAATCGGCACCACCGTGCATCCTTACAGACACTCCCCGTGCTTCCGCTTCCTTCTCCCCTACAATAAGCATGTATGGGGTTTTGGAGACTTCGGCATCACGGATTTTCTTTCCAGCTTTCTCCGATCTGTGATCAATAGAGGCGCGAATATCGTGTTTTTTCAGGAATTTAACAACTTCATCTCCATAACTCGCATATTTATCTGAGATTGGAAGTACAATTACCTGTTTTGGAGCCAACCAAACAGGAAGCCTGCCTGCGTAGTGTTCCAATAAAAATCCGATAAAACGTTCGTGCGTACTCAATGGAGCTCGGTGAATAATTAAAGGACGCTCTTTTTCGTTTTTCTCATTTATAAAACTCAAATCAAAGCGCGCCGCTTGTGCGAAATCCACTTGGTTGGTGGCAAGGGTAAACTCACGACCGATAGCGCTATATACTTGAATGTCGATTTTAGGACCATAAAATGCCGCCTCATCTTCCACTTCCACATAGTTTACGCCCATTTTATCAAGCACTTTGCGCACCATGTCTTCGGTTTTAATCCATAACTCGGGCATGTCGATATATTTGGTACCCAATCGAGCAGGATCGTGCTTCGAAAAGCGCATTACATATTTTTCGATTCCAAATTTCTCAAAATGCTTTAAATATAAGGCGTTTACATTTTGAAATTCCTCCTCAAACTGTGCTTCGGTGCAATAAATATGCGCATCGTTCATTTGCAAACTGCGCACACGCATCAATCCAAATAACTCGCCGCTCTGCTCGTAGCGGTAACAAGTGCCGTATTCCGCCAAGCGGATAGGCAAGTCGCGGTAAGATTTAGGTGTTGCGGCAAATATTTTATGGTGATGCGGACAGTTCATGGCCTTTAAGTAATAGTTGACCCCATCGATTTCCATCGGTGGATACATGCTATCCTTATAATAAGGTAAGTGACCACTTTTTAGATACATGCTTTCGCGTGCAATATGCGGCGACTTTACACGATCATATCCTGCTTCCCGTTCTACCTTTTTTGCATAAGATTCCAAAGCCTCGATCATGGCACCACCGTTTGGCAACCACAAAGGCAAGCCCGGACCTACATCGTCGTCAAAAGTATAAATCTCTAACTCTTTACCCAATTTACGGTGGTCGCGTTTTTTCGCTTCTTCCAACATTTCCAAATGGGCATCCAATTCGGATTTTTTGGGAAATGTGATGGCGTATATACGCGTTAATTGTTTATTCTTTTCGTCACCGCGCCAATAGGCACCCGCAGTGGACAATACTTTAATTGCTTTGATATGACCGGTATGAGGGATATGCGGACCTCTGCATAAATCGGTAAAATTACCTTGCTCATAAAAAGTAATGCTCCCATCTTCCAAATCTTTAAGTAAGTCTAACTTATAGGGATCTCCTTTTTCCTCGAAGTAAGCAATCGCATCGCTTTTAGAAATTTCCTTCCGAATAAAGGCCGAATTAGACTTTGCCAATTCTTTAATCTTTGCTTCTAATTTTTCAAAATCGGCATCGGTAAATTTATAATCTCCAAAATCGACGTCGTAATAAAATCCAAATTGAATTGGGGGACCTATACCCAATTTAACACCGGGGAATAAGGCTTCTAATGCTTCAGCCAGAATATGTGCCGAACTGTGCCAATAGGTTTGTTTCCCTTCTGTATCGTTCCAAGTTAAAAGTGAAAGACTGCTATTTTCAAGTAAAGGCGTATTTGCATCTACCACTTTATCATTCACTTTAGCGGCAAGTACATTTCGCGCTAAACCTTCGCTGATGGAAAGCGCCACATCCATGGGCGTGGTGCCAACAGCATACGATTTCTGTGCACCATCGGGAAGGGTAATTAATATAGATTCCATTAATACGGCAAAGTTCGTAAAATAAGTGAATTAAAACAATGTGTTCCTATTAAAAGACACAGGGATTTGAATAGTTTTGCATTTTTCCGTAATTTAATTTCAAAAAATTGCATTTTTCCGTAATCAAAAGACTTCAAGCCAAGTTAATTTTGCCTAAAATTGAATTTCAATTAAAAAATATCATGAAGAACACCCTTTTAAAAGCCCTTGCCGTTTTTGCACTTTTTACTATTTTCGGAACTACCGATATCCAAGCGCAAACGCCTACCCCTACAAGCGATTCCGTTGTGTATTATAAGGTTCAAACCGCTGCGGGTTATGCCGAAGGACGCATTATCCGCGAAACAGAAACCGAAATTGAAGTCTTAAAAAAAGACGGTACTATAATTATTATCCCTAAAAATAACATCATTAGCAAAACCATTATTCCCAATCCTAAAAAATTAGGACCCATTATTCATCCAACCCGTTACCTCTATGCGCCTTCAGCAATTCCTTTGAAAAAAGGAGAAGGTTATTTGAACCTTATTTATGGTTTAGTTGTACAAGCCCAATACGGCATTACCGATTACGTGAGTATCGGAATGACCACCACCCCCGTTTTTATGCCCACTTTTGTAAATGCGAAAGCGGCAACCAAGATCAATGAGAAAATGTATGTCAGTGCTGGAGGTCAATTGGGGAAATTATGGTACGGCGATGAGGAATCTTTGGGTTTGTTGTTTGCCAATTTCACCTACGGAACTCGTGAAGCCAATATCACCTTCAATGCGGGATATGGATTCTATACCCAATCAAAAAACCAACTACCTATCCTAGAAGTGAGTGGTTTATATCAGAGTTCTCCTAAAGTTTCTCTAGTGGGTGAATTGTGGATATTGATGCACCACGATCGACCCGCTACCATTATTGGAGGTCCGGCATTACGAATTAATGCATTTAAAAATGGGTTTATAGATATTGGTGTACTTAGTGCTGGATTTAGTGAAAAAACATACGATGGTTATTACAACAATCAAACCGGACAATACGTCAGTCAAGATGGATACAAGCGCAATAGCTATTGGCCTATCCCCTTCTTGAGTTTAGGATTTACGTTTTAATAAAACGCCTCAAACCATTTTTTTAAGGAATTTATTTCAAGGCCTTCCAAACCGGTAAGGCCTTGAAAGCAAAATCAAAACAAGCCTGATTCTCCCAAGGCGATCCGTTATTGGATTCAGGTCCGTCCGAAGCCACCCAAACGCCTTCCCAATACGCGTATCCACTAACGTGATTTAAAGCTTTGGCTCCGTTCACCAAATGCGCCACTTGAAGCAATTGACCGTTGGTCGTTCCCGGAAAATCAGGATGAAGGTCTCCCTCCCAGCCCATGACGTTATTGGTCCAATCTGCCCAAGAGAACGTAAATGGATAACTATTCTCTGCTATGATCACCCTTTTAGTGGTCGTATGGTGCAAGCGATTCATGGTTTGAAATAGGCTATCGGTATTGTATCCATGCCATTTTGGGTAATAGGAAAGTCCGATAATATCAAAATCAATGTCTCGTTTTAATGCCTCTGCATAAAAATAATCCGCTCTTTGATAGTTGGAAATATGCAACAGGATAGACACGTTGGGATTGCTTTCTCTCACCGTTTTACACGCATTTCTCAACAAATAATAGAATGCAGACGAATCGCTAAAACGACCAATGGGCCATAAAAACCCGTTGTCTATTTCATTGCCCACTTGAATGATATCTGGTTCAAACTTGGCCATCATCTCTCGGGTATATTGTTGCAAATCGACATTCAATGCTTCCTTAGAATTCCGATTCCATGTATTGGGAATTTCCTGATTTCCCGGATCTGCCCATGTATGCGAATAATGCAAATCAATCCAAATCAAATGACCCGCAGCCCGAGCC
>JAULUW010000143.1:13996-14413 GCA_032111345.1 Bacteroidia bacterium
CCTGGTGCACTAAATTCAAGATGCTATCGGCTTGATAATCGGGATGATCGCCCACCCAAACTCGAAAGCGCAACGTATTCAGTCCGTTTTCTTTTAAGAATCTAAATATTTCTACGGGTTTCCCTGAAGAGTCTTTGAAAATCGTTCCATTTCTCAGTACTGAAGACAAACTGCTTACATCCATGGCTTTTAAAAAAGAATCCACAGGAGCGGTGGGCACATAGGTAAGTCCAGGTTCTATGATGCCCTTTTTCTCGCAAGATTCAAAAACAAGTAATCCCAGAAGAATAAATCCAAAAAAAACGCGGTGCATCCTTCGAATTTATGGAAAAAAGTCATGCTACACACGAATTTCCCGAAGAATATCCATCAAATATGCATCGCCCCACCATTCTGATTCCCAATCCTCACCCGAAT
>JAULUW010000144.1:0-12931 GCA_032111345.1 Bacteroidia bacterium
GGTCACTCGATACCCGTGATTTTGCGCAGCAAAATAGTATCGAGATGGATGCTACAATAAACGGCACACTCCGTCTCGATACTATTCGTCTCGTACCTCACCGAATCACTCGACGTCCGTGAACAATCCATAACGCTATCTGGTTTCCACGGACATCGAGTGATTTTGCGAAGCAAAATTGTATCGAGATGGATGCTACAATAAACCGCACACTCCGTCTCGATACAATTCGTTTCGTACCTCACCGAATCACTCGACGTCCGTGAACAAACCATAACGCTATCTGGTTTCCACGGACATCGCATCTCGATACAACCTCCTTCGTCGGTCACTCGATACCCGTGATTTTGCGCAGCAAAATTGTATCGAGATGGATGCTACAATAAACCGCACACTCCGTCTCGATACAATTCGTTTCGTACCTCACCGAATCACGGGTATCGAGTGATTTTGCGAAGCAAAATTGTATCGAGATGCGACGTCCGTTAACTATCAAAACACGCTCTGGTTTCCACGGACATCGAGTGATTTTGCGAAGCAAAATAGTATCGAGATGGATGCTTGAATTGGCCTCACCGAATCACGGACATCGAGTGATTTTGCGCAGCAAAATAGTATCGAGATGCATACTTGAAATAGCCCCTCCTCGATCTGACCACAACCCTCCTCGGGTTTCACGTGGAACTGAGGCCGGACCAATATAGGATGGCTTCTTCTTCTTTAGCGCGCATTTGAACCGTTTCTTCCGGTGTTTTGTCGCCGTATCCCATTAAATGAAAGAGACCATGGGATACCACCCGAATATATTCAGTCCAAAAATCCACACCAAATAATTGCGCATTTTCTTTGATGCGATCTACGGAAATGTAAATCTCCCCATCTATAACACCCTCGTTATCAGATAAATCAAACGTAATAATGTCGGTGTACGTGTCGTGATTTAAGTGTGTTTGGTTGACTTCCAATAATTCAAGATCTGTTTGGTGAATATAGACGAGTGATTCAATGTTAAATGAATGATTACTAGCAAAATAAGATAACATTTTGCGGATTTTTCCGCGCTCTACAGCGTTAACGAAACGCGAACGACCTAAAAACAAGATGGATTCAGACATCAACGCAAAATTAAGACCGTTCCGGCTTTTTCAATGCGCTTACTGCGATATAATGCCTTAATACGATATATATAAATGTTGTCCGGGACTGAATTCCCATTAACCGTGCCGTCCCAGCCAATCAATGCATCCCCCTGAAAAATAATAGCTCCCCAGCGATTGAAAATTTGCATCTGAGATTCTCCCAATGATACAGCAGGATTGGATATTTTGAATATTGGATTAATGCCCTCGGGAGTAAACGCATTGGGTATTAAAAAAGTGTCGAGTAAACTGCTGTCGAAACCAAGGTCTACGCTAATGGGATTGCTATAACTGTACCCCCTTCCCTCTGCAGCCCAAAGTGTAGATTCTCCTTTTATCCGAACTTGATAGCGTCCATAAGGCGGAAGCGTGAACGTTTTGTTCGATGTGTTTCCTATCGATATCCAATTGCCAGAAACTTCCTTTTCTATGATATACAAAGGATTGTCTCCAAGGGCCTCCCATTGAAAATTATCGTTCCATTGCAAATCTCGGTCACTTCCAGTAAGGTGAATGCTTTTTATAATTAGCGAACTATCCGCTGCCTGACCGCATTCGTTATAGCGAATCAACAGAAAAGAAACAGAGCCAATTCTTGTATCATTTAAACCATGTGTAAGTTGAAATTTTCCACCCGAACTGGAGGTGCTATGCATTAACAACCAATTGCTTGTGTTCGATTTGTAAAACACATCGAAACTATCGCCAACATTAACAAATCCCTCGAGATCAATTTTGTGGGTTTCTGATACAGAAGCAAAATAAAGAGAGGTTCGTTTGGATGGTTTAGGAAAATCTGAAACGAATAGGTCAACACGGTTGGAGGTAGAACTTATTAATGCGCCGTTCTTGTGAGCGCGCACATATACGTCTAAGCGAACATCTAAATACGGGAGTATATACGCAAAACTGTTCACGGTAGAAACCACACGACTTTGATGCAACAAAACTCCCCGATCCGCATCTCTTATAAAGATTTCATATTCATCCACCTCCCAACCAATATAGGGAGTCCAGTTTAATTGTAAACCTTTGTCACACAGATAATTGGGGTTGGTATTGACCTGTAATAATACGGGAGAATGGAAGTTAGAAATTACGCCGCCGTTCCTGCAAGAATCATATGCGGCAATGGCCAATCGGTTACCACTTTGTTTGCTAGGGAAATCGGAATTCAAAAAAGAATAAAACAATACATTTTGCTCATCAATTAAAACATTGTTTCCTAAAGCATCCACACGAAACATGCTGTAACCCATGATGTCCGTTTCTGGGGGATTCGACCAACCCGCTATCAGGTTTTGGTTGCTCATATCGATGCTCACACTATCCGGTTCCACATAAGAAGGCGGCACGTTGTCGATATACAAAAAATTGCTTAAAAAACTATCGCCTGGGGTACATGAATAGTAGGCACTAACATACAGTTGCCATCTCTTTTTGTTTGGAAGTAATGTCTTCCAAGAGAGCGGGTTAAAAGTAGTAGCTTCATCCAAAAGTTCAAATGAACTAAATGTATCGGTACGGCCCCAAAGCCGATATTTTTTGAAAGAATTACAGGAGTCTTTTCCGGGCGAAAAGAGCAAGGTCAACTCGCCACTTACGCGATCCAAACATGCCCGTTGAAGGTGCGGCGCATAGTCCGACTGTCCTTTAGAAAATAAAGGAACTAAGAATAAAACGATATGGAAAATTCTTTTATACAAAACGGTAAAAGTACTAAACGTCTCCGCTGACTACCTTTACAAACGTATTTGTATTCAATTCATTTTGTGCCAGTTGTAAAAGGGAATCAGAATTGACAGACCAAATATGTTCTAAGGTTTCGGCATAATAGGTGGCGCTGTAATTACGGACAAGTGTTTGCAGTGCTTTCGTTGCCCCGGCAAAAGGACCATCAAAACCAGATCTGAACATTCCTGCATAATATCTTTTGGCTCTGTCTAGTTCATCTTCCCCAATCGGGTTTTGTTGCAATTCTTTCATAATCAAGAAGATGGCGTCTAAAGCCTTCTGTGTATTCGCGCTATTCATCTCTCCTGAAATGTTCCAACTTCTCCCCTTCCATAAGGGACTAAAATAAGAGCTGATGCCATAGGTGAGGCCTTGCTTCTCGCGTAATTCTTGCATCAAGCGCGAACCAAAATATCCTCCAAGAATCATATTTAACAACGTGTATTGATGTGTTTGGTGCTCTTCTAAGTAGCCAATGTGTTTCAACATTTTTAAACTCACCTGCGAAGTGTTCTTAACCGGATGACTTTGTGTATCTTCAAAAAAAGCAGGAAGCATCCCCTCTTCAGGAAGTTCCCAAGTAAACCTGGGGCGCTTATAGGATTCCCAAACCGAAATCAAACGGTCCTTTTGTTGGGAATCGATATCTCCAGAGAAAAACAATATACCCGCGCTGTTCTTTATATGTTCTTGGTGAAACGACTGTAAATCAAGGCTTGACAAGGCATTGAAATCATCCAGATTTCCAAATGTACCTACCCAAGGGATGTCTTTGTAAAGAATTTCTTTGGATTTACGATCCGCCCAATAACCGGGAGTTTGCATGCGTCTTTCGATCGAAGCTTTCTTCACCAAAGCATATCGCTCCAATTCTTCTTTGGGATATTCAGCACGTTCAACGTGATGCAGAAGCCAATTGAAAACAGGTTCAACCGCATTCTTGGCGCAACGGAAATGAATACGCGCATAAAGCTGTTCGCTGTCATTTCCCACAGATGCACCTAAATGCTCAATAAACTGCAAAATCTCACGTTCGCTTTTTCCATCTCCTCCAGACAATAACATTTCGACCGCAGCAAGCGCCTGATAGGCTTTGGTTTGTGATTGTTTGGAAACAGGGATAAGCCAAAAAACAGAGGCGGCACCGATTCCTGGAGTTTCTTCAAAGTAATAGGATGTTCCTGCGGCACTGGTTTCCAAACGAATTTCAGGGACCTTAAATCCGGATATGCTGCGCACTTCAGGTGCGTGTTCTCTTATACTCATGCGTTTTTGGGATTGTAATATAAAACAGAAGCGTTTTCACGTGAAAAACAGCTTTTTGCAGCTGCTAAAGTTTCTGACAAGGTAACATTTTGAATAAATTCGGCTTCCTTATTAATCATTTCTGGAGTACCCAAGTGTTCCCAAAATGCCAATTTTTGTGCGCGGCTCATGGGGTTGATGGGGTCAAACAATAATTGGGTGTACATTTTGTTTTTTGCACTTTCGAAAGCAAAAGAATCGCTGTGCTCAAAAGCATTTTCCAAGATTTCAAACAAACGATTTTCAACCGTTTCATGTGAAACGCCCTCGTTCAAAATCCCATAAGTCATGAACAAGCCCTCTCCAATACCCCGCATATAGAAACATTCTGCGGCGTTGCAAAGACCCTCTTGTTTAACCAAAATTTCATAGAGATCAGAGACTTCGCTGCCGCCTAAAACGTCCGCAAAAAGTTCCAATTCTAGAGAACCCTTTTCTTGGATATTTGGACCTTTCCAAATTAAGAAAACGACCGGATTGGGTGAAAGGTCTTCTTCAACACGACGTGAAGGTTCCCAATCACGTTCGCTTGGGTATTCATTGGAATTGACTTCCCCAGAATTAGGAATATCGCCGAACCACTTATTTACCAAGGTTTCACACTCTTCCAGGGATACGTTTCCAACGATGGACAAAACCGCATTTTGAGGAGTATAAAAACGTTTATAAAAGGCACTTACGTCTGATAGTTGGGCTTCGCTGATATGGTCGAAGGTAAGACCAATTGTCGGCCAACGATAAGAACTTTTCTTATAAAGCATGTCGCGAACATGGTGCCAAAGCATTCCAAAAGGCGCGTTAAAACAACGTTGTTTAAATTCTTCAATAACGACACCTTTTTGAACATCCAAAGAATTTTCATTGATGTTTAATGCCAGCATGCGGTCGCTTTCTAGCCAAAACGCCGTTTCGATATTTTCAGCGGGTACACTGATATAATAATTGGTGTACTCGTTGTTGGTAAAGGCATTGTTTTGACCCCCGGCTTGTTCAATTTCTTTATCAAAGGAGGCCACGTTCTTGCTTCCCGCAAACATCAAATGTTCAAATAAATGTGCAAAACCGGTTCTTTCGGGCGATTCATCACGCGCACCAACGTTATACAAGGTGTTCAAAACAACCGTCGACACGGAAGGGTCGTAATGGTGAATTACGCGCAAACCATTGGGCAATTCAAATCGATTATAGTCAATCACAATACAAAGATACCCCAAGCGGACACTTCGTATTTACTTATGCTCCACAATACTATGTGCAGTAAAATTGCCACGCACGCGCCATTCCATAGGAAGAAGGTTGTTTAAGCCGTTTTTAACGGCATTCGCCGTACCTATTGGGTGTCCATTCCAACAAACAATCACCGCCCCTAAGGCCTGTGGTTTGAGAGGAATAAATTCTCTTTTCAAGTATTGCATCGCTGCCTCATCGTCTAATTCGATTTCTGGCAAACCAAAATCGGCACCTTTTATGAGCGAAACAGCCGGATGTGGTTTCCATTTTTCGTTAAAAAAACTTCCCAAAGGAACCCCAGGGTGCACCAATCCGGGAAGCCCATGAATAAAAAGCGGGTCCCGATCACCCGCCAACACATAGGTTTCGTTTCCTTTTTCAATAGAAGTAAATCCGGGATAGCTCGATTTTATGGGAAGCCTCTTGTTTTTTTGGTTTCTGGGGGAAATTTCCAAGCCTCCCGCCTTATCTTGCTCATCAGGTTTGCGTAAAATGCAAAAAAACAGCCCTTCTCCTTTTGATAAATGCGGCAAACAACGGTACATATTGGGTTCCAATTCATACAAAGTGGACTTGGCGAGGTGTTCAAACGGAATGATTTCCGCACCCGTTTCCTCGCAAATGCGAAAGACGTTGTCTTCGTTTTCATTGCGATTGAACGTACACGTACTGTATATCATAAAGCCCCCCGGTTTCAGTGCGTCCCAAATATCAAAAACGATGCGTTGTTGTCGTTGCGTACAGAGCGTCACATTGTCTTCCGACCACTCTTGAATTGCAATATTGTCTTTACGAAACATTCCCTCTCCAGAGCAGGGCGCATCGCAAAAGATCAGGTCAAAAACGGGACCTTTTTGACCAAATTTTTGGGCATCAGCCTTGGTAATTACCGTGTTGGCGAGCCCCCATTTGCTCACATTTTCAAATAAAATGGCATTGCGCGCAGAAATCACTTCATTCGCAACTAAAATATCTTGAGCGAGCAAACGGGAGGAGATATCTGTGGTTTTACCACCAGGCGCCGCGCAGAGGTCTAAAACAGCCAATGATGCACTAGATTCAAAATAGGTGTTTCTTAAAAAACTGAAAACAGCACCAATCCACATCGAATTGGCCTCCTGTGGATAATATGCACCCGCATGAAACGCAGGATCTGCAGTAAACAAAGGTCTTTCCTTCAAAAAATAACCGGTTTCACATTGGGGTATTTTTTCATGTGGAACACATAATTGACCTTTAAAATAGGGATTTAAACGCACCGATACCGGCGCGGGTTGTTCTAGAGCTTCTAATAACGCGCGTGATTCCGTTTCCGAAAACAAACCTTGTAGTTGCTGTATGAATTTTTGTGGAAATACGCTCATTGTTAAAATGTTAGTTGAGAAACAAGCTGATTAAAAAACGTTTAGGAAATATTTTGAACTACAAACGGTGTAAAATGCCATTTTGAACAAGAGTGTTTTGAGGGAAATTTTTCACAAATAAAGAACCCGTGCCCAAACCTTGCGGCAGATTCAAATCATAGCCAGAAACCCATTGTGCAATGTCAAAAAGCCCAATATTACCCTCTAAGGCAGAAGTGCTCCACCATTGAATTTTGTGTTTTTGGGCTTCCTGGATCCAGTGGTCGCATCGATCAAACCCCCCTATTAACGTGGGTTTTAAAATGAGGTATTGGGGTTTTATCTCTTTCAATAATTGGGAATAATGACCAGGCGCAATTCCTATAAGTTCTTCGTCGAGTGCAACGTCTATGGCGCTTTCTTTACATAAACGAGCCATTTCATCCCAATTACCTGGGGCAATGGGTTGTTCTATAGAATGCACACCAAAGCGAGAAAGATCTTTTAAAAGTGTACCAGCAGCATCTTTTGGGAAGGCGCCATTGGCATCTAATCGAATTTCAATTGTAGATTCAGGGTGTTTTTTACGAAACCGTTCAAGCATGCGACACTCGGCATCGAAGTCTAAGGCACCTACTTTGAATTTGATACACGTGAAACCTGCCGCGATTTTTGATTCGGCCTCTTGTTCCATCGATTCAATATCGTTCATCCAAACCAATCCATTGATTTTAATGCCTCTTTCCGACCGTGTAAATGCAGAATCTACCCAAACGCCATTTTCTTTGCTTGCTTTTTGAATCAAAGTGTAAACCGCGAACCGTAAACTGGGATAGGGCTCGCAAAAATCCAACAATTCGTAAAGTGAAGTTAATGAAAAGTTCAAACCTACGAACGGCTTTATCAACAATGCCAGGTTTTCCTTTCCGTCAATACTCAGGTCGCTTAATGGCGCTGCTTCTGCTTCTAAAAGCAATTCTTCAGATTCCAAGGAAAGCACCAAGACTTCTTTTTCTTGATACGACCCTCTGGATGTTTTAGCCGGTTTTAAGAATTGCAGTTGATGCGGACTTGCCTTGAGTATCATAAGATTAAAATCCGAGCATCGAGCCTACGTATAAGGAAAGGCCAAAGTGTACAGAACACAACAATAAGACCGTGAGCGAAACGCGTTTCAATTGGAGGTTCAAACCTTCGCGATCACCCGGCTTTAAATCCCTCATTTCAGAATAGTAACGCGACAGGTAAACCGCAGATGGAGAAAAAACGCCAAAAAGCAAAAACATTTCTATGTAATAATTTGCACCACTTATGCTCAATAACTGATATAAGTATATTCCAAATGAAAGGAACACACCGGTAAATCCAAAAAGAAGCAAAAAGCGCTGGTATTGCAAGGTGGCTTTGGGGCCTATTTTCGTGGCCAATGTGTGTTTTCCGCTTTTTTTATCGCTGTTCAAATCGCGATAATTATTGATATTCAAAACGGCCGTAGACAAAAGACCTGATCCCAGTCCGCCCAACCAGATATGTGTCTCTGGAGGCACTCCCATCAATAGCGATATTCCAACAACGGGAATAAAACCGAAAAACAACAACACAGAAAGATCTCCAAATCCGGAATATCCGTATGCTTTCTTGCCGACCGTATAAAAAACAGCTGCGGCGATAGCCAGAATTCCCAAAGCAAATAAAAACCAAAGAGAACCAGGTGAAATTCCGTAAGTTCTATAGGTGTATAAAAGAGTGAAAATTCCAAGACCCAAGAGAATACCAGATAGCCAAATGAGGGCCCGTTTCATACGCTCGGGCTGAATCAGTTCTGCGCTTAACATGCGGTCTTTACGAGCTGCTTTTTGATCGGTACCCTTAATAAAATCACCGTAATCGTTGGCATAATTGGAAAGTATTTGCAAGCCAATGGCAATTAAAAGCGCCAGAACAAACAAATCCCAATGCAAAGAACCGTGTAAATGGGCCAATGAACTACCTAGGAACACAGTGGATATGGCAAGCGGTAAGGTGCGTAAACGAGCGGATTGTACCCAAGGATTTGTCATAGCCACAAAGTTCGTTCAATTCGGCAATATGCTTCGTTTATGGGATTAAACTTTTTATAAAAAGCCGCAACCGATGGAATTTGAGAACCTTCAAAGTCTAAATCGTATTCAGGAAAATGTTCCATTGCATGCATAATGATCCCATGCATAATGCCAATTTCGCGCCCCTTTTTGCTTGGAGCGGCACAAACATAATGCAGGCGATTTCGGCCAATAAGAAAAATAGCGGCTCCTAGTAATTCATGCTTGTGATAGGCCACACAGGCATAAATCAAGTTTTCAGTTTGTAAAGAAACGCATGCCGATTCAAACGCCTGGTAGTCCTGGGGCCATTTTAAGTTTGCCTTTTCTCCCCAGGCCTCGGCATATACCTTTAAAACGAATGGAATATCTTTTGTTTGCGTGTAAGAAACCCCATGTTTGTGGAGGCGAGTGATATTTTTAAGGGCATCCTTGTTGAAGTCTGTTTGCGGCAAATGGGGCTGCTTTTTTACAAGATTCGGCAGTTCTCGGGCACCAAAAGGAACGCCAAAGGAATTGTTGATATTTAAATGTACCCTAAAGAAATACCAGGGTATCGCCTTGACAAAAGCTTGAATATCCTGTTGGGGTTTTCCGAAAAGCCCCAATTGTTGACAGAAATACGGTTGATATACATACGGGATTATCCCCCATTTGCGACGATATACCAAAGGAAAAACGGCGCTATAATTGCCTTCGATTAGGGCACCCCAAGAACCTTGACTGATAGCCTCTAGATATTCAAATCGCGCATAAGGAACATAAAAAGCACTGCTTTCTAGGCAGAGATTCCATTTATGTGGGTCGATATGTCTGCGATCGAAGTATTTCAAATTGGGCTCAATAAAAGGAGACGTTATTTCGCAAGATATTGTTTATTATTGATTTCCTACATTTTGGTCGCCGATTTCTTCCAGCATAAAGGAGTTCCATTTTTCAAAAACGTGTCGCCAATTTTCCCAGCCGGCGTGGTTGGATAAGGACTCATTGTGTACAATGAAGGTAAAACTTCCCCCAAACAAAAACAGCATTTCTTGCAAGTACAACGCGGCATTTACCGCCTCCGATGGACGGAGTCGCATATAGTTTTTCGCCGTTACATCCATAATACAGAAGGGATGAATGACCAATTCGGTGGTCTCGTTTTTAGAGAGGTCAAACCAATTAAAGTCGAAGGCCGTTCCGGCCCTGAATCCGATTTTTTCAGCATAGCCCATACTCCAATCGTGCCTAATTCCCAAGGATAACAAGGTTTGATAGGTCTCAGGAAATTTAAGACCCAAGAAATGTTGGCGACTGTGAATTATAGGTTTTTTAACGAGGCTTTCTAGCCATTTTTTTTCGGCATTCCAAGCTCTTGAAGGGTGTTTTCTGTAGGAAGGGTGAATGCCGATTTCAGAAATAGAATTTAAATCAGTAATCGCCTGTTGAAAAGGCATATAGGAGCGATTCACTTGCCTATTAACCCCTTTGGTTTCTTTGGAAACCAACCAAAAGACAGCAGCAGGTTTTTTGAGGTTTTTGATAAAAGAGAGTACGTGTATTCTTGGATCAAAAGGATCCTCAATTAGGCCCGAAAAGACCCGTAACCGTTCTATGATAGTCTTCGGAAAGTAAAGCGCGGAAAGAATACTACGCCGCCACGAACGTCCCTTATATTGAAAGGCGATGTCAATATCGATGCTGGGCTTTATGACCATTGGTGGCAAAAGGTTTTCTAAGTCTAAGGCACTGAGCAAATAAAAAAAAGCGATATCAACAAGCGGTACAGCATCAATTTTGCGTTGGGAATCAAGAGATTCCTTGAACGGAAAACGCCCAAAGGAATCAGCCTGGAAGCTTTGGTACTCTTCATAGCGACTCAAGTAGTAAAAAGCAAAGGAAAAAAAATCAAAACCCAAGGGCGATTCTTTTGGAAATAAGGCCGGTAATGGGCTGGATAAAAGCCCCTCAATCCGCTTCGTTTCTTTTTGGGAGATATTATAAGGGCTTAGCTTATTGCGCAAATGAGTCTTTGACTTTTCACTAAGATGAAAATGGGTCTGCTTTGGGTCAAAGTATGGATTTACAGCAGACTCCAAAATAAAGGCGTCACGATAAATCCAAAAACCCGGTACATCATGTCGTTTCTCAGGTGCATATTGTAGTTTTATTTTGGAATCATCTGCCCCAAATGCCAACGGATCGCTGAATATTTTTAAGGATTTTTGCAATCTTCGGCCTAAAAACTCCTCCAAAATATATTGAATGCGCGGAGAAACTTGGTCAATGAACACTGCAAACATGTAAAAAGGGGTTATTTTTGTTGCAAAATAATGAAAGTAGCTCTAATCACCGGTATTACCGGACAAGATGGTGCCTATTTGGCCGAATTTCTTTTGAAAAAAGGGTACATGGTGCATGGGATCAAGCGACGCAGCTCCCTTTTTAACACAGATAGAATTGACCATTTGTATCTTGACCCTCATGTGGAAGGTCGTAAATTTAAATTGCATTATGGTGATTTAAGCGATAGTACCAACCTCATTCGGATTATTCAAGAGGTGCAACCCGATGAAATCTACAATCTAGGAGCCATGAGCCACGTACAGGTAAGTTTTGAAACGCCGGAATATACCGCCAATAGCGATGGTTTAGGAACATTACGAATATTAGAGGCGATTCGAATTTTAGGTCTTGTGGAAAAAACAAAAATCTATCAAGCCTCCACATCCGAATTATACGGTTTGGTACAAGAAGTTCCTCAAAAAGAAACCACCCCGTTTTACCCACGCAGTCCTTATGCCGTTGCAAAAATGTACGCATATTGGATTACCGTAAATTACCGCGAAGCCTATAACATGTATGCATGCAATGGCATTTTGTTTAACCACGAAAGTCCTATTCGGGGGGAAACTTTTGTAACGCGTAAGATTACCCGTGCCGCCGCTCGTATCGCATTAAATCTTCAAGAAAGATTGTACTTAGGGAATTTAAACTCTAAGCGCGATTGGGGACATGCCAAAGATTACGTAGAGGCCATGTATTTGATTTTACAACAAGAAAAACCAGAAGATTTCGTAATCGCAACGGGCGTTACAACAGAAATTCGCGAATTTGTAAAAATGGCCTTTAAACATGTGGGTATTACCTTAAGTTTCAAAGGAGAAGGCGTTGAAGAAGTGGGATTTGTAAGTGCCATCGATGCCGAGGTTTTTGAGGTAAAAACAGCTAAGAAATGTCACTTAAAAATAGGAGAAGAATTGGTTTTTGTAGATCCCAAATATTTCCGCCCCACAGAAGTTGACTTACTGATCGGAGATCCAACCAAATCTCATAGAAAGTTAGGATGGAAGCCCAAGTACGATTTACCGGCCTTGGTAGAAGACATGATGACGTCAGATGTTAAGTTGATGCAAAAACAAGACTATTTAAGAGCCGGTGGATTTGATACCAACAACTATTTTGAATAATTAATTGCATGGAAAAAGAAGCAAAAATTTATATTTCTGGTCACCGAGGAATGGTGGGCAGTGCAATTAAGCGTGAATTAGAGCGCTTGGGATACTCAAACATTATTACGCGCACGTCCAAAGAGCTCGATTTAAGAAATCAAGAAGCAGTTTCGCATTTTTATACGGAAACCAAACCCGATTATGTGTTTGTAGCAGCCGCCAAAGTAGGTGGGATTCACGCCAATAATGTGTATCGTGCTGATTTTTTATACGACAACCTGATGATTCAAAACAATTTGATTCACGGGGCGTATGAACATGGGGTAAAAAAGTTGTTGTTTTTAGGAAGTTCTTGCATTTACCCTAAAATGGCAGAACAACCGCTTAAAGAAGAAGCGTTATTGAGCGGATACTTGGAAAGCACAAATGAACCGTATGCCATCGCGAAAATTACCGGGATTAAAATGTGTGAAGCTTACAGAGATCAGTACGGATGTAATTTCATTTCGGCGATGCCAACCAATTTGTATGGTTTAAACGATAATTATCACCCAGAAAACTCTCATGTTTTACCAGCACTTATTCGCAAATTTCACGAAGCAAAAATCAACAATGCAAGCGAAGTGGTGATTTGGGGCGATGGAACGCCCATGCGTGAATTTCTG
>JAULUW010000145.1:0-8994 GCA_032111345.1 Bacteroidia bacterium
CTCCGAAACTCTTGCGAGAGGTTATGTCGTTTTTAAGTTCTTCAAAACGTGCCGTTCCGGGTTCAAAATAATCCAAAGCAGGATTCAAGGAGGGCGCATTGGTATAGTATTTACCTTGATTTACGAGATTTCGGGTTTGATTGTGCCATTGGGTAATTTGCTCGCGATTTTCGTTGATAACCATATTGTATTGGCGCATGAACGAATCAGGGTAACGGAAATATTTAAAATTGGGGAATCCGGGGAACTGTTTTACGCGGTTGGCAAAGCTGTCTTTCCAGATACGTTGATAATCGCTGCCCCACAAACCGTTGACTTTAGATTTTTCCAACATCAAAAGGGAAGTGAATACGGCGTCGTAGGTGTTTCCGGCATCTTCATAAGTAGAATACACGCGTACAAATCCGTTTTTGTGTTTAAACTCAAGGCGATTTTGGTAAAATTCGATATCGTTCAAGCTGTAGCGATTATCGCCTTGGTAAACGGTGGTTCCCATTCCAAAGTTACTTTGAAATATAAACTCTAAATCTTTGTTTTTGAACGGTTTTGCCGCTAAGGTAGCCGAGGTTTTGAGGTTGTAGGTATTGTAATCTACGATATCAGATTCCCAATAACCATTTCGAAAATACCGATCCAAGCCGGGTTCACTTTCCTTTCCATTGATACTACTTCTATCAAATTCACCTGCGCGTACAACTTCGTCCCCATATCGGTTAATGGCATCGTAGCCACCGGGATTGTTTTTGGCTACGGGACTGCCATAAACGGGATCATCATTATCGGCTTCCCAATCATAAGCGCGCATGTAGTAAAAGTTGCCTTTGAATGCAAAGACATCCTTACCTTTCTTATTTTTAAAAACCTTCGCATAACGCAGAGAGTTTTCCATTAATTGGCGTTCGCCTACTTTGAATTTATAACTGAAACCGGGCGTTTTCCAAACATCTTTGGTGGTCATGGCAATTACGCCGTTGAAGGCACCTGGGCCATAAAAAGCCGAGCTTGCACCAACAACAATTTCTTGAGAAGCAATATCCAATTCGGAGGCGCCTAAAAAATTTCCTAAAGAAAAATTGAGACCGGGACTTTGGTTATCAACGCCATCAATTACTTGCAGCGTGCGCACCGGCGATGTGGAGTTAAATCCGCGGGTATTGATAATTCGAAAGCCTAGGGAAGCAGAGGTAACGTCTACGCCTTTCAGGTGTCCTAAGGCTTCGTAGAAATCGGAGGCGGGCGTTTCTTTAATGCTTTGGGCCGACATGCTTTCGACCGTTAACGCAGATTCTTTTAGTTTTTCTTTTAGTCTATTTTGTTTGATTTCAACGCCTTTGATGCGCTCATAGGTCGTATCGGTGTCGTCTTGACCGAAGCCCATATTTGTAGCGAAAAGCAAAAGCAACAAAGGAAATCCGTGTAATTTTAATTTCATATATGGCAAACAAAGCGTGCAAGATAAATAATTTCAATTACTAGACTTGGATTTTCGCAAATATTCGAAAGGAAATTATTTGCATTTTTTGCAAATAACGGTCTTTGGAATTCGCAGCATCTCGGATAGAAAGGCTTTTGTTGCCACGTTTTTTTTGTAAACTTGCACCTACTTAAGGAATGATAGATAAAAAGATAGTGTTAGAGGCTTGGAAATTGATGCAAACTGCGCGTTCCATGGCTAAAATATACGACGAGAATCGAAGCATTACTAAATACGTTCATAGTACTTCTAAGGGTCACGAAGCCATACAGATAGCGGTAGGTATGCATCTTAAGTCTATGGATTTTGTATATCCCTATTACCGCGATGAGAGTATGCTGCTCACTATGGGAATGACGCCCTATGAGTTGATGTTGCAGTTATTGGCAAAAGCCGAGGATCCTTTCAGCGGGGGCCGTACCTATTATTCGCACCCTTCTTTGAATCGAGAGAATATGCCTAAAATGCCGCATCAAAGTTCGGCTACGGGCATGCAGGCCATTCCAGCTACAGGCGCTGCTCATGGGTTGAAATACAAAGAAACGCAAGGACTTTTAAACGGGGCAGAAAAGCCTGTAGTTGTGTGTTCTTTGGGAGACGGTTCGGTTACCGAAGGGGAAGTGGCAGAATCCATGCAAATGGCGGTATTACACAAACTGCCAATTATATTTTTAGTTCAAGATAACGATTGGGGTATATCGGCAAGTGGCGATGAAATGCGTGCTATGGATGCCTTTGAGTACGGTTTAGGCTTTAAAGGTTTGCGGAGAATTCGGATTAATGGCAGTGATTTCCTGCAGTGTTACGATGAAATGCAACGCGCTATAAAAACGGTTCGCGAAGAGCGTGTTCCCATGTTGGTGCATGCTAAAGTTCCGCTTTTAGGCCATCATACGAGCGGCGTGCGCAGCGAATGGTACCGAGATGATTTGGAAAAGCACGAGCGCATCGACCCCCTACCCAGATTGCGCAAATTATTGCAAAGTTTAGCCGTTACCGATGGCGAATTGGATGCCATCACGGCAGAATGTGAGGCGGCTGTTTTTGCAGATTTTGAACGGGCTAAAAATGCAGCCGATCCCGATCCAAGTACCGTTTTTGATCATATTTTGGCACCCACACCTGTAACAGAGGAGTTGGGCATACGTGAACCAGAAGGCAGAGAACCGGTGGTTATGGTAGACGCGGCTCTTTTTGCGGTCGATGAAATTTTAAAGACCCATCCCGAGGCCTTGTTATACGGTCAGGATGTTGGACATCGTTTGGGTGGCGTATTCCGTGAGGCCGCGACATTGAGCGATAAATACGGTCGCGACCGCGTATTCAATACCCCTATTCAAGAAGCCTATATTGTAGGAAGTACGGCAGGTATGAGTGCGGTGGGATGCAAGCCCATCGTAGAAATTCAATTTGCCGATTATATTTGGCCAGGTATCAATCAGTTGGTTACCGAGCTTTCTAAAAGTTCTTATTTGTCTATGGGGAAATTCCCCGTTTCCAGTATCATACGGGTACCAACGGGTGCGTATGGGGGGGGCGGTCCGTACCATTCCGGAACAGTAGAAAGCAGTATTCTTCCTATTAAAGGAATCAAAATAGCCTACCCGAGTACCGCTGCCGATATGAAAGGTTTAATGAAATCCGCGTTTTACGACCCCAACCCGGTTATTATGTTTGAACATAAAGGCTTGTATTGGAGTAAAGTTCCGGGAACCGAAAAGGCGAAAACCCCTGAACCTGATGCGGATTATATCATTCCCTTCGGAAAAGCACGCGTTGTGCAGCAGGCTTCCCAAAAAAAAATAGATAAAGGACAAAGTGTGGGCGTTATTACTTACGGGATGGGGGTTTATTGGGCCTTAAACGGGTCAAAAACCTTTGCCGATCAAGTAGAAATTCTCGATTTACGCACCTTGGCCCCTTACGATGAAGAAGCTTGTGTATCATTAACAAAAAGGCATGGAAAAATATTGGTTCTTACGGAGGAAACCCGAAGGAACAGCTTTGCAGAAGCATTAGCCGGGCGAATCAGCGAACAATGTTTCGTTAATTTGGATGCACCCATTCAGATTTTGGGCTCCGAAGATATTCCTGCAGTGCCTTTGAATATGGGATTAGAGGCGGTCATGCTTCCAAATGCAGAGAAAACAAAAGATCGATTGCAGTGGCTTTTGTCTTTTTAGACTTCAGCAAATGCGGAATACACAACTGAATATATTGGGCGGAATTGTTTCCGCCCAATTTTGTTATAGGAATATTTTTATCGCAAAAACCAACGAATGATTTGCAATGATTTCTTGTTGTATGGGGGATATTTTTGTCTTAGATCGAACCAATTGGCGGTTTTTACGACACTTTTTCGGTGGCTGAATGCATGGAAGCCGGTTTCGCCGTGATAGGCACCGGAACCGGAATTGCCAATTCCACCGAAGGGCAAATTTGGGTCTACCAAATGCATGAGGGTATTGTTCACACAACCGCCGCCAAAGGAAATATTACGCACGATTTCCTGTTCAAATTGAGAGTCCGCGGTGAACACATACAAGCTCAACGGATTGGGGTGATTTTGGATTAGCGTATAGATATCTTGGGTGTTTTTAAAAGTAAATAAGGGAGAGATTGGACCGAAGATTTCTTCTTTCATAAGGGGATGTTGCATGTCGCCCTCCACAATTGTGGGTTCAATGCGGCGCTCGTTAGGAAAGGATTTCCCCCCGAATATGATTTTTGCATCTTCCAAAAGTCCGAGTAGTCTTTTGAAATGGTGTTCGTTTACTATTTGGGTATAATCTATTAACACATCATTTTTATAGTAAAAATCGTAAAAGGTAGATTTCAGTTTTGCAATAAACGCGTCCTTAATTTCTTCATGAACGATAAAATAGTCGGGTGCTACACACGTTTGTCCGGAATTTATGCCTTTTCCTAAGGCAATACGCTGTGCGGCAACCGCAAGGTTGGCGGATTTATCGATAATGCAGGGACTCTTTCCACCCAATTCGAGGATACAAGGAATGAGGTGTTTGGCTGCGCTTTCGGCGATGATGCGACCCACTGCGGTAGACCCTGTAAAAAATATCAGGTTGGGTCTGTATTGGTCAATGGCTTCGGGGACCACTGTATGACCTTCGCCTTCTACCAGGGATACAAACTCGGGCGAAAAGGTATCGGATATAAGTTCTGATAAAACTTTTGAGGTATTGGGGGTGAGTTCGGAGGGTTTAAGTAGGGCGGTATTTCCTGCGGCTATTGCGGCGACTAGAGGGGCAATTAGAAGTTGGAAAGGGTAATTCCAAGGGGCGATAATCAGGACTTTTCCATAAGCTTGCGCATGTATTTTGGCGCTAGAAGGAAACAGTGAAAGGCTGGTGCGAACCGATTTGGGCTTTGCCCATGCATCTAAATGTTTGAGGGTATGGCTGATTTCCTGATAAATAAACCCCACTTCGCTTGAATAAGCTTCGAACTCCGATTTTTGCATATCCGCATAGAGGGCGGCAATAATTTGACTTTCGCGTTCTTGAATGGCTGTTTTAAGGGCGCGCAAGGCAGATTTTCGAGCCGAGATTTCGGTATTGCGGGCTTGAGATAAAAAGGCCTCTTGGGAGTTGCGAATTTCTTGGAAGTTCATAGATTAATAACAATTTAGGATGCGAATGGATTTGCCGTTCCACGTGAATTCTTCTTGGGGAAGTTTCCCTAATAGCACGTTGCCAAGTGGCGAAGCTACAGAAATGGAGCGGATTTCTAGATTTTCAATTTGGAGATTACCGATGGGTGGTCCTATATATAAGGTATGCGATTGTGAATCGATTGAAATTTCGGCGATGCTGCCTGAGCTGATGCCGGTATTTTCTTGGTTGTTGCTGAAAAGAGACAGAGAATTTTGCAAGGTTTTTCTTTGACTTTCGAGGCGGTCTAAATCGGCCTGTAGCATTTCGCGCGAGGTTTCGTATTTATCGCCTGCGCTGCTTTTGGTTTCATCTTGCAGAGCTTGTTCGGTTTGGGTTATGGCATCTTGGAGACTTTGTAAAGAGTCTTGCAACTTTTCTTTAAAGGCTTGGATGATGCGTTCTTTGGATGGATTCACAACCTTCAAAAATACTGCGACTTATGAAATAAACGGAGATGCTAGTCGAAAATAAAAGAAACTAAGGTGCGGAAACTTATGGAATATATACGCTCTGAATCTTTGGGTGTACCTTTGCATTATGAATTTAGATTCATCTATTCGATTAGATAAAATAGAAGATGCGATTGAAGATATCCGCCAAGGGAAAGTGGTGATAGTGGTAGATGACGAGGACCGTGAAAATGAGGGAGATTTCCTAACCGCAGCGCGTAATATGACCCCTGAATTGGTTAACTTCATGGCGAAAGAAGGTCGCGGACTAATTTGTGTACCCCTTACCGAAGAACGTTGCGACGAATTGGGCTTGGAAATGATGGTGGGTAAAAACACGGCAACTCATGAAACGGCTTTTACGGTATCGGTAGATTTATTGGGATATGGTTGCACCACAGGTATTTCTGCTCAGGATCGATCAAAGACCATTATGGCCTTGATTGACCCGAATGTAAAAAACGAGGAGTTGGGTAGGCCCGGTCATATTTTCCCACTGAAAGCGAAGGCAGAAGGGGTTTTGCGAAGGGCTGGGCATACAGAAGCGGCCATTGATTTGGCGAGAATGGCGGGATTTGAACCTGCAGGTTGTATCGTTGAAATTTTAAACGAAGACGGAAGTATGGCGCGCTTACCAGATTTGGTGCATGTGGCCAAGAAATTTGATTTGCGCATAATTAGCATTGAACAATTGATTAAATACCGTTTGGAACACGAATCTTTAATACAAAGAGAGATTTCGGTACAAATGCCTACTAAAGCGGGTGATTTTGATTTGATCGCCTATAAACAAAAAGATACCCAACAAGAGCATGTTGCATTGATAAAAGGTACTTGGAGTGAGGATGAACCGGTTTTAGTTCGGGTACATTCTAGTTGTTTAACAGGCGATGTTTTTGGATCTTGTCGTTGTGATTGTGGCGAGCAATTAGAGAAAGCCATGGAGCTCATAGAGAAAGAGGGGAAAGGTATTATCGTATATATGAATCAGGAAGGTCGGGGCATTGGGCTGCTTAATAAATTGAAGGCCTATAAACTGCAAGAACAGGGTTTGGATACGGTGGAAGCCAATATTAAGTTGGGTTTTGGCATGGACGATAGGGATTATGGAGTGGGAGCACAAATTCTAAGGGATTTAGGGGTGCGTAAAATGAAATTGATTAGCAATAATCCGCGTAAACGGACCGGTTTGATTGGATACGGCCTTGAAATAGTGGATAATGTGCCCTTATTAATAGAACCCAATCCGCATAATGCCGGTTATTTAAATACCAAACGCGTTAAAATGGGTCACACTTTAAAAGAGAATCAAGTTTAAATATGTTAGTTATTGATCCAAAAGAATTGCCAATTCCGCAATTACATCAGTATTTAATTGGCAGTGTAGGTCCAAGACCGATTTGTTTTGCAAGCACCGTAGATGCGAACGGAATTCCCAATTTGGCACCGTTTAGTTTTTTCAATGTATTCAGTGCGAATCCGCCTATTTTGGTATTTGCACCTAACAATAGCGGTAAAACCGGTGAACCGAAGCATACGTTACTTAATGTAAAAGAGGTTAAAGAAGTAGTTATTAACGTAGTTACAGAAAGTATGGTGGAGCAAATGAACGTAGCCGCAGCACCTTGGGATAGAGGGGTTAGTGAGTTTGAAAAAGCGGGATTTACGCCCTTAAAATCCGATTTGGTACGGCCTTTTAGAGTGGCAGAAAGTCCTTCTCAAATTGAGTGTAAAGTATTGGAAATTAAGGAAATGGGACAAGGAGGTGGAGCGGGCAACTTGGTAATTTGTGAAGTACTGCGCATGCACATTAGTGAGGCTGTTTTAAACGAAGAGTCGAAGATAGATCAGCGAAAAATGAAGCTTGTAGGTCGATTGGGTGGTAGTTGGTATTCTAAAACTGACGATGCTGCATTGTTCGAATTGGGCCAACCCATGTCGGTTACTTTGGGATATGATGCATTGCCTGAGTATGTTAGAAACAGTTCGTTTTTGACAGGTAATGAAATTGGCAAATTGGCCGGGTTGTCGGATTTTCCTAATAAAGAGCTGGAGGAAGCCGTGCGAAGTGTGCGGAATTTTGGGAATGAAAAGCAACAAATTTCGGAATGGATTTCCCAAGGAAGTGCGGATAAGGCCTTAGCTTTATTGAAATTAATGCAGGAATAAGGTCCTTTTATCCCTACTCTTGCCTGCGTGTTGTATCTTTGCGGGATGAGCTTGGCAGAATTAATTAATGACGGCATCAAAGAGGCGATGAAAGCCAAAGATGCGAATCGTTTGCGTGCATTGCGTGGCATTAAAAGTGCCTTTATGTTGTTACAAACATCAGAGAAAGCAGCCCAATTAACCGAAGACGATTACATTAAAACATTACAAAAGCTTGCCAAACAGCGCAAGGATTCTATAGAAATATTTGAACAACAAGGTCGCGAAGATTTGTCTTCTATTGAGAAGGAAGAATTGAGCATCATCGAAACCTATTTGCCAGCCCAAATGGATCCTGAGGAGGTAAAAGCAGTGATTGCCGGAATTATTTCGGAAATGGGCGTTAGCGGTCCTGCTGCAATGGGTAAGGTAATGCCAGCCGCGATGCAGGCATTGAATGGAAAGGCGGATGGAAAGTTGATTTCTCAATTTGTAAAAGAATTATTAAGCGCATAATTATGAGCAGACCAGTTCGCGTGCGTTTTGCACCAAGTCCTACAGGACCTTTACATATCGGTGGTGTGCGTACCGCCCTTTACAATTATTTATTTGCACGTAAGCATGGGGGAACCTTCATTTTGCGCTTGGAAGATACCGATCAAACGCGTTTTGTGCCTGGTGCGGAAGCCTATATAAAAGAGAGTTTGGCTTGGGTGGGAATTGAAATCGATGAAGGCCCCGATCAATCCGGTCCACATGCGCCCTACCGTCAAAGCGAGCGCAAACCCATGTACCGTCAATATGCCGAACAATTGATCGATAAAGGCTTGGCATATTATGCATTTGACAGTGCGGAAGATTTAGATGAAATGCGAAAGCGTTTGGAAGCGAGCAATATGCAACCTGCTTACGATGCTGTGAGTAGAATGAGTATGAAAAACTCTTTAACGCTTTCTGCCGATGAAGTTAAAGAACGCTTGGATCGTGGAGATAATTATGTAATACGCATAAAGCTTCCTCGAAAGGAAGAGGTGCGTTTTCACGACATCATCCGAGGTTGGGTTGTTGTTAGCACCAATCAAATGGACGATAAGGTTTTACTTAAAGGAGATGGCATGCCTACCTATCATTTGGCCAATGTGGTAGATGATTATATCATGGGCATTAGTCATGTGATTCGTGGGGAAGAGTGGTTGCCAAGCGCGCCTTTGCACGTAATGTTATACCGCTTTTTAGGTTGGGAAGAACA
>JAULUW010000146.1:0-29939 GCA_032111345.1 Bacteroidia bacterium
GGATCGAAAATCCAGTCATTATTCCAAGCTCCGACACCCACAGCATTGGGCTGGCAATATTCTTTGGTAATTATTAAACCTTTACTGCCTAATGTTCCACTGATATCACAATATCTAAATTCACCCCATCCATCTGGGGCTTTTACTCTTCCAACACCTAAGGCTGATGGAGTCAAGCTAAGACTAGTTGTAAATCCTGAGGGTGGTGGAAGAGACTCATAAAAGGGTCCCGGTGTTTGGCCATTTAAGGCAACGGTAATAATAATCGAAGCAAAAAAGAATGATAATTTCAAAGAAAAGCCTTTTTTGAAGTAATTGCTAGTTTTAAATTTTGGGGATTTGACATTTTTCATATTTTAAACAAATTGAAGACTTCAAATTTACTGTTATAGAAATAGAAATTGATTTATACACCAATTGTAGTTCTATTAATTTTTTTTGTAACTAATTCAATTTCTATATTTTATCTTTTTTAATTAATGTAATTTTAGTATTATTTTCATATTTTTTTAGTATTTTTTTTCTTCAATTTGCTAAAAATTGATGTGTTTATTTGAAACAACCACGTGAAAATTCTAATTATTTGTTTTCGTAGATGCTCCATATATACTCATTATGAGTTAGAATGAATTAATTACTTATTTATTTCCTGCCGATAAGCGGAAGATAGTATCCATTCCTAATGGCATAATTAATTAGTTCTAAACTATTATGCACTTTTATTTTGTTCATTATATTTTGCCTGTGGGTGGCTATAGTGGAAGTGGTTCTATTCAATAGTGCTGAAATTTGATCATTGGAATTTCCCTCACATATTAATTTTAAGATTTGAATTTCCCTTTCAGAAAGCTCATTTTTATTATTCAATTTTCTTTTTTTATTTTTCTCTTGAAATCTAAAAACTACAGAAAGTGCTTCATGGTTAAAATACTTTTCATTCGAAAATAGAACTTTTTGTATTGCTTCGAGTACTTCATTTTTTGTTGCATCCTTAAATAAATAACCATCTGCATTGGAATCGTATGCATTAACAATGTACTGTTCATCATGATGAGCGCTCAGAATGATAATTTTTATTTTTGAACTTTCATTTTTTATTTTTCTGCATTCATCAAGTCCGTTTTCACCTGGTAATTCTATATCCAAAAAAACCAAGTCCAGAATATTTGATCGATAATCTAAATAAAACTCTTTTACAGATTTGTATGTATTTACATTTGAAATAAATTCCATAGAATCGAGTAAACTTTTGTAGCCATCTCTTATTGCAAAATGGTCATCGACAACTCCTATTTTATGTTTTTTATTATCCATTTTTAAACTATAAACTCAAAATTATATATTGATCCATTGTTGTTGGAATATTGAAATTTTCCATTAAAAAGGGTGACCCTGTTTTCAATATTACGTAGTCCGTTGCCTTCAAAGGTTTGTTTCATTTGATTGAAGTCAAATCCAATACCATTGTCGCTGTAGTGCATCAAGATTTTATTAAATCCAGCGACAATATCGATTTCCACATTATTGGCATTTGCATATTTTCGACTATTGTTTAACAATTCATTAATAATTCGATACATATTTGCTTGTAGTGTAATATTTATATCACAATTGCAATTGAAATAATAGTCAATATTAAATTGAGTTTTATATATTTTTATCAAATCTTGTACTGCACCTTTTAAGCCAAATCTGACAATAGAAGCAGGTAACAATTCATTTGAAATATTTCGAGACTCTTCTGTTGCTAAATCTATTAATTTTATGGAATTGACAATTTCAATATTTTGTAAAAGGTGTAATTCTTTTATTCCATTTAAATTACTCAAATGGAATTTAGCCATACCTAATAGGCCGCCAATTCCATCATGAATTTCCTTTGCAATTCGTTGTCTTTCTGAAATTTCACATTGAATTATGGATTTGTAAAATTCTTTTTGGTCTCTATTTATTTTTTTTCGGAATTCATATGCTAAAAAAATAAACAATAATGAAAGTAATAAGAATATAACTGTACCGATGACAATAATAAGTTCAAGATTTATCATTCTTTATTAAATTAACTGATTTAACAAATATCAAATTCACTATTAGATTCAAAATAAATTGGTAGATTGAATAAAACACAAAAATTAATTCGCTAGTTTTATTTAATACAATACTGAAAAATAGATTTGGAAAAATTGTCCCAAAACTGAAAACAAAAAAACCACAATACATCCAAAAACTATATTTTTCATTTTTTTCTTTGTTCGATTTGAGCATGTAATTTTTAATACAAACACCGCTGATTATTCCAAAGGAAGTGAATATGATATTGAAATTTAATTGGTTAAAATTGCAAAATCCAACTATGAAAGTATTTAGAGTTAAAAATAATGTTACACAAATCGTAATATACAATATTAACCTCTTTTGAAACTCAACATAAAAAATCAATCCTGCTAAAATGAAAACAATAATTTGTAAACAATTGTAACACCAATGATTATTCTTTCCATTCAGAGCTAAGAATAGACAAATCATACCGCATGTTGCAGTTATTATTAAATAGTAACTAAATAATATTGATTTATTGCTTTTTGATCTTAGAAATACTTTCAAACCCGTAAAAACGGGTATTAAATTAAGTAATGGTATCAAAAAAGCAAATTTCACCATCAACTATTCAAAGGATTATTGATGCTACAATATGGTGGACAAGGCAATCCAAATTCTAATATAGATCCTTGAGTCATATCATTGCCACTTGAATTTACTCCCACAATTACAAGTTTAGATACATTTAATTCGTCTTTTCCGTAATAAATTCGAAAACCTACGCATCCATTCTGATTTAGCAAGTTTTGAACAGCTTGTTTTCCAAAGAATTCGGCTTTGATATAATCATTTGTTTCAAATTGTTGTCGATAGTTAGACGTCAATGTTGCGGCATCGGCTAAACTGATTTGGTGATTTTCGTTTCCTGTATACATAGTATGTTTTCAAAAGTAAATATACCATTTTTAATTTGCAAATTATAAAATGTATGGAAAAATTATATCTCTTATCCAATGAGATGAAATACTGTATTTTAAGTAAATGCTATACTTAAAATACAGTATTGTTTTCATATAAATTTAGTATCGTTATGTGTTGGTGAAATAATTGCAAAAAGATTAATTTGTAGTTGTTAATATTTCCTATTTGCGAAAGATCATTTTATTTATTCATCAATAAATACTGATTTTTTTTACAAGCTGATGGTTATTCACAATACTAAAAAATAAATCACTAAAAAGACACATATGAATATTTTTAAAAGAATTACCCACATTGCAATTGTCCAACATCTTTTAGACAATGGAAAACGGACAAGTCTAGTACTATCAGCAGTTATTAGCATGAACTGTTTGCTCAGTCAAATAAATGGTTGGCCATCGCCTAGTCATGGGTCGGATATGATTAATAGTAATAGAACTTTGGGCGAAGTTCGGGCAAGGGTGACGTCGGTATCTGGAGCCACTACAAAAACGCTGTCTATTTCAAACGTTAACGGGAGTTTTGCCAGTGGGGATTGGGTCATTGTTATTCAAATGTTGGGCTCAGGAATGGGTTCGCACACTCTTGCTGAGGTTACATCAGTTGGTTCAACATCTGTAGATGTTACGACTAATCTAGTTGGTGGCTATACAAATTCATGGCCAACATTTTCTTTTGGAACAAACGATAGGGTGCAAATTGTAAAGGTAAGTACCTATTGGGATTTAACCATAAATTCGGGTGTTATTACTTGTCCGGCCTTTGATTTTGCAACTGGTACTGGTGGGATTTTACCCGTAATGGTCGGTAATAATTTTATTATGAATGGGGGATATTTTACCGCCCATGCCAAAGGTTTTCACCATCATTTTGCAAGCGGTGGTGGATTAGGTATTGGTGGTGCAGGTTCACTACAGGCTACGTCACACATTCCTTTTGGTTCTTGTGCAGGTTCTCATTCAGCTAGTATTGATAAAAGTGTCAATAACTTTATGGAAAATTCAATTGGAAAATTAGGTGAGCTAGATGGTGCATTAACTGCTACTGTATTGTCGGATATAAGAACTTCGAGTAATGGTAATGCAGGTGGCCTAGCAAACAATAGTCAAAACCCAGGTACCTCCAAATCCGGTGAAACGTTTTATTGGTTTACTCATTCAAGTTATCCAAATGATTTACACCTTGGTTGCAGCGGAAAATGCGGAAGCAATGCAGGCAAAGGTGCTGGTGGTGGAGGATTTGGCGGGACTGGTGGTGCAGGTGGATCCGTAGCAGGAACTCCAGGTGTTGCTGGTAGCTCAGGGGGCTCTGGAGGTAATTCTAGCGGCGCAGGCGTTGGTGGGGGCATTATTTACTTAAAAGTAGCCAATTCTTCATTTAATTTTAGCAATAGTAATAAAAGATTTTACGCTTCTGCATCTTCTGGGCAAAATGGAGGTAATGGCGGTAACGGTGGCCGTGGCGGAAAAGGCGGGCTTGGAGCTGATGGGCAGTGTGTTGGTGGATTAATACAAACCCCTGGTGGTGTTGGTGGATACGGGGATGGTGGCATAGGAGCTGACGGAGGCGATGCGGGAACAGGCGGCTGCGGTGGAACCATATGGGTTATTAAAAAAAGTGGTGGAACCCATGCCACCTTCAGTCCTTATGTGAACAATTCCGCTGGGGCTGGTGGAAAAGGTGGAGCCCCTGGTTACACTCCGTCTTACGAAAAAGCGGAAAGACCCAAAAACTACAGTCCTTTATTGGGCAGTATGCTCTGTAACCCTGGACCTATATTTACGCATTCGTCTGAATGGAAGGTGTGTGTGCCCCTAAGATGCGATTGTGATGAAGTGTTCAGGCATTTAGGTGTAGATATGAATGGTGCAGTGACTACAAGCACTGGTGGAACAAATTGGGCCATAACAAAGGCAGGGCAGGCACCAGTTTATTGGAACCAATCGAACACATTATTTTATAATAAAGTCGTAGGTACATGTACCACAAAGTATGAGTGTAGAATGAAGAAAAATAGTTTATTCATAGATTTTATGAACAAAGCGTTTGCGCAATCGGACCTTCAGACATACACGGGAGTACCTTTAAATGTTGGCATTAATAAAACAGCCATGTTTGGAATTAATACTCAATTGTATTACGGAACCCATTTAGTATTTGAGTATGACCCCAATTTAGATAGGTTAACAGATTTAGATAATGTACAAATCCCATACGTAGATGTAGATGTATGTCCTTTTGATTATGATAAAACCATTGTGCTTCCACCTCCTGGAGGTGGCGGAGGTGGTGGCGGCGGAGAATTTGGTCCAATTGATGATGAAATATTAATTATTAGTACACCAACGGGTGGTGAAGGGGTTGATGGATATTCTCAGAGTGGTGGTGATTTTGAGGAAGAACTCACTTCCTCACCCCCCCCGCCATTAGAGGAAGATCATAATCAAGGGGTTAAACCAGATGGTAGTTTGTTGAATGAAGTAGGAACAATTGCCCTGGTCAATAAAATTGAAATTAAGAATGACCCTAAATTTGATATTGCTTATTACCTTTATAGTATGGACGGCAAAATGATCTATCATACACAAAATGCGGATCATTTCACAATTTCAAATATTGCCTCTGGAACCTATTTGCTTATATTAACCAAGGACAATATAAAAATTACACGAAAACTATATGTGCACTAACAAACACATGAATATTATAAAAAAAACAGGCCTAGTTATGTTACTAAGCCTGTTTTTGTTCATTGATAGACCTGTTTGGGGCCAACAATTTATCAATGGAAAATTAAAGTATAAACCCATTGCTGGGGGATACTTTAGTGATCCTTTCAGAGCCGAAATGTACATTGCAAAAATGGGGGAGGATTATAAAAGATATTACGCTTTACAGACAAGTACAACTTTGCAAAATTGTAGGCTGTCTTGGCCCACAGATCAAGTGAAATACATATACAATGAAATCCCTGGCTTAGATACACTAAGTGTGTTTGGTGGTAATTTTGCTTATGCTACACAAGTAAGGAGAATGTTAAAAGAACCCTATTATATTCGAGTAAACGGAGATTTTTATCTTAATCTCCGTGCTGATTCCATTTGCGAAATATCTTTAGGATATAATACGGATACTATGAGCAGACAAGGATGGAGTTTAGAACTCAATTCCCCATTAATTAAAGACAGTGCATATACCTTGCAATTTTCAATTAGAGGTGCTCGAACGGCTGTATCCTTCCGTGAGAATTTTCATATTCGGAATTTATATCCAAGATCCAAATTTCAGATTGTGGTTACACAGTCAAACGATAGAAATGAGACCGGTGAGGAATTGTGTAGGCTTGATAGGTTTGATATAGTGGGGAAAGACACTTTCCCCTTTGGGGATGCTGGTCAAGATAGTTTTGATGTTTATTACAAAATAAGAAAAAATATTAGAGGTAAAAATAATGGGAAGTTTATAACCTTTAAAATTTATCATAATATTAAAGAAGATGCTTTTTTTCGATCTACTGTTAATTGGGTCAATTTATTGGAACCAAATTGTGAAAATTATTGGATCAATCAAGTAAAAGTATTTACCACATGTTTTTTATTAGAAAGCCCAGTGGAAATATTGGGAGACACCGTATTGTGTAATTCATCAACGGGTAATTTGCTGAGGGCTAGCTCAATTCATAGTAGTGACAAATATCTCTGGTCTACGGGAGAAACCACCTCAAGTATAAGGGTAACAACGCCCGGTAAATATTGGCTAAAAAAAGACAGAAACGGTAGTATAGGTTATGATACTATAGAAATTAAATCAGCCGTACCTTACCAGATAAAAAATATTGATACAAGTTTTTGTAGTAGAAATGTGGTGAGCATAGGCGATTCGGTAGCTGGGGTGAGTGAGTATATTTGGAATACGGGTCAAACTACTTATGCGATACAGCCTGCAAATTCAGGGAGATATTTACGAACATTAACAATGGGAGGTTGTTCATTCACCGATACGTTTAACACAGAAGTCAAACCCTCACATACGGCCATTTCAGCAACCGCATATAATATTTGTAGGGATAGCTCATTTAAATTGAAAAGTTTAATCGTTCCTGCGAGTTGGTATGTTAATGGCATTTTGCAAAGTAGCAGCCCAGAGTATGATATAATCGCCAGCGAAGCTCAGGATGTTGTATTGTTTACCATAAAAGATTGCGAGCAATATGATACGATACATATCATACCCGTTTATTGCGGCCAACCTTCGAAAATATATATTCCAAATGCTTTTACCCCAAATGGCATGGGCTTAAATGATACGTTTTATTATGTGGGTAAGGGTTGGGAACTTCAAAGCATGAAAATATACAATCGATGGGGACAAAAGATATTTGATGCCCCCGTTGCATGGAATGGTGAGTACATGCAAAATGAAGCCCCTGAGGGTATGTATATATACGTCATGGAGTTTAAACACAATCAAACAAATGAGGCGCGTTTCATCAACGGAGTGTTACACTTGTTGCGATAATAGATGATTGAATTTTAATGATTATCATATCCTACGATTGTCCCACAGTTAAAACTTGAGATCAATTAGATTTCGGTTAAAGCCACTACCTCTGAGTCCAATTCTACCCCTACTATTTGGGCCTCTGGATTGATTTCGTCGTGAATGATCTGAGCGGTGCTGCCCCCACCGTATCCCAAAATCAATACCTGATCAAAAGGGTAACGGCGTTCTTTAAGCTTCCCCAGAACAGAAGGTGGTTGCCATCGATGCCGATGAAAATTTCCCCCAAGAACTCAAGGGACCCGAAATTTGCGAGTACCTTTCTTTGCATAAATCGCAACACTATCAAGGCAATTTAGATCAAAACCTACTAATCACCGCCCACATGACTCATTAGGAGGAATACCACCCGTAACATACCGACAAAAATTAAAACCCTCACATGGGCTCCATTCCGCTTCGGCTAAGCCTTTGCTCCATTACGCCCATGTGAAAGAACATAAAGAGTAAAATACTCAATGAAATGTCTATTTTTAATGCGTACTCAAACGGGAGAGCTTACAAATTACGGTGCAAAATTAATATTACAAATAGTATCAAAATGTATTATTTATGATAAAATTCACTTTTTAAGAAAATATAACTTTGTATCAAATTAAATAGCTCAAACATGAGACGAATTTTATTTGTATTTTTAAATTGGTTATTTACACAAAATTTATTGGGCTCCAATTCATCAGTGAGATTGGATACATGTAAACCGCACTTTGACAACTTCATTGATTGTCAGTACAATTTATATAAAGTAGGTTTCTGGGTGGACACAATAGGTTCCACCGTACCGGGCAAAATGCATATACATAGTTGGCTTAGAAATCAAATATTAATGTATGGCTGTTGGTATGACGACACCTTTCATTATTCACAAAATATCGAACCTACCTTTTTGTGTGGGGTATGTGAATACAATGATTCTGCTATACTCTCAGAATATAATTTACCTTCAAACTCAAAAATATATAAGTTCTACTCCATCGATGATAACACCCTAAATGGCCATACATTATTCGATTATATTGATAGAGCCAATTATGAAAATCTCTTCAACATCCTTTCATTAGATACTCCTTATTGTTGCGATAAAACAGCACCACCTGAAGCCTGCTCGCCTTGTAATTGTGCAATTGGTCAAATTGAATGGTCAATAAATAATTTTGCAGCAAAGCCTGCTCGAGGAATATATTGGAAAAACAATTGCACACACACATATTAAATCATTATTTACCTTAGCTGTACCATGAAAAATTATAAAAAGAATTTACTGTCAGGTTTTCTCCTTGTTTTTGCGCTTTCATCCTTCGGGCAAGCCAATTTAAAGCTTGATTTTTTTAAACACTTCAAACACGGACACCGAAAATATACAAATGGATACTTTAAGAACCCTCAAATAGAAATGGATGTTTTAGGAAATACATTTGTTACGATCTCTCCAACCGATTACTATGAATTTGAATCCTCCAGCGATACAGGAAGCCTGTTGTTGCTGCTAAAATTTGATAAAAACGGTGATTTAAAGTGGCAAAAAAAATGGAAATATACCGATCTAACTTTTGCTGCTTTCTCGGGATTGCAAGCAGATGACGAAGGCGGCGTTTGGGTATCTAGCCCATTGAGCCTCTCTGTTAAAGCCATGATTGATGGAAAAAGTTACACCACTTTTCCTGAGGCAAGAACTTCATTTCATTTTGATAAAGACGGAATTTTTAAAGAAATGGCACCTTTGCATTTTGCATGCACATCCGAATTAATGCGGGGTTTAGACGGAAACTTCTACAGCATTGGAAGTGCAGGAGAATTGTCAAGCTTCGATAAAAATGGAAAAGTCGCTCTTAAATACTTTAAGGCTTATTATAATTTCTCTAGACCTGAATTTGCCATCGACACAGATGGTGATAGAGCCTATATTTCAACTGAAAATCCTGGATCTAGGAACATGGGAGATACTGTTTATTCGTGGTCTACAAGCTCTCATACATTGATTTGTTTCGACAGCACTGGTAAAGTAAAATGGCATCGATTGATTTCGGACTTAGGCTACAAGAACGAAGCCGCGGGGCATAGAATGCGATACGACAAACAGGGCAATCTTTATGTTGCCACTAATTTTTCAAGAACCGCCCCGGGGAAATCAGGCCTTTTTTCTTCAGGATATAGAGCCATTATTTACAAATTTGATAATACTGGAAATTTGATTGGTGAATTTTATGACACGGCTAACATCGGTGATAAAATTATGAGTTCAGAAGCTTGGCTTTACAATGATGAACAAGGACGTGTCAATGCGGTAATTTATACATTTCAAGGATATAACGAGCAGAAATATCCCAACTTAACCCTGACCGCTGAACAATCGGATAAAATGCTGAAAGTTGTATTTGATTCTACTTTTAGAGTACAACAGTACTTCATAGGTCCCAATGGAGGGGTTCCTGGCAACTCCATGCCTTCTCATAAGTTTTGCTTATTCAGCAAACCCAATTCAACGGCAAAATGGTTCTATCTGCCAGATCAAACCGAAATCACCCTACTGACCAATCAAGATGTAATATTCATGGTTCTAGACAGCATGGGAAGACCCGCATCTACTGAAAACATATCAAAGGAAAATGTCATTTCCATTTTTCCTAATCCCAACAATAGCAATTTTAAATTTGCTTTAAATAATATTTCATTCAACGCTTTAGAGGCATCGATTTACAACTCAAACGGTCAATTGATTTTTAATCAAAACCTATCAAAAAGTCCTTCTGGAGAATACAACATCTCCATGCCCAATTCAACCCCATTGCCTGGCATTTACATACTCTCCATAGTTACCGATAACGGTATTCAGTATCGAAAGAAATTCGAAATAAACGAATGAGTCAGTGATACATGGTAGTTGGTTGGGGGGGGGTAGTGTGTAGTCTATAGTCTGGCACCCGAAACCCGCCTCCTATCACCCATCAACCTAAATAGGTGATTCGGTAGCTGGGGTGAGTGAGTATATTTGGAATACGGGTCAAACTACTTATGCGATACAGCCTGCAAATTCAGGGAGGTATTTACGAACATTAACAATGGGAGGTTGTTCATTCACTGATACGTTTAACATTGAAGTCAAACTCTCAAATACGGCCATTTTAGCAACCGCATATAATATTTGTAGGGATAGCTCATTTAAATTGAAAAGTTTAATCGTTCCTGCGAGTTGGTATATTAATGGCGTATTGCATAGTAGCAATCAAGAATATAACATCATCGCAAGCGAAACGCAAGATATTGTATTGTTTACCAAAAAAGATTGCGAGCAATATGATACGATACGCATCATTCCCATTTTCTGCGGCGAACCTTCGACAATATATATTCCAAATGCTTTTACCCCCAATAGGAAGGGATTAAATGATTCATTTTATTATGTAGGCAAGGGTTGGGAACTTCAAAGTATGAAAATATACAATCGATGGGGACAAAAACTCTTTGATGCCCCTATGGCATGGAATGGTGAGTTTATGGATAAAGAATCCCCTGAGGGTATGTATATAGACGTCATGGAGTTTAAACACATTCGAACAAATGAGGCACGTTTCATCAACGGAGTGTTACACTTGTTGCGATAATAGATGATTGAATTAAAATGATTATCATATCCTACGATTGTCCCACAGTTAAAACTGAGATCAATTAGATTATTGCATAGGAAGTCTCTATTTTTAACTGTGGCAAAAAAGCGAGCCCGTTCTTATTTGCGAAAAACCCAAACCCGGTTTTCGCGTATTTCATTCCATGCTTGAACGGTAAAACCAAAAGATTGGAGCTCCGCTCCAATCTTTTGAAAGGCCTTTTCCTCCAACATCGTATTTAAAATACCCACTCCATTGGATTGTAAGATTTGCTTTATCTGCAGCCAAAATGCATCATCCCACTGCGGTTGCTCCTGATTTTCAAACACATCTATTATGATAGTGTCATAACTCCAATCTTGCTTAACCGCTCTTGAAACATAATGCGAGGCTTCTTCATTCAGTAATTTTACATCTTGCTTATAAAAATATTTCTCAACTAAGCCCACAACCTCTAAATCCGCTTCAACACCTACAATTTGAGCATCGCTATTGATCTCATCGTGAATAATTTGCGCCGCACTGCCACCTCCATAACCGAGAATTAAAACCTGATCGAAAGGATACTTCCGTTCTTTAAGTTTCCCCAAAACACCTTGCATCACTTCATGCAATTTCCCAAATGAATAATTCACATCCTGTGTGTCTAACATCAACGTGCCATGGTATACCAAAACCTCGAGTTCGTGATTCAAAGTGCCCTGACGCTTTTCAATCGTTACGGGCCAAAAATAACTGCGTAATCGTGTCCAAAATGAAGGTCTAAACATCCCCGCAAAAATACAATACCTTTGCCTTATATGTCATTCCCCACCCTTTTATTAGCCTCCAAATCTCCCCGAAGACAAGAAATTTTCGAAAAATGCGGATTCGATTTTAAGGTGGTTGCCATCGATGCCGATGAAAATTTCCCCCAAGTACTCAAGGGACCCGAAATTTGCGAGTACCTCTCTTTGCATAAATCGCAACACTATCAAGGCAATTTAGATCAAAACCTCCTAATCACCGCCGATACCATCGTGGTGGTGGGCGATACGGTATTGAATAAACCCGAAAACGAGCAAGAAGCGTTTGACATGTTGCAATTGCTGAGCGGCCGCTCCCACTTCGTGTATACCGGCTGCACCATTCGCGGAAGCCATAAAACCCATACCTTTCACGATGCCACCGAGGTGGAGTTTTATGCATTAACCGACGAAGAAATACATGCGTATATACGAAACTGTAAGCCCTTTGACAAAGCCGGCAGCTATGGCATTCAAGATTGGATGGGCTTGGTGGGAGTAAAATCCATTACGGGTTGTTTTTACAACGTAATGGGATTTCCATCAGGAAAATTCTACCGCGAACTTCACAATTTTCTAAAGCCCTAAGGAAAGCACGATACGTCTTTAATAACCGCACTGCTTTTGTTCAAAAGCACAGGTAACACCCATAAAAAAGGTGGGTTTTATCCCACCTTTTTTGATTCATAATGTATAAAATCTCCTTTCGGGATTTTTTATTACTTACCACTACTAAGGGCATCGGCGCGCTTCAACGCTTCAAACGCATTCACCAAACGACCGCTTTGCGATAATTCTGTGAAACGTACTTTATCCTTCGTACCAGGCAAAAGCACTTTAGACTTTACCAATGTGCCCGATTCCATCAATATCTGCTTGATTTGAACCGCTGTTAAATTGGGATAGCGGCTCCATACCAATGCTGCAACACCCGCCGCAACAGGCGCAGCCATACTGGTGCCGTTAAAATAGGCATATTTGTTGCCCGGAATGGTACTGTAAATATCCTGACCCGGAGAAAACAGATCTACATTGTTCTTACCGTAATTGGAAAAATCGGTGGCCAATTTCTTGCGCTTGGGCTGACTTGCACCAATTTCTAACCAGTTTGCGGCCGTATGAGTTCCATTCCAAAGGGTATCGTTCGGATAATTGGGAATTTCATCGTTGTCGCTGCTATTATTCCCTGCCGCATGCACCAATAAAACCCCTTTGCTTTCAGCATAGGCAACGGCGCTGTCTACGATATTTTTATCCCAAGAGAACCCTTTACCGAAACTCATGTTAATGATTTTAGCGCCATTGTCTACCGCATACCGAATGCCATTGGCCACGTCTTTATCGCGCTCATCGCCATCGGGGACTACCCGAACTACCATGATTTTAGCATGATCGGCAACGCCATCAAGTCCTATTCCGTTGCCGCGCTTTGCCGCAATAATGCCCGCTACATGCGAACCGTGTCCTGCATCTGGACCTACCACATTGTTATTGCCATAGTACCGTTCTGAACTGTTGCTGTAATCATCACCCACGATCAAACGCGAGTTATAATCGGGATTGTTTTGAATTTCAGCTTTTACCTTAAAGTAATTCAATTGTTCGTCGAACTCTTGGTTCATCGCCGAAAATTCAATGCCCTCCTTTTTCATGCCCTTTGCCAATCGTTTGGCAATGCCTTCCATCATTGGATCTTCTGACTTTAGATTTTCTAAATCTTCTGCACTTGGATTTTCCTTGCCCGTTGCCTCTTTAATTTGTTGCAATAAACCTGTTACCATTTCCATTTGTGCCAACATGGTTTCGGCAGATTCCTTTGCCAACAATACTTCAGATTTCATTTGCAAATAATTTTGATATTCAGGACTCGAAGCATCAAACTTTGCATCGGGAGCTTCGTAGCGGTCCATCAAGCGCTTCAACACACGGGCCTTCTCCAAATTATCGGCTGCTACCATTTTACCATCGGCACCTCCAATGAAATTCCACCCGTGTACATCATCGATATAACCGTTATGGTCGTCGTCTAAACCGTTACCCGCAATTTCCCCAGAATTCGTCCACAATACATCTACTAAATCTACGTGATTCACATCGGTTCCACCATCGATTACGGCTACCACAATATCCGTAGCCGGTCTTTTTGCAAATTCAGATTCGTAGGCTTTATCTAGTGAAATGCCCATGTTGTTTTTCTTGGGTGCCGAATGATACCAATGAATATCCGGCTTCTTTTGAGCGCTTAAAGAAATACTTAGCGTTCCTAAAAATAATAAAAATATATGTCTCATTTTATGTTTTTTAAATCAATATACGCCTTTTAAATCAAAGAGATTTCGTAAATAAGGGAACGTGAAATTAAGGGGAAATATTGCATCGCATTTAAGATTTCTTGCGTCCAAAAACCATAATACTCACCGATAAAAACGGAATGGAAGTAGTAGCATTTTTAAAGATATACCGCCTTAAAAAACTTTGCAAAGGTTTCCATTTAACCACATCCATAGGGGCGGTTACGTAATGCATCTCGAGCACTTCGATACCCGATGTTTCCAATAACCTCTTTATCCGACTGCGCGTATAAATGCGCGCTAAAGCCCAACGCTCGTGCAAGGGTGTGGGTAACCAAGAAAAAAACGGAACTCGGTTCCAAGGCAAAACGGGTAATGAAGCACCATGGGTTTCAAAAATCCACCATTTATTGGGCACACTTATGGCACACAAACCATCGGCGGTCATGGATTTGGCATAATTCTGCACCGCTTCCTCGCTGGGCAAATGTTCGATAACTTCAAAACTCAGCAAACGAGAAACCGGCGGCTGAAATGGGGCTTCGCTAATATCATGCTGCACCCAACTCGCATTTTCCACTTGCAATTCTTCCTTCAATTGGTGGAAATCCGACTCGTGATCTGGGGCATATTCCAAGCCATAGGCGCGCTTGAACGCCGGTGCAATTTGCAAAATCGTATTGCCATTGCCACATCCGATATCTACAATGGAGGCTTCTTTATCCCAAAATTCCGTAAAGGACTTCAATATTTCTATGCGTCGGCGCACCAATAAATCGGTATGATCGGCTGGCTTCCCCAAATAATGCGAACCTTCAAATAACGACGTATCAACCCTTTGGGTATTGCTCATGATAAAAAAATCAATGTATTACTCTTACAAATGTAAGATTCATAAGCCAAAAATTATACTTAGGACTATTTATGTGTTTGAATTCTTTGATTTACCTCGGCTTGAAACCATTTTAGATAGGGATTGATTTGTGAAACCAAAAAATAGGGTAAGTTGAGCAAGAAGAATTCTTTTCCACTCGCGGTTTTCAACTCTGAAATACCCAAATTTCCTGCATAAAATCTTACAGCCATTTGATGAGGTGCTAAATCCATAAACTGATGCAAACTTCTTAACGTACCGGTTTTCCCTGACTTTACTTCTACAGGAATAATGTATCCCTCAAACGAAACGAGAAAATCCAACTCAGCAGTGGATTCTTTTTTCTCTTTAACCCAAAAAAACAAAGCATGTAACGTGTTAACTTCAGTCGCTAATAATTCTTGGCCTGTTAAATGTTCAATCATTTTTCCCTTGTAAATTTTATTCAAATCATCCGTTCCAATAATATCTTTTTGAATACCCAAAAAGTAATTCATTAACCCTGTATCCAATAATATTAATCGCGGCGATTTCTTTAAATCTGGCAATAAGGGTAAGGTTGCCGATGTATTCGGATAAACCAAATTTAAAAGAAAAACCTTTTCCAAAAGCCTAAAACTCTCTGACATTTCTCTCGATTTATATGTAGAATTTCCAAAGCCCGCAAATTGGATTCTGTTTCCTGCCTCTGCAAAAGATGTGCGAATAATATGCCTTAGGAAAAGTACCTGAGAATCATTTTTTGCATATTTCTCTACATCCTCTAGATAGGAAGTTATTAAAGAGTCAAAAACCGATTGTAAGGAACCCAAATCCTTAGTTGCTAGATACGTTTTAATCACTTCTGGCATACCTCCAATTAACGCGTACAAGTGATACAGCTTCAAAAGTTTGTCATGAGCAAAATCTCTCATTGGTACCCGTAAAATCTGTTCAAGTGACGCCCGTTCGCCCAATGCATCCAAAAATTCAGGAAAAGAAACCGGCCTTAACACCTTAAATTCAACCCGACCAACAGGGAAATGTATGTTTTTATTCAATGCGGTTTCTAACATACTTCCTGCAGCAATTATATGGATAGACGGCTCTTGCTCATAGAAATACCGTAATACATTCAACGCTTCCGGAACCTCTTGTATCTCGTCAATGAAAATTAAAGTGTTTGACTTAAGTGAGAGTAATTGATTCTTTATGAAGAATATATTTTGTACAAGCGTTTCAATATTGGTGAATTTTAAAAACGGTTGTTTATCCTCTGTCAGTTCTAGGTTTAAATAAATATACTGTTCAAATCTCTCCGCAAACTGATGCACCAAAGTAGTCTTACCGACCTGCCTCGCTCCTCTAATAACCAAAGGTTTACGACTTGGTTTGTGTTGCCATTGTTCAAGTTCTTTTAAGAGCAAACGTTCAAACATGTCACAAAGTTAGGGTAATTTTATCCCAATTTTGTAACAGAGTGAGGGTTGTTTTGTCCAAATTTTGTAACAAAGTGAGGGTTACCCCTGGCGTTCAATACTTCCCTCGAGAAAAAAACAAGGCCATACAAACCCATCTTGAGCTCCTAAATTAGCGCCTCTAAATTCGGTGACAATCCAGAATACTCTTATAAAATTCGAAGCATTTATCTTTAATTATCCCAACTTTCTTACATAAAGGCAACGAATTCGAATTCTTTAATGTCAATCGCTTTAATCACAACTAAAGAATTCCATAATATATTACACCCCCTTTTTCCCTGAATCCAAAACACTCTTGTACTCTTAGTTGTAAGAATCCTTTAATCTATCAAACCCAATCAAAGTTCAACCCAATCTATGTTCACTGCAGAAATTAGTTCGTGTCATTTATCTTATCCCAAAAAGGCCTTTAATAATTCCGGAGTATATGCGCCTAAAGCCATGAATAAACTCCCATGCAATATTGGCAATTACCGTAACTATGGGATGCAGGATCCGGATGAAGATTCAATCTCTTACGTTTGGGTTAAGGCCAGAACTTCGGGTTATGAGAATTACAAGAATGAAAGCGCTCCAATTTCTGAGAAATATCGCATAAATTGTAATTGCAAACCTCTCTCAGCCAACAATATAAAGTTCAAAAAAATGAAAAAAGCAATCTACTTATTAATGGTTTTGATGTTTGGATTCTTGAAACTCAATGCCCAGTATTCTTTGCAAAACGGCGGAGAAATAAAATGTCACGTAATTGATTCTAATACCATTCACATAATTGTAGGTTTCGACGCATGGAGTGGAACGGGCAATAGCACAGACACCCTATTTTACCCTGGTTTTTTAAAAATGGGGGTATTAATTGGCGATCTCACAAACCCAAGGAGTCCGATTAAATATATTAATTTTCCTAAGCAAGATTCCATTTCAAATATCTCGGTAACGTGTCCGGGTTATTCGATCACCTCAAATCCCTTAAATAATCCTTCAAATACCAAAACAACAAAGGGAGTGATCCGATTTTGGTTCTCTACCATTATTGATATAAAAAAAGATACCGTATTTAATACTTTAATACGACAATATGGATTCGAAACCATCAGTATCCTCGCATTTTGTAGTAGATCTACGCTGACTTCCTATAATCTGGGAATGTGGAACAGGCCCGGGTTGGTTTTGCAAGCCTCTGTATACTTGAAAAATATTAAATCATTAAAACAAAAGTCAAATTATAGTCCTTCATTTTATAATTACCCAAATTTATACAATAACTTGGGTTATTACAGATTTTCTCCTTCTTTTTCAGACGTTGAAAATGATAAAGTTGAATTTTCACATGAAACGTGTCATTCGTCAGATTATGATTTTAAAGCATTAATCTTTAATACCGGATATTCAACTACCGATTTACTAAAATCCAATGTGGGTACCTGGGGCATTGATGGGTTTGGTAAACCCAATAAAGTATCCACTCCGCCCAGAGGAATTAATTTTGATGGCGAAACAGGGGAACTTTATTTCTATAAATTCCAAGATGAATCGGCGTATATCAATCTGTCTATCACTGAATCCAGGAAAAATGAATCAGGGATTTGGCTGCCCATCTCTAAATCATCACTTCATTACAATTTGATTTTTAGAAATTCCAGCAATAATCCTAATCCACCTCAGATTCAGTTTCCAGATGAAATTACGGTTATTGAAGGTGATACGTTAACAATGGATATTCAAATATCCGATAAAGATAAAGACGATACCCTCCAATTATGGTATTCACTCACTCAAACAGGGATGTCCATGACTCCAAAATCTGTAAATTTCAATAAAGGAGCATATACATTTACTTGGATAACCGATTCTTCCCATACCGTTAAGCCAATTTTCACGCAAGTATTTGGGGTAAGGGATAATAAATGTTCCGATATAGGCATGTCATCCAAAGCCGTAAAAATTCGAGTACTTCCTCGTATCGAATATGAAAACCTTTCGCGTGATACCACCTGTAACCGATTGGTAGTTCAAGTTGCACATCCCTCAGTGTCGGGTAAAATCCTGTATCAATGGGAAGTCAAATCTAAATCGGGTTACTACTCTAAAGTGTTTCAAAAGAACGGTTTCATCACCGAATCCCTGCCTAACGATACCTATTATATAACTTCCATAATTGTACACGATTCTTTGGGATTTCGGCCACAAACCGACACCGTGATTTTAAATCAAAAGCCCGCAATTTATTTTTTGGGGGATACCGGATTTTGCCAAAACACCGTGCTCAGCTTTGCTTTAGATACCGCCAATTTGATCGATTTGGCCCGTATCAGTATGATTTCCAATTCGGGTACCTTGAAAAAATCCCAACTCAATGCAACCCTCTCCGATGCCAATTCGGTAAGCAAACTCTGGTTTGAAATAAGCGATAGCCGTGGCTGTATCGCTCGCGATAGCGCGGTAGTGAAGGAATTTCCCCATGAATCGCTTATCTGGACCGCCATCCCTGCCGGTTGCAGTAACGGATCTCAGGTGTTCTTGAACGCCTTATGGAGCGATTTCCGAGAGAGAAAATCGCAAATTCACAACACCGATGCCTGGGTGGTATGGAAAGATTCGAACGTATTTTTAGACCCACAAAAAGTACCACAGAGTGGTTTTCAAAACGGTACACAGACCTTAGACTTATTCTTAAGTTATAACGATTCTTGGCAATGTCGGCAACAAGATACCGTAAAATGGCTGGTGGAACAGCCCGTAGAAGCGGTGTTAAAAGACACATCCATGTGTCAGAATATAGGATTTTTGAATTTAGATGCTTTAATTCTAAAACCCAATTTAAATCAAAGCGATTATCAGGCAATTTGGAAGCTGGCGAGCAGTCCTGCAGGCGTTCCGAGCGGCTCCATATTGTCAAACGAAAACCGCATGAACCTGGGAGCATCCCAAGAAAAAGGAAGAGCCGGAACGTATCAATTTGCGGTGAGTTTTAAGAAATATGCCGGTGGTTGCACCCAGTGGGATACCGTGCAAGTGAGCGTGGTAAACGAGCCTGTTTTAACGCTGTCGCCGCAAACTTTGTGCCGCGATAAAGAAGAATTCGACCTCTTCAGATCCGTTCGCATTGATGCCAAGCCCGCTACAAACGGGCGGTTTACATGGGATTCCTATAATTGGGATAAGAAAGCGCCCGAATTGGGGTCTTATGGCATCATCAACGGCAATTGGGTCCCCAAAGATATTGTCGCCGGAAACTGGCGCGTGCGCTACGAAGGGCCCTTGCAAGGCTGCATGGATACTGGTTATTTTACGATTCGGGTATTCCATTCGCCTGTGGCAGACATCCAAATGAGCAGCCCGCGGGAATTGAACATTCATGCAGCCGAATTGCAAGCCACGCACAGTTCCTATATTGATGACAATACCCCATTGACATGGTTGTGGGATGCGGGCGATACAACTACCAAGAGCGATACTTCGAGTGCCTTTGTTTTTAAATATCGCTATCCCAAGATAGTGGGCGATTATCCCTTGGAGTTGCGCGTAATGAGTAATATGGGCTGTCGCGATACCGCTCGACTTGCAATTTCCCTTAGCGAGAATGCGGGTATTTCGCAAGTGAATTTAGAAACGGTTTACCGCATCAATTCGCAAGGTGAGGTGCTGTTTCTAAACCAGTCTTGGGAGTTGGTGGAATTGCGGTGGTATGACTTAAAGGGCGCAGAAATTGGGAATCCAGTATCGGGCGTAAACGTTTACAGGTTGGTATTAAAAAGAGGTGTGGAGATTCGGCAAGATTCAGGGAAGTGGGTAAAGGAGTGGTAAAATCATAAATGAAAATGTCTACTTCAGCAACAGAAATACGCGTACCTCTGATTATGGGATTATCAAATCGCTTTTCAGGGTTAATCTCTATAAACTGCTTGATATTCAAAATAGCCAATGTCACATATAATTACGAGTTAAACAAGTAACCTATAATTGCTACAAATTAGCCCTAAAACGCAAACACCCCTCTTTCATAATTTTGGTCAGTGGCGCTCAAAATCCGCAATCTAAATCCCCCGAAATAAAAAGCGGCGTATAAAAATCCAAGCATGCGCAAACAAATTTGGCAAAAAACCAAAATGTCGTTGCAGAATAGCATAACGCTCTTTCATTGCCTTGCTTGCATGTGCACTGCTGCTGCCCCCTACCTGAAATTCACTCAAAACCCCTTCTATTCTCATGCATTTAGGCCTTCCCTTGAGAATCTCTAAAATCCAATCTATATCCGAAGCCTGACGGTATTTTAAAGAATATTGGGGAGCCAAACTCCGGCGGACTACAAAGCTTTGGTGACAGATATTCATTCCAAATCGGAAGCTTTCGTAACTCAATTTCTCAGGAAAACGCTGCGGTTTCAACTTGGAAATCAAACCCAATTGCCGATAATCGGCATCCACAAAGTAGGTATCGCTATATAAACAATCCGCCTCTGCATGGGCATCAATCGCTCCTAAAATACGGGCTATAGCATCCGTGCCGTGCAAGCGATCTGCACTGTTAAGAAACCATACAAATTTGCCCTTCGCCCGTTGCAATCCTTTGTTCATGGCGTCGTAAATGCCTTTGTCTGGTTCCGAACACCAATATGCAATATGCTCAGACTCGCCTTTTATAAGTTCCAAAGATCCGTCGGTACTTCCTCCATCAATCAAAATCCATTCCCAAGAATCCTTGGCCCCTATTTGCGACAAAACCGAATCCATGGTAGCCCGTAAACCGGCTACATTTTGGTAATTTATCGTTACAATCGAAAGCGCTAACTCAGTCATTTTTCTTGAATAGAGGCATGGCAATTACTGCCAATAAAGCCAAAATCAAAGCTGCAGAACTGCCTGTTTCAGCCGCCAACATCAAACTGCGATCCGCAGGTTCATACACCCAAAGTACTTTATGCGTACCCGCAGTAGGGATTTCTACCCCCCTCAAAATGTAGTTCACACGCTCCGCTTTGGCAGGCTTCCCATCTATATACACCTTCCAAGCACCGTTTTTCTCAGCGTAATACACCTCTGAAAACACAGCAAATGAAGTCCCTTTTGTTGAAGTCGTGTACACAATGCTGTCGCTGCTATACGAACTGATTTCGATGCGATCGCTGCTGTCTCTTACAATACCTTTGCGTGTAGGATTACCGCCTTCTAAGATCCCAACCTGTTTCAAGTTTTCGGTTTGCAAAGCATTCAGCGCTTCCTTCGCGGAGGCATACGATTTCAGTTCATTCACAAACCACGCATTACCGAACGCCGTTGAACGGATAATGACTTCTTCACCGCGTTCTCCCCCTTTTGAGAGCACATATTTGCAGTTCAACATATCCAAAACCGGATTGTTCATAATGGTTTCGCCGTTCAATTGACTTCCCGCCTTGGTAATGCCAAAACTGATCACATCTTGGTACCTACTTAATTTTGCCGGATGATACCCCCCAACATTGCGGTGAAAAGGAGCCGAATGGTTGTCGTTAAAAGGACTGTATCGCAAATCAAATACACGCGCATAATCTTTGTTATCCGCCATTACTTGCTCGTCGATTTTACTAGGCAAAATCAATTCTTCCTCTTCTTTCTCTACCCATTGCTCTTCACGTAAATAACGGTTGGAAACACCAATCAAATCGGCACCCACCAAAACGATTAGCACCAAACCCGCATGCAGCGTTTTCAATTGTCCCTTTAATACCCCGTATAAAATACCAAAAGCAAGAATCATGAACATTGCCGAACGCCAAACATCATTCCAAACTAAGGTCTTTCTCAATTTCAAAATTACCGGCATTACCTGAGCGCTTTGTGCGCCACCAATCTGGCTGTCCATCGGACCGCTGAAAGACTGTCCGCCCGCCATAACAATAATCACCCCTAAAATAGAGGCAAGCGTAATTCCAGAAGCCTTTATCATTGCTTTTTGTTGTTCCGGTGTATACGAAAAACTCAGCATTTTATACGCCGCATAAATGCCGTAAAACGGAACCACCGCTTGCGCAATGGAAAGAGCCATCATCGGTGTTCTGAACTTATTGTAATAGGGCAAATATTCGAATAAGAACTCATTGATGGCAAGATTCTTACCCCAAGCCAATGCCAAGGAAATACCAAACGTTAACACAGCAAACCAGGTTACATATTGAAATTCTTTTTGATCGGGATCCTCGGGTTTCCAGCGCCTCCAATTCCAAGCGAAAACTTCCCCCAAAATAAACAAGAACATCAAAATAGCCCCCATGTATACGGGTCCGCTGGTAAATTGCATATCTCCAAAATACATCGGCAAACGCTCGGCACCGAATTCGTTTTCCGGAACGGCCTCATCGGAACTTCCTCCTTTAAAACGGGGCACAAAAAGCGTTAAACTTTCTCCAATGCCATAACTCCAACTGAACGCGTAATCAATATCCAAACCTTTCGCTCCCACTGTAGATTGTCCTTTTTCGGGAACTTCACTGGTAACTTCAGACCCCCCACGCATGGTCGCCTTGGAATATTCCATGGTGTCGTAAATTTTTCCAATTGCAGTAACAGCGCCTAATAAGGAAGCAACAACCAGGATCCCCAATTGCATGAACAGGGATTTGAATTTCTTCTCTTGGATACCTCTTATTACCGCTATAATCGCATAGGCTCCCATAATAAATCCGGCATAATAAGCAATCTGATAATGGAAGAAATTGATCATCATTCCAAAGAAAACCGCTAAAACTACGCCCCCTTGGGCCCATTTTTCTTTACTTAAAAGCATCAATCCTGCAATGACTCCGGGCATCAAGGCCATAGCCTGAACCTTCGTAATATGTCCTGCCTCAAAACTGCTCAGCGTAAACGTCATAAATGCATAGCCAACAGCCCCAGCAGCAGCCCAAAAGTTATCTACCTTCATGATAATTAGCAATAAAAATGTGCTCAACATCGACAAAAACAGAAAGTCAAAAGGGTGTTTTACCAGGTGAAACAATTGCAAGGGTTTCCATTTTAAAAGCAAACTTCCTTGCTCGATACCCGTAATTAAATTGGAGGGCATACCCGAAAACAAACGGTCGCTCCAAAGCGGATAATTTCCGGTTGCTTCCTTGATTTCCTTAGCGTTAGCGGTCATCATCCGCACCTGCTGCATATCGCCTTGTTGCAACATTTTACCGTCCAATGCCGGGGCAAAATACCACATTGCAATAACCCAAAATCCCAAAATAAAAGCCAGTACGATACCTGCTTTCTTCAAATAGTTTTGATTGATGTTCATGATTAGTGGAAGCGAATTTCCTTATTTTTTCGCAACATAACACCATTTTATTGTTGTAAAATTGCAGTATGATCGTAAACGACCAAGTGATATTTGATCTCATCGAGAAAGAGAAACTGCGTCAAACGCACGGATTGGAACTTATCGCCAGTGAGAATTATGTAAGTCAACAAGTTATGTCTGCTATGGGCAGCGTATTGACCAATAAATACGCCGAAGGACTTCCCAACAAACGATATTATGGTGGCTGCGAAATTGTAGACCAAGTGGAACAATTGGCCATAGACCGTTTGAAAGCCCTTTTTGGAGCCGAATGGGCCAATGTGCAGCCCCATTCCGGCGCTCAAGCCAATGCCGCAGTAATGTTGGCCGTTTTGAATCCTGGAGATAAAATCTTGGGCTTCGACCTCAGTCATGGCGGTCACTTAACCCACGGTTCTCCCGTTAATTTCTCTGGGAAATTATACAAAGCCAGCTTTTACGGCGTTGAACGTGAAACCGGATTGATCGATTTCGAGAAAGTGGCCGAAAAAGCCCGCCTCGAACAACCGAAATTAATTATTTGCGGCGCTTCTAGCTATTCACGTGATTGGGATTATGCCCGTTTGCGCGCTATTGCTGATGAAGTAGGAGCCCTGCTCCTTGCCGATATTTCGCACCCATCGGGCTTAATTGCCAAAGGCATACTTAACGACCCCTTAATGCACTGTCATATTGTTACATCCACCACCCACAAAACCCTTCGCGGCCCTCGTGGCGGTATCATCATGATGGGTAAAGATTTCGATAATCCGTGGGGACTTACCACTCCAAAAGGGGAAATCAAACGCATGAGTGCTATTTTGGATGGCGCTGTTTTTCCTGGTACTCAAGGCGGACCTTTAGAACACGTAATTGCAGCTAAAGCCGTCGCTTTTGGGGAAGCCCTTTCACCCGATTTTAAAGCGTATTGCGATCGCGTAATTCAAAACGCACAAGCCCTTTCGACCGGATTGGTAAACCGGGGATATTCCATTATTTCTGGTGGTACCGACAACCATTTGATGTTGATTGATCTGCGTAGTAAGAGCGATACCCTTACGGGTAAATTGGCCGAAGCCACTTTAGGAAAATGCCATATAACCATTAATAAAAATACCGTTCCTTTCGAAGAAAGAAGTCCCTTTGTAACCAGCGGCATCCGTTTAGGAACCCCCGCATTAACTACGCGTGGATTCCAAGCCAGCGATATGGAACAAATCGCCGACTTTATCGATACCGCGTTGATGAACCCCAACGACGACGCAAAATTGGCGCAAATTGCCGCTCATATCCACGATTGGGCCGGCAGTTTCCCTCTTTTTGCATAAGCAGCATTTACATCTGATTTACTCCAAAATACAAAAGCCTCAAGTGAGGCTTTTGTGTTTATTTCTCCGATCCGATGTATAATTTAAGAACCGATGTTACATCTTTCCTGGCAATATCTGATTCCAATACAACCAAGGAAGCATGTAACGCTTTAGAAAATACATGCTGTAACGCTCCTTCGATTGGTCAAAGGGAAAGGTTTCTTTGGGATTATTATCGTAGTCAAATTCTGCCATCACCAATTTCCCATATCCCGTAACCAAAGGACAAGAGGAATACCCATCGTAAGCAGGACTCAAAGCCTCCCCATTCATCACGTGAAGGAGGTTGTCGATCATTACCGGTACTTGTTTTCGTATTGCGGCTCCAGTTTTTGCCGTTGGTAAGCCGGCTGCATCCCCTAATGAAAACACATTAGAATAGCGCACATGTTGCAAGGTGTTTTTATCTACATCAACCCAACCTCCCGCATTTGCTAAGGGGCTGTTTCTTACAAAATCGGGAGCACTTTGCGGCGGTGTTACGTGAATCATTTCAAATTCAACCCATTCCGATTCGCCTTTTTTATCGCCATCTAAATATTCAAATCGCGCTTTTTTATTGGGGCCATCAATTTCAACCAGATGGGTTTTATAATGTGTAGCAATGTTACCACGTTTTATAACTTCAAGGAGGGTTTTCTCAAATTTTTCTACGCCAAAAATACGCGTGCCGCCACTCCAAAAATGAATGCTGAAATTACTTAATGTACCTTGTTTTCTGAAATAATCTGCTGCGAGATACATGATTTTATGCGGAGCACCCCCGCATTTTACGGGCGTATTCGGATTGGTAAACAAGATATTGCCTCCTTTTACATTTTTCAGACATTCCCACGTGTATGGGGCTTCTTTAAAATCGTAATTAGAACAAACACCATTCTTACCTATGGTTTCTTTAAGGCCCTTAATTGCGCCCCAATTTACTTGAATCCCAGGAGCTACAATTAAATAATCATAGGTTACAAGGGTTCCATTTGCAAGGGTAACTTGATTTTGATCGGGCTCAAAACTTTGTGCTTTTTCTTTAATCCACGTAACACCCTTGGGCATTACTGAAGCCTCGGTTCTTTCGGTATTTTTTATGTCGAAAACCCCTGCTCCAACTAATGTCCATGCAGGTTGGTAATAATGTTTTTCAGAGGGTTCTACTATGGCAATATCCAAATTGGATTTTTTGCGCAATAATTGGGCGGCAGCAGAAATTCCAGCATTTCCACCACCAATAATAAGTATTTGATGTTTCATAGCTTAAATAAATAGGGTTTTTGCAATTACCTAAAAATAAAGCATTAAGAATGTGACAATTGTCACATTTTGAATTGTTTATAAAACGTTTTGAATCGATTTTTTGATATTTTCGCCAAAAAGATGCCAAACCAATCCCATGATAAAGAGCAACCAAACCAGGAATTCTAAAATTATTTTTTGGGATACCCACTGAACATTATGCAAACCTAAAGCCAAAATGAGTCCATAAAAAGCGCTCATTGGAATCACTTTCCATTTGATATTTCGGGTTTGAACCGTGTTCGATTTCCATACGCGCGCTGCACAAGCCGCGGCAAAAAACCACTGGGTAATGACGGCACTCATGGCGGCCCCCAATGCTCCGAATCTGGGTATGAGAAAGAAATTGGCGGCCATATTCAAAATCATACTAAACAGTGCCAACCCTGTTAACCACTTCATGCGACCTTCTGCGGTGATAAAAGTTCCCAAAACATGGATGCTACTCATGGCCACAAAAGCGCCCATTAATACCACAAATATCCAGCCCGATCGTTGCGCCAATTGGGTTTCGCCACCACCTTCCCACTTTGCACCGTAAAGCAGTTCTAGAATTTCATTCCCCCAGATATAAGCAGTAAAAAGTGCGCTCAAACCCACCAACCATACCAAACGAAACGACAACCAAACGAAATGGGTATTATCTTGTCCTTTTTCAATATTGCGAGAAAATATGGGCAATAATTGCGTGCTTAACAACGTGCTAAAAATTAATCCAGCATCTAACAATCGGTAACTCTGGGCGTATATCCCTGCTTGAAAATAGCCGCTGTCGATTCCCCACTTGCCGAACATGTCTGGAGATAAATTCCGAATCATGAGAGCATCGATACGGGTGAAAATGCTCATGAAAAGCGCCATGGCCACAAACCACACCACCTCTTTTGTCCAGCGGCCAAATGAAGGCACCTCCTCCTGAATTGGAGCAGCGCCCGTTTCTGAGCTTCCCAAAGAATCGTTATGCGTATTAATTTCAGCAGCGCCCGTTTTAGAGCTTCCTAAAGATTCGTTATTCGTATGGATTTCAGCAACGCCCGTTTCTGAGCTTCCCAAAGAATCGTAATGCGTATGGATTTCAGCAGCGCCCGTTTCAGAGCTTCCCAAAGAATCGTAATGCGTATGGATTTCAGCAGCGGCTGTTCTCCGGTTTCCCTCAAAGCGCAGCAAATACCAGCCCAGCAAAACCGCGAAACCGTATCCCGCAGTTTGGGCCAAAAGAAACACCACAATACCGTTTAAACCTGCAAACGTATGCGACCCAAACAGAAACCATGCGCTCAAAACAATGGCAATCAATCGATCTGAAACACTCAAAAGTCCATCCGATATAAATAATTGTCGGCCTTGCACGACTGCGCGCATCAAAAGGAGTATGGACGCTAGTATTTGGTTTACAACGACGAACGCGAGAATTCGAACGTCTAGTTGTTGCTGATAGGCCACAATTGCGACCATCAGCACGTAAATTGCTCCAAAAAACATCCTTAAAGCAAGTACCCTATTGCGGTGGGTCAGACGTCCCTTTGAAGCTACTTCACGTGAAACATAGGCATTTAAACCTGCGTCTAGGAGCACAGCGAACAACAAACCGAGGTTAAAATGTACGAAATACTGACCGTACCATTCGTTGCCCAATTGCACTTGCACGGTGCGCTCTATCCATAAAATCCATATTGGTTTGACCAACCAATTAAGGGCTTGAAGCCAGATTAAATTTTTAACAAATGTGCGCGACACCTGCGTGCGAAGGTAGGAATTTTCAAGGTATCTTTGCACGTGCATGATCTGGAACCCCATTACGCATGGATCAATCAATACAGTGCGTGTGAAGACCCCGCTTCGCCTTTTTACGGGCGCGAATATTCCGAATTCTATTACGAACATACCGTTTATAACTATTTGATTCATCCTCAATGGGATCATTTTGGATCGCATACCTTATATATAAAGGTGCTTTATGCCGATTATCAGGATCAGTTTGCCATAATTGAACTCTTAGGCGAGTGGAACGACGCGCTTTACAACGATATTATGTTGCTAAAACGAGAAGTGCTTGAAGTAATGGTTGAATCGGGCATCAATCATTTTATTTTAATAGGAGAAAATGTTATGAATTTTCATGCATCTGACGATTCCTATTACGAAGAATGGTTTCAAGACGTGGAAGACGGTTGGATTGCTTTGTTGAATTTCAGGGAACACGTTTTGCAAGAATTCCGTCAAAACGGCATCGATTATTACTTGAATTTTGGGGGTGATTTGGATGAATTGCAATGGCGCAAACTCGGTCCACGGCAATTATTCCAATTTATATCTACAGTGTTATCAAAACGACTTCATTGATTTCAACAAAACGCCGCGTCTTTTTAGAGTCAAATCCTTATTTTTGCGTCTAAATATGAAAGAATTAGCATTTCGTGAAGCCCTTCGTGAAGCCATGCAAGAAGAAATGCGCGCAGACGAGCGTGTATTCCTAATCGGTGAAGAAGTAGCTGAATATAATGGTGCCTATAAAGTTTCGCAAGGCATGCTCGATGAATTTGGAGCAAAACGCGTAATCGATACGCCTATCGCTGAATTGGGTTTTGCAGGTATCGCAGTGGGTGCAGCCATGAACGGCTTACGCCCTATTTGTGAATTCATGACCTTCAACTTTTCATTAGTAGCCATTGACCAAGTTATCAATAGCGCCGCTAAGATTAATAGCATGTCGAACGGTCAGTTTACCAGTCCCATCGTATTTAGAGGACCCACCGGTAGTGCAGGCCAACTTGCACAACAGCACTCACAGAACTTTGAGAATTGGTACGCCAATACCCCTGGTTTGAAAGTGGTGGTTCCTTCGAATCCTGCAGACGCCAAAGGTTTGTTGAAAAGCGCTATCCGCGACGAAAATCCGGTAATTTTCATGGAAAGCGAGCAAATGTACGGTTTCAAGGGCATGGTTCCTGAAGGAGAATATACCATTCCTATTGGCAAGGCCGATATAGTAAAGAACGGAACAGATCTTACCATTGTAAGTTTTGGTAAAATGATGTTGCGTTGCCACGAGGCGATTGCTGCTTTGGAATCAGAAGGCATAAATGCCGAGCTTATCGATTTGCGCACCGTACGTCCTATCGACTACGATACCGTAATTGCCAGTGTTAAAAAGACCAATCGTTTGGTAATCGTTGAAGAGGCATGGCCCCTTGCGAGCATCAGTTCTGAAGTGAGTCATATTGTACAAAAGCGTGCCTTCGATTATTTGGATGCGCCAGTACACCGTGTAACGAGCATGGATACCAATTTGCCTTATGCCTCTACTTTCGTAGACGCCTACTTGCCTTCAGTTGAACGCATCGTAAAAGCGAGCAAATCCGTTTTATACCGCGATTAATATTTTTCAATGGGTACGCCCAA
>JAULUW010000147.1:0-2793 GCA_032111345.1 Bacteroidia bacterium
CCACGAGTTTGGTTTTTGATTTGAGTAGCCAAAGGACCTTGTGCATAGAAACAACCTTGGTAACCTGGGTTTTCTTTGAAAGAAACAGCAATTTCCTCGTTACCTCTTGGAGGAGTGCAAGGTTTTGTGTGTCCACCTACAGCTGGACCCGCATGATGCGCACCAGGACCCGCGTGATTGTCACCAGTAGAAACACTTACGTTCTTAATGGTAACTTGTTTGTTTTCGTACTTTTCAGGGTGATTCGCGAAATCTCCGCCTGAAACGGCCATTTGAGAAAAAGCAGCTGAGCTAAACATAGCACAAACTGCAACGAGTAACATTTTTTTCATATAGGTTAATTTATACGATGCTAAAATACATATTTTTTTTTCACATACTCAAATTTTTGAATCAGATTATGAAAAATAGTACAACCGTAACAAAAAAAATTAATGGCCAGCCTGTTTTAATGCCAGTTATGCGACGGCTATAAAAAGCGCCCCCACCTATTTGAATTGTTGGGATTCCTTTTGAAATCTCATGATTTCAATAAAGTCAACATTAATAAGGGTTTAGGTGTATTTGTGTACTCAGGAGGAGTCAGGAAATATCAATCTTTGTGGTCCCGCCGCGAATCGAACGCGGATCTTGAGTTCCGGAGACTCACGTAGTATCCATTCTACTACGGGACCTAAACATAAAGGTTTGCAAAGATACAGATTGAATCCCTTATTAAGTGGATTGAATGGGTACTTTGATAATTATTTGTGTGAATCGATAAGCACCAAGCCTAGCGTCTTAGAATCTTTAATCCTTAATAAAACGACTTCTATGAGTCGAAATATTGGATTTCGATTCATAAATAGCCATTTCATAGATGCCCGCTTCGAGAGTGGATATATCTATATGGTTTGCACCTAATGGCATTGTACTTGATTGGATTCTCCGACCACTTAAATCAATAATGGAATAGGCGAAGTTTTTCAAGTTGCTTTGTATAAATAAGGAAGACTGCGCAGGATTGGGATAAACTCGGATTTGAGATGTAGCCTTTTCAGTTGAATTTGTTTGATTCTCGGCTTGATACACCCTTACATAGTCAATTTCCATGCGTGATGAATCAAAATTGGCATCTACTTGGGGTAAAACTGCTACATTTAATAAAATGTATTGGTCTTTGGTAAAAGGCCAATTATCTGCTGTTCTCACATCCGGCTGATACGTGTATATTTCAGCGCTATCCACAAAAAACATTAATTTTTCTGGAGACCAAACCAATGAATAGACATGGTAATCGTTGTAAGGGTCTGGCAAGTACATTCCGCCCGTTTCTACGCCTCCAAAACGCGCTTGGGTATGCACGGCTGATGAAACATAGCGTGGGTTATGGCCCCAACTTTCCATAATATCCATTTCCCCACATTTGGGCCATCCTACGGTTTGTGCGTTTCTACCGTAATAGTTTCCTGTTTCTCCTACATTGGTGCCTAAAGTCCAAATGGCAGGCCAAACTCCACTTCCTGCAGGTAGTTTTGCACGCACATCGATGCGTCCATACGTAAAAGCAAATTTGGAATTTAATCGGGCAGAAGTGTAATTTTTAGTGCTGTTATCAAAGGTATAGCGTTCTTTCTTTAACACAATCTTCATACTCCCATCACTCACATAGCAATTGTCTAACTTATCGGTATAATGTTGGATTTCTCCATTGAACCAAGAACCGTTATTGGGCGCAATAACCTGATGGTGCCAATTATCCGACTTAGCCGCTCCTGAATAGTTGAATTCATCGGCCCAAACCAGTTTGCCATAATGGGTAACTCCTGCGTTCTGTTGACTTCCCCCAGAAGGGATAAAGCCTTTAACATCATCTAGGTAAAATTGTCCCGTTTTTGCTATTCCAGCATCAAAAAAGAGGGTAAAGCGCTTGTAAACACCTTTACCCTTAATGTTGGTTTCTGCATCTACGATGCGTGCCTTGCTAAAGTCAAATGAATCGGTGAGCCATGTGCCCGTTTTGTAGCGTTTTTGTACATAAATATCGGGTTGGCCGCTCGTGCTTTGTTCGAGTTTAAATTGGACACTGAAACTATCTGTAGAACTGCTGTAAACTGAAAATTTAAGCGTGTTTGAAGAGTCTAAATTGATGCCATTCTTCAAATCGATAAATGCACCTTCAAAATTGCTTCCAGCCGTGTTCTTAAAGGAACCAACATTATTATTAGGGCGCAAAGGGTCTTTTACTCGAGAGAATTCTACCCCTCCAAAAACGGTAAATTGATTTTGGTTGCTTTCAAAATCTAAAGGCAGATTTTGTGCATTCAAGTTGAAAAAACATCCTACAAATAGGATGATAGTGGCGTATTTATAAAACATATATCCCCAAAAATAGGCGAAGAACGCTCAAAATCAAAGGTTTTTGTAATTATGACAATAAGTTGAAAGAGCTTTTAATCCGTTCAAAAATTGCGCTAAATGCAAAAATGCAAAGCGGATAAATTTGAAATTATTGTAAATTGCCATCATGAAAAAATATTTTTTCCCCTCCTTATCAATTGGTATTATTCTATTTGTTTGGCAGTTTGTATCCTGGGCCGCAGGTAATTTTCATGGTTCTGGACAACAGTATACCCCTAAACAAGATACCATTGAACAATTTTTAAACGGCCTCAATCTTGAGAATGGCCGGTACCTGATTCCATCGGTTTCGCCTGAAATTCCCGCCGAAGAAGCACAGAAAATTTGGAATTCCTACATGGGAAAGCCTTGGATGTTTGTAACCTATTATAATGCCCATGAAATGAGTATGGG
>JAULUW010000148.1:0-11647 GCA_032111345.1 Bacteroidia bacterium
TGATTGCACACCATACTTGGTTGTTTTTGGCTAGGTATAAACGCGAAGTAGCGGAATCTTTTTCCCATAAATTATAGGTAGTATAGAAATCCGATTGAACGGTTCCTGTTTGACGGTCATCCCAGAAAGTAGAAGAAGATTGACCGCTGTTTGCAGAGCGCACTACACGACCGTAATAGGTAGACATGAAAACGATGCGTGGATCGATTCGGCTAAAATCAACGTCGAAACCGTCACCGCCATAAATGCTAATGGCCGTTTGTGAAGGTTTGCCATTAATGGAGTTTCCGCTGAAGTTGATTAATTGGGTTCCATTATCCTGAGCCCCCCCTACAACATGGCCCAATTCGTTGGCGGCAACATTGTAAAGCTGCAAGGTAGTAAATCCACGGTTGATACTCGTCCATGTATTTAAATCTTTAGAGGAATATAAACCTCCATCGCAACCTACGATACAGGTGGCAGGGCTGGTACGGGTATTCCAAGTTATTAAGTGTTTATCCGCATGCACATAGCTGCGGTTCCAAGGCACGTTAAACATGCTTGCCATTTGGCGATAGCCGTTAATGCTATCCCATTGTGCAAGATCAACACCTCCTAGAATAACCCTATTTTTATCTGTTGGAAAAACGCTGATACAGTTGTCATACCATCCTTGGCGGTTTGAACCAAAAAGATCGTTGGAGGTATTTCCTTGCATTAAAATAGTCCAAGTTTTTCCGCCGTCTGTAGTGCGAGAAAGATTGCCCAAACTACCGTCACCTTTAGCGCCTAAAGCATAAACGGTATTAATGTCTTGAGGTGCAATTGCAAGCGAAGTGCGGCCTCCTGTGTTGGCACCTGTATTCATCGCAGTAAGCGCGGTAGCAGATGCATCCTTTTTGTAAATGATACCGTTAGAAGTTGCGCACCATACGTTTGCATCTTTATCGATTACCATGTCGCGGATTACCAAACCGGCAATACGATTCAATTTTACGGGGGTACTGCTAAAGTCTAAGTCAAACAGACCGGATTCGGTAGCCACATAAATGATGTCTTTGCTGGGGTGTGCGACCATTGCGTTACACTGCCAAAAACGATTGTCTTTTGCAATATCGAGGAGGCTAAAATTGGTTCCTTCATCATCGCTACTCACGAAAAGTCCAGAGCCGTAAAATGCGGGTGAACCGTTTTTAGTTCCAGATAGGTTCGTAAATCCACCTTCACCGGTACCGTAAACGATTTTACCACTACCTGGCAATTGTGCTACGCAGGTAACGTTCAAGTTTTCCTGCATGTCGTTAACAGGCATCCAACTTTGTCCGTAGGTTGTAGAACGGAACAATCCACCGCTAACGCCCCCTGCAAACCACAATTGGGGTTTACTTTGGTGCATTAGGAAGGCACGGATACGTCCACCCACGTTATCTGGGCCCATACTTTGCCATTCAATTTTTTTATTGAGGCGTTTAGATACGGACTGCATGGCATCTGCCTTGGCGATGGCTGCAGCAACCCATTCAGGTTCTAGAGTATGGGTTTCTTCATTCAAACGCATGCTGTAGATGGATTCTATAGCACCACGAATGCTTTGTTCTTTTTGGGATTCCGTTTCGTTACTCAGCGCTTTGATGCCTTTGGGACTGGTTTCATGGCTTCCCCAAAAAGCAATACCTGCGGCTAAAGCTGCGGTAGAAAGTATAGGTAATATTCTTTTCATACTCATAAAGACTTTTTCAAATAGTTATTTAGGTTGTGCTTGACATGCAAATAAAGACAAATAAGTGGTGTTTTCCAACGAACGGTGTGAACAGCACCCTGCTTTTATTGCCATTTTTTATTCATAAAATTAAAAAAAAAGCGAATCGGACTTATAAAACGTGTTTTTCGGCATGGTAAGAACTGCGAACCAGGGGTCCACTTTCCACAAAACGGAAGCCGAGATTCAACCCATATTCCTCCCAGAACTTAAATTTATCGGGATGGATATACGCGGCAACGGGCAAATGCAATTTGGTAGGTTGTAAGTATTGACCTAAGGTTAAAACATCGCAACCGTGTTCCCGCAAATCATTGATCAATTTCTTTACCTGATCATCGGTTTCGCCGCAGCCTAACATGGCACCACTTTTGGTTCTTCGACCGTATTCTTTGGTGCGTTTAATTTGTTCCAAACTGCGATAGTATTTGGCTTGTGGCCTAACTAAGCGATACAATTCCTCTACCGTTTCCATATTGTGGGAAACCACTTCCGGCTTGGAATCTAAAACCATATACAGCAAATCCCAATGGGCTTTAAAATCGGGAATCAAGGTTTCGATGGTGGTATCAGGAGATTGTAGTTTGACTTCTTTAATGGTTTCGGCCCAGACAGTAGCCCCTTTATCCTTCAGTTCGTCGCGATTTACAGAGGTAATCACACAATGTTTTACACCCATTAATTTAACGGCTTCTGCCACGCGCTTGGGTTCATCGAGGTCGTATTCACCTGGTCGACCGGTGGCAACGGCGCAAAAGGAACAACTGCGTGTGCATACATTACCGAGGATCATGAAGGTGGCGGTTCCAGCCCCCCAACATTCTCCCATATTGGGGCATCTGCCATCTTCGCAAATGGTATGAAGCTTATGTTCTTTTACGATGCGCTTTACACGGGTATAATTTTCACCAAAGGGAATATCTATTTTAAGCCATTTAGGCTTGGTAGGCCCTTTAGGAGCTTCTTTTTTTACTACGGGAAGTTCTATCACGTTTGTCTATATTATAAGGTAGGAATTTGACATTTGGGTTGCAGCCGTTTTCAATCGCCCCCAAATCCTATGGCAAAGTTAATAAATAGCGCGGGAAGGTTCTGTGGATTTACATTAATTGCATTCAAAAGTGGTAATTCTTGAACAAAAAAATCGTTCATAAAACCAATACTCAAGGTATTGCTGATGTTGCGATAACTCCCCCACTCCGCACTAAAGGCGGCTGAAACCCCTAATCCCGGAATTATTTTTCCCTCATAGATTCCTCGGGCATAAGACGACTCGCCTCCTATATATTGGATATTGTGTATATCTGGATTGTAACGCACTTCTTCCACGGCATCGAAAGGCAGATTGGAGCGATACACCCACACGTAAATCGGCCAGGCATACGCCAAGGGTATATGCCCCCCTATATGTAAAGACAAACCCACATCAAAGCGCGAGCGGCGTTCCGACAGCATCCAAGAACGGGCGTAATAGGGCCTAAATACCCAAATTCTATTGACCTTGTCCATAACAAAGGGTTCACTTGCGGGCAAGGTCTGATTAACCACCCATATTTCTTTGGGATGCTGAATATTCCCCAACCTTAAACCAAAAGTTTCCGCAATTTGATCGGGCTGCCAAGTGGTTTTCAATCCCACTCCTAAATCAAACCCGTAATTCCGAATTTGAGCATCCGCCAAAAAAGAACGCGCAATTTGCGCGTTTATCCCACCAAAACAACTCAGAATCAGCATAAAAAGCAGTCTATAAGTGGTGGATAAGGACATGTATCAAATATAAGGATAAATTTTCCAGAATGTAAAGGTGGCAATTTGCTGAAAAATTAACCCACTTTCTCCCACAACCGTCAAAATAGTTGTAAATAAGGCTTTCTCCCTTATATTTGTGGCTCACAGAAAGCAATCTTTAGGGCCAAAATCCGTCTAAAACACAACAGTGTGGGGACTTGTGGATAACTGGTGGTTAATTTTGGGAGAATGTGGGAAATAGTGGGAAATTCTGTAGTTATTTAGCAGATGAAACCAACACACGTATGTCTGGACTGATTGGAGAATATTATTGCAAGCTAGACGCCAAGGGGCGCTTGTCCCTTCCGTCGCGTTTACGCACTCAGATTCCTGAGGCGGCTGGCAATGTACTCGTAATCAACCGGGGATTCGAAAAGTGCTTGGTGTTGTACACCAAAGAAGACTGGCTCAAGGAAACCGAAAAACTCAATGCAGTAGACGATTTTATGAGTCCGGAAATTCGTAGATTCAAACGTATTTTCACCAATGGTGCCAACTTGCTTCCCATCGATACCGCTCAGCGAATCTTGCTTCCCAAAAAATTAATGGAATATGCAGGACTCGACGATGAAATCGTTTTAAGCGCATTTGGCAACAAAGTGGAAATCTGGAGTAAAGAATTATACGAATCCGAATTGGATGTGGAATCAAACGAGCTGAGCGAATTGGCCCGCAACTTCCACAACCAAAAGAAAGCTTTAGGCGAATAACACCTCCTCCCGTGTTGGTCTCAATGTTAAAACCATGGAGACCTCGTACCACATACCCGTTTTATTTCAAGAAAGTCTTGATGCCTTGGTATTAAACCCTGCTGGGATTTATGCTGACCTTACTTTCGGGGGTGGTGGACATTCTCGCGGAATCTTGGATCGCCTTAATAGCGAAGGCCGCCTAATTGCCTTTGACAAGGATACCGATGCGCACAAAAACCATATTAATGATCCCCGCTTTACTTTAGTTCAACACAATTTCAGGTACCTCAAACAATACCTTATATATATGGGGATTGCGAAGCTCGATGGAATTTTGGGTGACTTAGGAATTTCTTCCCACCAAATCAATACAGACCAGCGCGGATTTGCACACCGCTTCGATGGTCCTTTGGATATGCGTATGGACACTGAAAGTCCTTTACGCGCCTGCGATATTTTAGACACCTATTCGGAGAAGGAAATGCTTCGGGTATTCAATGAATATGGTGAAATTAAAAATGCTTACAAATTGGTGCATCATATTTTACCCCAGCAGCGCATGGGCCGTTTTAATACGGTGGCCCTTTTTAAACAGGCTATCGCGTCTTTGATTCCTCAAAAAGACCCTTCAAAATACCTGTCACAAGTATTCCAAGCCCTGCGCATTGAAGTAAATCAAGAAATGACAGATTTGCGCACACTCTTGGAAGACGCCTCTGAAATCATCAAGGAGAACGGCCGTTTGGTCATGATTTCTTACCATTCATTGGAAGACCGCATGGTGAAAAACTTACTATTCAATGGCCAACTACAGGGCAAAGCCCAAACCGATTTGTTTGGTCGCATAAGCCTTCCATTCAAAGCAGAACCGCACAAAGCGATCATTCCCAACGAAGAAGAAATAATCCGCAACCCCCGTTCACGCAGCGCCAAAATGCGTGTGGGCATAAAAACCGCTACGTTATGAGCACTGAAAATCAAGAGCAAGAAAACACCCAAGAGGCGGCAAACAGCATCCCTTCTTTTGAAGGATTAGATACGTGGCGCGTAATCAAATGGGTATTAATTGCATTCCCCGTTTTGGTGTTCTATATCTATAACTCTTTGCATACTGCGAAGGCCATAAAAAAGAAAAATGAACTGAGTGCAAGTTTGAAAGAACTGCATTCCGAACGCATCAGTCTCGAAAGCGAAATCACCCAAGCCAGTAAACAATCCCGTATAGCGGAACAGCTCGCATCTAAGGGATTAGAAGAAATCAAGACCCCGCCTAAAAAAATCATCCGTGACCGAAAATAAGATCAATACACGCAAAGAGATTCTAAATCGCGCCCGCATCATTTTTGCGCTGGTTGCGCTTTTTGGCATTTTTATCGCGGTTTCAATCTTCCGCTTGCAAAACGGCATGGTCAAGGATTTTAATATTAAGGAAGAACGAAAAAACACCCGTAAAAGCACCGTTTCTGGCATCAGGGGCAATATTTATGATGCAGAAGGTGGACTTTTAGCGACATCCGTACCTACCTACGATATTATGTGGGATTCGCGCATCAGTGCATTGACAGATGTGCATTTTTACGAAAAGCTCGATTCATTATCGGTTTTATTGGGAAGGAATTTCAAACAACGAAATGCCCAAGAATGGCGCAACAAGCTGATCCACCTGCGTAAAATTGGCCATCGTTATTACACTCTTTTGTCGGATGTGTCCTTTGAGAAAGTACGGGAAATGAAAAAAACCTGGCCATTAATCCGAGAGGATAAATATAAAGGAGGGTTTTGGTCTATTGAAAAAGGAAAACGGATGTATTTCATGGGTGAGATGGCAAAGCGCGCAATTGGATATACGCGTAATGGCGTTAACATAGGATTAGAAGGCGCCTTTGATAGCTTACTTCGAGGACAAACGGTTGACGTAATGTTACAGCGACTTCCTGGGAATATTTGGAGACCCATCAAAGTAGGTGCAGGTTTTGAAGCGGAGAATGGAAAAGACATTGTTACCACCTTAAACACCCGTTTTCAAGACATCACCCAATACGCATTGAACAAAGCCTTGAAGCAGCATGGGGCCGACCACGGATGTGCTATAGTAATGGAAGTTGAAACCGGCCAAATCAAAGCCATGGCCAATTTGAAGCGCGGCAACGATGGTACCTATTACGAATCGATGAATTACGCGGTAGACCAATTTATGGAACCCGGATCTACCTTTAAAATCATCTCGGCAATGGCTTTATTAGAAGACGATGAAGTGAGCCTTGAAGATTCTATTTCAACCCATAAGGGCAAAATAAAGTATTTCGATACCGAATTTAAGGACGATGAACATAACAAAAAAATTCCAAGTGCCTATTCTTTGCAAGAATGTATCGAACAATCCAGCAATGTAGGCATCAGTCAATTTATTTATCAAGCATATAAAGATAACCCTACAAAGTTTCTAAGTCATTTAGAGCGTTTAGGGTTAAGTTTAAAGCCCAACTTTGACATTCCTAGCTCCAACCACCCTGTAATACTCGACCCAAACCACCCTCTTTGGTCGAGGGTTACATTACCCTCTATGAGTATTGGTTATGCAACGCGTTTATCTCCGTTACAAATACTCAATGTGTACAATACCATTGCCAATAACGGCATCTTGATGAATCCCTATTTAGTGAAGGAAATCCGTCAAAACGGTAAAGTTCTAACCAAGATATCACCAAAAATAATCCATAAGAAAATCTGTAGTAAGAGCACGAATGAAGCCTTAAAGAACATGTTACGTGGAGTTGTAGTGCGCGGAACGGCCCAAAAAACATTTAAAGAAAGCTTGGTTGAAGTATCTGGAAAAACAGGAACGGCTCGCATCATCAATTCTAATGGCCGTGGATATTCTAATAAACACATGGCTTCGTTTGTAGGATACTTCCCGGCAAATTCACCCATGTATAGCATTATTGTGGTGGTTAATGAACCCTCTAGTGGTGACATTTATGGAGCCAGCGTAGCGGCTCCTGTATTTAAAGAAATCGCAAATAAAATTTACAGTGCACATATTCGGATTCAACCGGAACTCATTGCGCAAGAAAACCGCAGCAAACCGCATATTCTGGTATCCGAAACCCAAAAAATCATTGAAAACCTGGAAACATTGCAAATTCCGTATACCTGTTCCGATGAATCTGCCGTATTGTCTTCAGGAACCGATAAAAATGGCAAGGTGCAACTGAACGCCATTACTCATAAATCCGGCCTTGTTCCTGATTTTACCAAAATGGGCGCAAGACAAGCCTTGAAAGTAGCCTCACAATTCGGACTTCATGCTAAAATTTCCGGCTTTGGACAGGTACACGCACAAAGTATCGATCCCGGCACTCGTATTACTAACCGCTCCAACATTACGCTATATCTAAAACCGTGAATTCCTTAAAAAACATAGTATCCGCTTTGAAGCTAAGCCATACGGGAAATCCAGATCGGGAACTCGCCGATATCTGTATTGATAGCCGTAAGGTTATTGCCGGCAGTCTTTATGTAGCGCTAAAAGGCACACAAGTAGATGGCCATGCCTATATCGATGCGGCGATCCAAGCCGGTGCCGTGGCTATTCTTCACGAATCTCCCATTGAACAAAAAAAGGAAGGCATTTGCTACGTGCAAAGCCCGGATGTCCCAGAAACCCTAGGTGCTATTTTATATGAATTTCACGATCGCTGCTTGGATGATTTGATCATAATTGGAACAACCGGAACAAACGGCAAGACCACAGTGAGCACGCTGCTCTATGATTTATTCGGCAAAATGGGTTATAAGTGTGGACTGATTAGTACGGTAAGTTTCAAGATTGCGGACGAAACATTTACCAGTACTCATACAACTCCCGATGCTGTTTCATTACACGGTTTATTCAAACAGATGTACGAAGCAGGCTGTACCCATGTTTTTATGGAAGTTAGTTCGCATGCCATACATCAAAAACGGATAGCGGGAATTCCTTTTACCGGAGGCATTTTTACGAATATTTCCCACGATCACTTAGATTACCACGGGAGTTTTGATAATTATATCAAAGCGAAGAAAATGTTTTTCGACCAGTTGGGTTCGAATGCGTTTAGTTTGACCAATAAAGACGATCGCAACGGTTTGGTCATGTTGCAAAATACCCGCTCTACGCGATACACCTATGGTTTGAATGGGACCGCAGATTTCAATGCGAAAATCTGGGAAAGCGATTTTAGTGGAATGCATTTAAGATTGTCTGACAAAGACCTTTGGTCCCCATTGGTGGGCAAATTCAATGCCTATAACATGCTTGCCGTTTATGCTGCCGCTACACTCATTACCGAAGGGAACGAGGAATTAGAAGTAGCTATGAGCGGTTTGGGTCGCGTATCGGGTCGTTTCGAAACGCTAAACGGCCCCGGAAATCGAACTGTAATCGTAGATTATGCGCATACCCCCGATGCCCTGGATAACGTAATAAATACCATCAAAGAAATACAAAAATCGGCGTCTCAGTTAATAACGGTGGTGGGTTGTGGAGGAAATCGCGATTCGGAAAAAAGACCGGAGATGGGCCGTATCGCTGGCGCATTAAGTCAGCGCTGCATTTTCACCAGCGACAATCCGCGTAATGAAGATCCCAATCTGATTATTGACGCCATGCTAGCGGGGGTCGCCCCCGTAGATGTGCGCAAAGTTTTAAAGATTGTAGATCGCGCTGAAGCTATCAAAACAGCAATTGCTCTTTCTTATCCCGGCGATGTAATTCTCATAGCGGGAAAGGGACATGAAACTTACCAAGAAACCCAAGGTGTGCGTATCGAATTTGACGATCGCATTTGGGCACAAAACGCTTTAAACGATATTTTATAATGTTATACTATCTATTCAAATATCTGGACGAAATAGGAATTAGCGGCGCCGGTGTATTTAATTACATCACATTCCGCGCTTCTTTGGCAGGTATTTTTGCATTATTATTTGCATTAATTGCAGGAAAACAGATCATCAAATATTTGCAAAAATTGCAAATTGGTGAAAGCATCCGCGATTTGGGCCTTGAGGGTCAGTTGCAAAAAAAAGGCACTCCCACTATGGGCGGGGTTATCATCATTCTCGCCATACTTATTCCAACGTTGCTATTCGCAAAGCTCGAAAACATTTATGTAATCATTATGATGCTCAGCACCTTATGGATGGGCATTATTGGGGGAATCGACGACTACATCAAAGTCTTCAAAAAGAACAAAAAAGGCATGAAGGCAACGACCAAACTTATTGGTCAATTAATATTAGGGATCATTATCGCGGCTACCCTGGACTACACACACAGTTCCAACAACATTCCATTAACCACCAATTTACCTATTACCAAATTACAACTCAACTATTCTGAAATCCTTCCTGGAGATGGAAATGCATGGTTGATTTTCATACCCATTATCATTTTCATCGTTATGGCCCTTACTAATGCCGTGAATTTAACCGATGGAATTGACGGATTGGCAGCTGGCACAACAGCCATAGTGGGTGCTGGATTGGGAATATTGGCTTATTCTACGGGACATAAAGAAATAGCAAGCTATTTGAATATTATCTATGTTCCAAACAGTGGCGAAGTAGTAATATTCTTAGCCGCCTTGATCGGGGCATGTTTAGGATTTTTATGGTATAATGGTTTCCCCGCGCAAGTGTTCATGGGTGATACCGGGAGCATGGCATTAGGTGGCGCGCTTGCCGCTGTAGCCATCATTATTAAAATGGAATTATTGCTTCCTGTTTTGTGCGGAATATTCTTTGCTGAAAGCTTAAGCGTAATCCTGCAAGTGGGTTATTTCAAGTTTACCAAAAAGAAATACGGAGAAGGCAGACGGATTTTCTTAATGTCGCCTTTACACCACCATTATCAGAAAAAAGGGATCCCAGAAAGCAAAATCACCTTGAGATTTTGGCTTATCACTGTAATTCTAGTTTTGGCCACCTTGGCATTAATCAAATTGCGTTAACATCATGCAACAAAGACTTTCCATATTGGGTTCAGGTATTAGCGGAATGGGTTCTGCTATTCTTGGCGTGCACCAATCTTGGGAGGTTTTTGTTTCTGATAGCAAGGAAATTTCCCAAGAAAATAAGAAAGCCTTGGATAAACTTGGTGTTACGTACGAAGAAAATGGGCACCACTTAGAACGGCTTCTACAATCTGACCTTGTGGTTAAAAGTCCGGGCATTCCCAGAAGTGCCCCCATTGTTCGGGATTTAATTGCGGCTGGAATCCCTGTTGTTTCTGAAATGGATTGGGCCAGCCGGTTCACGAAAGCAACCCTTATTGGAATTACGGGCACCAATGGCAAAACAACCACAACGCTACTCACCTATCATTTATTGAAGGAAGCCGGTTTCAAAGTGGCTTGTGTGGGCAATGTAGGAACCTCCTTTGCCCAAATGGTCGCTGAAGATCCACAGGATTATTATGTTATCGAAATAAGCAGTTTCCAATTAGACGATACATTCAGCACCCGTTTCGATATCGCATGTTTATTGAATATTACCGAGGACCATTTAGACCGGTATAACGGAAAAATGGAAAACTATATCGACAGTAAATACCGAATTACACAAAATCAAACCGAACAGAATTATTTCATTTACGGCACAGACAGTCCGCTGCTGGTAGCCGAAACTACCAACCGATCTATAAAAGCCAATACCCTTGGTTTTGGCTTTGAGGCTATAGAAGCGCAACATGCCGTTTTCGAAGGCAATAACATCGAAATAATCAGAAAAAATAAAAAAGACACCATAGATATGAACCAGTTCAATTTAAGAGGCAAACACAATCAATATAACGGAATGGCCGCGGCTATTATCGCAAATATTTTGGAAGTACGCAACGAATCAATCCGTGAAAGCATGAGCAGCTTTCAAAATATGGAACATCGTTTGGAAAGTGTGGCCAAAGTAAACGGTGTTGAGTATATCAATGACAGCAAGGCAACCAATGTAAATTCTACGTGGTATGCATTGGAAAGCATGGATAAACCCTTGATATGGATTGCCGGCGGGATCGACAAAGGCAACGACTACAAGGATTTAAAACCTTTGGTGCGAGACAAAGTGAAGTTAATTATTTGTCTAGGATTAGAGAACATAAAAATACACCGTGCATTTCAAGGAGATGTAGATATGATTATCAATACCAGCAGTGCAACGGAAGCCGTACACGTGGCCTCACGCATGGCCGAAATGGGCGACGCCGTTCTCCTGTCACCGGCTTGTGCGAGTTTCGATCTTTTTGAAAGTTATGAAGATCGCGGACGCAAATTCAAACAAGCCGTAAGAAATTTATAAAAACCAAGAATGAACACGTTAAAATCAATGTTTAAGGGCGACGTCTACATTTGGGCGATAGTATTTATACTATCGACTATAGGTGTCTTAA
>JAULUW010000149.1:0-4660 GCA_032111345.1 Bacteroidia bacterium
CTGATTTTCAGGAATCTGTTTACCCTGAATTTTCCATTCAATATCACCTTCAGTGGGGGATACTTGTCCGCATAAAAGCAACAAAAATGTAGATTTTCCCGAGCCGTTATTACCCAAGAACGCATAAGAATTACCCCCGTCAATTTCGAAGCTTTCTTCAACATTTCGAAAAAGCCAACTGCGGTAATAGTTTTTGCCCGCGTTACATGTTTTTATAATATCCACTACTTTGATTTACTCGGATTGAGACTTCGATAATAAAAAACACCCCCTATAATTTCAAAAATAGGCGGTGTTCATTTTGGGTTGAAATACGCGATCGATTTATTTATTAATATAACCCTTCATGATTCCACGGTCTGATTCTTGAATGAAAGCAATAATCTCATCGCGTTCTGGCGATGGAGCAAAAGATGCTTGAATCAGTTTTAGCGCTTTCGCTGTATTCGAAGATTTTACAAATAATGTGCGGTAAATATCTTGAATTTCAGCAATTTTATCATGTGTATACCCTCGGCGCCTTAATCCTACACTATTAATTCCCTCATAAGCAAGGGGCTCTCTGGCAGCTTTAGTATACGGGGGAACATCTTTACGAACTAAAGACCCCCCTGAAATCATCACATGTTTTCCTATATGTACAAATTGATGTACCAAAGCGGCACCACCCAAAATAGCCCATTCGCCAATGGTAACATGTCCTGCTACTTGAACGCTGTTCGCTAAAATGCAATTATCTTCAACCACACAATCATGAGCTAAATGCACATAAGCCATCAGAAGTACATTATTTCCTACACGCGTTGCGCCTGAAGCATTCGTTCCCTTATTGATTGTAACAAACTCTCTAATTGTGGTGTTATCTCCAATAATAGTATGCGTTTCCTCTCCGTCAAATTTTAAATCTTGAGGAATCGCCCCAATTGAAGCTCCCGGAAATACTTTGCAATTTTTACCAATTCGGGTACCTCGGAAAATTACAGCACCCGACATTACATGAGTGCCTTCTGCTATTTCTACATCTGCATGTATGGTAACAAAGGGGTCGATAACTACATTGTCCGCTATTTTAGCCGACGGATGCACATAAGCTAAGGGTTGTATCATACCTTGATTATTTTATTTTTGCGATTTGTGCCATCAATTCAGATTCACAAACAAGTTTATCTCCTACCCAAGCACGACCTTTCATTTTACAAATGCCGCGTCGCACGGGTTCTATAAGTTCTAACTTCATTACCAAAGTATCTCCTGGAACCACTTTGTCTTTGAATTTGGTATTGTCAATTTTCATGAAATACGTGGCATAGTTTTCAGGGTCTGGAACCGTGCTCAATACCAATATTCCACCTGCTTGCGCCATAGCTTCAATTTGTAAAACCCCAGGCATTATTGGATCTCCAGGGAAATGTCCATTGAAAAAGGGTTGATCATAGGTGATGTTTTTAACACCGACTACATGATTTTCTGAAATTTCCATGATTTTATCCACCAATAAAAAGGGGTGGGCATGGGGCAGCATTTTTATGATGTCTTTTGTTGCATAAACGGGCTTCTGATTAGGGTCATAATGTGGTCTGCCTTCTTGTTTACGTCGCAATTCCTTTTTAATGACTTGTTTGACCTTTTTCGCGAAAGCCACGTTGGAAGCATGGCCAGGTCGCGCTGCCATGATTTGTCCTTTAATTGGCATCCCAATCAAGGCCAAATCGCCTACCATATCCAATAATTTGTGACGGGCGGGTTCGTTATTAAAACGCAATTCCAAATTATTAAGAATCCCGTCTTTTTTAACTTCCACAGATTCTTTGTTGAAAATCTTTGCCAAACGGTTCAACTCTTCTTGGTCAACCGCTTTATCCACAACCACTATGGCATTATTCAAATCGCCCCCTTTAATTAGGTTATTTTGAAGTAAATATTCCAATTCGTGCAGAAAACAAAACGTACGACATGGGGCAATCTCAGCTTCGAAATCTCCTAAACTCGTTAGGGATGCATGCTGGGTTCCTAAAACAGGTGAATTATAATCCACCATTACGGTTAATCGGTAATCGTTAACGGGCATTGCAATAATTTCAACCTCGTTTTCTGCATCTTGAAAATGGATGTTATAAGGAATCTCAAAGAACTCTTTCTCTGCATCCAATTCCTCTATACCGCATTCTTTAATCCCTGTAACAAAGGAAATAGAAGAACCGTCCATAATGGGCATTTCAGGGCCATTTACTTGAATCAATGCATTATCAACCTCGCTGCCAACAAGAGAGGCTAGTACATGCTCAATTGTTGAAACGCTCGCGCCATTTTTTTCTAGGGTTGTACCTCTACTGGTATCAGTGACTAAGTCGCAATCCGCATCAATAATGGGTTGATCGGCTAAATCCGTTCTTTGGAATTTATACCCATGAAATGCTTCTGCTGGGCATAAGGTTACCGTTACTTTTGCGCCTGTATGCAATCCAACGCCTTCAAAACTAATGGCCTTTTTTAATGTTGTTTGTTTGGGATTTAAGTTACTCATGTTCCGATTTGAGGGATGCTATTTCTTTTTTAAGTTGTTTTATTTCTTGTTGAAGTTGACCAATATTCTTAGTTCCTACAACGCTACGAAGATACGAATTTACATTCATTGCAGGCGTGCCGGTCATTTTCTGATGGGTCTCTGTAATCGAACCGGTAATGCCTGCTTGTCCTCCAAATGAATTATGTGGGGCTATATTCAAATGACCCGCAACGCCAACCTGTCCCCCCAGAATGCAATGATGACCAATTACGGTGCTTCCCGCAATTCCCGCTTGACTGGCAAGGGCCACATGTTCCCCAATTTCTACATTGTGTGCTATTTGAACCAAATTGTCGATTTTAGTGCCTTTTTTGATGAGCGTTCTGCCCATTGTAGCCCTATCGATGCAGCAGTTTGCTCCAATTTCAACATCGTCTTCAATTTCAACGATACCCACTTGCGGAATTTTCATATACACCCCATTGACCGGTGCGAAACCGAAACCGTCGCTACCAATTACAGAGCCTGCATGAGCTGTGAATCTATCGCCTATTTGGGTTAAACTATAAATAGTAACTCCCGGAAATAATGTGGCATCTTTTCCAATACGCACTCCATCGGCGATGCTCACGCGTTCATATATTTGGGCTCCACTTCCAATTACTGCATTCGGTCCGATATAAGAAAAAGGACCGATATAGGTATTTTCCCCAATTTGTGCAGTTTCGTCAATTACGGCTTGTGGATGAATTCCTGTTTTTTTCTGATTCGGATTGAAATACAAACTGAGGATTTGACAAAAAGCAAAATAGGGATTGTCAACCGCAATTAAAGTAGCTGAAATTGGCTTGCTCGGTTTAAATGGGGTTGGTACAAAAATAATTCCGCATTGTGACTCGTATACTTGGGCTTCGTATTTGGGATTGGCGAAAAAGCCTAGGGCGTTAGAATTACCCTCATTTAGCTTTGCAATTGTTTGAATTACTGCGTTTTCGTTACCCAAAATAGCACCTCCGGTAATGCCGACGATTTCTTTTGCTGATACGACTGTCATAGATTACAAAGAAACGATTTCTATCCGAGCTTTCCGAAATCAAAAATCTAAATCAAGACTAATTGAAAAAAATGTCTATTTTAGCCGAAATTTAAATCTAAACTAACATAAAAAGATGAGTTCAACAGCTACTTTACAGAGTACTCCTAAAGGCCATCCAAAAGGATTGTATGTCCTTTTCGTGACGGAAATGTGGGAGCGTTTTAGCTATTATGGCATGCGCGCCCTATTTGTTTTATTTATGACCAAAGCCTTGTTAATTGACAAAGCCTTGGCATCGGATATTTACGGAAGTTACACCGGATTGGTTTACTTAACTCCCTTAATCGGTGGCTATATGGCAGATCGCTATTGGGGCAATAGAAAATCTATTGTCATTGGTGGTATTATGATGGCTGTAGGTCAATTCTTCATGTTTATTTCCGGTTCCGTTTATCAATCTGCATCTGCTCCTGCTTTCATGTTCACTGGATTGGCGTTCTTAATTGTAGGAAATGGTTTTTTCAAACCGAACATTTCTACCATGGTAGGTCAGTTATATCCTGAAGGAGATAAGCGTGTTGATTCTGCTTTTACTATATTCTATATGGGAATCAATCTGGGTGCCTTTATTGCTCCTTTATTATGTGGTTACCTAGGTGATACTGGAAATCCTGAAGATTTCAAATGGGGTTTCTTAGCAGCAGGACTTGGAATGGTTTTAAGTTTGATATTATTCCTAACCTTAAAGAATAAATACATTGTTACGCCTGATGGTCAGCAAATTGGAGAAAAAGCCAATAACAAACGCGACATCGAAGAGGCAAATGCTGCTGAGACATTGCCTGCAAATCCAAATCGCATGTATATGTGGGTAGGGATTTTTAGTGCTTTATTGGGTTTATTCTATTTTGTGTTTGATACCGGATTAATCGGTTCCTTTATTTTTGGTTTGACTATTGCAGCACCTGGTTTTATTATTACCGACCCTTCTCTAACGAAGGTTGAAAAACAACGGATTTGGGTAGTTTATATCGCAGCGTTTTTTGTGATTTTCTTTTGGGCTGCCTTCGAACAAGCAGGTGCTTCATTAACCTATTTTGCCGAAGAACAAACCGATC
>JAULUW010000150.1:0-4082 GCA_032111345.1 Bacteroidia bacterium
ATCGGGGTTAAATCATCGGCCAATACTACCTCGATGCCTTCGGCAAATTCCACTTTTGCGGTTTTTCCATCGCAATGCACCACCTGACCGATTCGGGTATTGTCGGTTTGTTTAGGGCGGTGTGCTACCATCCGCCCTTGGGTCAAGTGTTGCTCGTTCCAACTATTTTTTTTGATGCTCATATTTTTGTTTATTTGGTTATCAAAATGTTTTGATGCTCATTTGTTACCTCCGTATGTTATTTAAATAATTCTATTACTGGCAGCAATATCCCTTTTGATGTGTTGTTATCGCCGCCTTTTATGTCCTTGGTTGTGTTTAAATACTTTCTGCAAATATGCTTTAGTTTTTCCGTGCTTATCAAAATGCAAACGTCTGAAATATAATAGGCATAAAAATCCGATGTACTTGTTGAGATACCACTTGGCTTATTTCTACTTTCGTATTCAATAAATACATTTCCAGTTTTATGGGCAATTCTATCCCGTTTTACTTCTACGCTTTTATTGACTAAATCGGCAAATCCTAATTCACCATCAACGCCAAACGCTAAATCATATTTAAAATCTGAATTATGCTGCATTGGCCAAATTAATTAGTTTATTTTCCATAAATTTTATCTATTAAAATATTTTCTTGCTTGTAATACTTGGGGTTATCAATAAATTCCTGAACCTTCCGAATGCCGTGTATAACGGTGCTATGGTCACGCTCAAATAATACCCCTATTTGATTTAATTTCATCCCCATCTCATATCTAAAATAGTGAAATAAGATATGCCTTGCGACAACCACTTCCCTCATTCGCCACTTGCCGATTAAATCCTCGTAGGTACACCCAACAAATTCAGCGACCTTAAATATCATACGCTTAGAATCAATTAAGTACTGGGCATCGAAATTTATCATCTCATCCCTTTTAAGGTTTATTATTTCCATCCGCAACTGGCCTACTTCCCTCCGATGTTTGGAGCGTAAAGTGGCAAGTTCGTTTTGGAGGGCTTCAATTTGCCTTGTTTGGGAATTGGCTTCCCGTGTGCTTTTAGCCTTTATCTTTAAGTATTCGGCGTAAAAATCAATTGTTGGGGTTAACATATTTTGCTTTTCTTTTTTCGGATGTGTGACTTGTGTTTTGGTGTTCGTAATCGGGGGTAAGGGTGGCACCCTCTCGATATGTATTTTTTATTTTGTAAACATACCTAAGCGACATTTCCAACCTTTCAGATATCTGCGAGGCGTTCATATTAAAATCCTCAGATAACAGTACAACGGCGTAATGCAATGGGGGAATCTTCATACTGCGAATATACCTTTTTTATTTTACAAAATACAATTATTGAAACGGATTCTGCCTTGGCGGTTCAACATTCTCTCGGTATCTCGTTTGCGGCCCGTAAAATAAAGTCGGAATATCTACGCACTTCCCGTGTCGGTTCTTGGCGATAATAACCATTGAATCCTCGACATCGGGTTTTATTTCGTCATAATACGCTGGTCTAAATGGAAACAAAACAACGTCAGCATCTTGCTCTATTTGCCCGCTTTCTTTTAGTTCGGTTAATTCAGGCCTTGCGTTCTTGCCGTCACGATTCAATTGAGCCAGTGCGATAACTGTTATCCCTAATTCACGGGCAAAGTTTTTAAGGGCCGTTGAAGCCATCCCGACATTGGTTCTTAGGTCACGCCCTCCCGCCTCTAATTTTTGCAAATAATCAATGACCACGACATCCAACCCATATTTGGCCCTATGTATTTTGAGCATCGAAATAATATTATAGACGTTATTGTCTTTCGTATCCACGACGTGGTAATCGCTTTGCGTTCCCATTTTAGTAACCACGCTTTCCAATTCGGGCATAGTTAATTTAGCATTTCGAACCTTGTAATTTTCCACGTTTATCAGGTCCGCTATCATCCGCTCGGCTAATTCATCCTCGGACATTTCGATAGAAACGAAAACAAATTTGGCAAATGGGCTTCCATCAATGCAGAAATTTAAACCCAGTGCGGACTTACCCATTCCTGGTCTTCCACCTACCACAATCAAGTTTCCTTTATTCCAACCGCCGATGTATTTATCCAACGTCAGCCATCCAGTTTGAAGCCCTTTCATAAAGTCTTTATTGGTGATGCGTTGCTCTAACTCATCCAATTTGGCACCAACAACGTGGCCCATACTTTTGATGTGGTTCTTTTGCACCACCCTCGAATCGTGGTTGATTTGCTCCAAAAAGTTTTGAATTGTTTCCAAATCCCAAGCCCCCTGAATCTTTGCAATGTTTTCTAAAAGGTAGCGTTTATTCCACTCTACCTCCAGCATTAAAAGTTCTTTTTCAAGGTGCAAATCGGTTACAAATCGGTTTGTAAGTTGGGCTAACTCCATCGCTTTCGTTGGAAAATATTGGTACACCGTATGCAACCCAATCGGGGTGTTAGATATATACATATCTTGCATAATCTTTACAAGTTCGCCGTGCCATCCCGAAAACCATTCGTGTTTTGTTCGTGTCAAATGCTGTTTCGATGAATCCGTCATCAAAAAACAAGCCAGTATATTTTGTTCAATCATCGCTCAAAGTTGCTTTATTTTTAGAAATTTTTGGTGTAATTTTTGGATTTTCTCGGGCAATCCATCCCGCCGCCGCCGCCGACCAATTCTGCATTTTATTTTTTCCAACGAGCCAACCAATGGATTCGTAATAATTGATAAAACGTTCGGCGTTGATTTCGGGAAAACTGGCTTTCACTTCATCCAATGTGGGGGGAACAAAACCTTTTTTTGGTTTTGCTTTATCCAATGTTTCTTTTGTTAGATTAGTATTTTGTTTAGTTAGTTCTTTATATACATACTGATTTTCCGACTGTCGGGATTCCCGACTATCGGGGTTTCCGACTAACGGGATTTCAGTACATAGGGGATTGTCCTCAACTTGCTTTGTTTCAGGCAATATAGGCTTCTCATAAACAATGTGATTCCACCCTTTTATTTGATTTGTCTTCGCATCAATTACCCGAATGGATACAACGTACCCCTTTTCTTGCAAACCCTTCCACGCACGATTGAAACGGTCTCTACCTATATTTGAATCGGTCATAAGTTTAGTCTTAATGACTATCCAGTTTTCAGGCATCGACAACAAATAAATCAAAATAGATTTTTCTTCGGGCGATAATTCCCAATTTTGCAAAATTCCGTTATCAATCATCGTGTAACGGCTTTGCGCATTTTTTTTGCTTCTACAAATTTGCCCCGTGTTGTTCATAATGCTCTATCGCTTTGTTAATTTCCAATAATACCGCAATGGTACCCCAAATTTTTCCCGTGATGTGTTCAATAAAATCGTACTTTGTGCCTACTGGGAACTCGTACGTGTGCCAAAATTGGCCGTTTTCATAGATTTCGACTACTGCGAATCCGTCTTTAATTGTTGTTTTTGAATTGTACATTAAATAAAAAAGCCCATATCGATTAGACGTGTAGAGCCGTCTAACCCAATACGGGCAAATATCTTTAAACATAACCGTCTCTACTCGGTTGTTAAATACCTTACAAATATACTAAAAAAAAGGGCAGCAACAATGACATTGCCGCCCATTTTCACACAAAAGTCAGGAAATAAAGCCCACAAATATAGGGTTATTTTTGACTTGGTTTGTACAATGTGTACTTTAAATCTTTTGACTTGACAACCTCGTATCCAATTTCACGAAAGCACTCAATATAACGGTAGGTTGTGCGTTCGCTTACATTCAGGTACCTGGTCATCGTGTGCAGTTTCCGAGGCTTCGCTTCCAGTAAGTGCATCAACTTAATCAGTCGGACAAATCGGTGTTGATTCATTTGCTTTTTTTCTTTGTATATACGCTTTTGTTCTTTCGCTTCTTTGCCACCTCCAAAGTAGGTTCTTCATCATTTTTTCTCGGTGTGCCTTTTCTCTTATTTTCATACACACCCTACAAATAAAATTAACGTAACCATCGTTGCGGGGTGAAAATTCCTCCTTTGGCTTTAAGACTCCGCATTTTTTACAATGTCTAAGGTGTAAATCCGCCGCCTTCCACGTCATAGCCTAAATCCTTTT
>JAULUW010000151.1:0-6583 GCA_032111345.1 Bacteroidia bacterium
TAGGCATTTACTTTTTCCAACTGGTTTACATTCGGATTCTCGGGCAAAAAGGGGTTGTCTGTAAGGTTTATTGCCGACATGATCAAGGCTTGATTGACCGAAAGGATGGAGTCTATGTTCGCGTCGGCTGGAAGTTGGCCATATTCATCGAGGATCTCTGGATCTTTTATGGAGTTCGGAATGCTGAACTTTTGAAAGATCAAGGGCCATAATTTAGTACTTGGACTTACGGCACCCGCTAATTGCCAAAATCCCAATCCTTTCAGGTTTTTATTATTGATATAATCGCTTTTTAGTGCAATCGATTGGATGTTTTCTCCCCAAGTGATGAACTTTTGATCGGCACTTGAAAAGCTGATATATTTTTGAATGGTATTTTCTTCAGAATGCGGTCGAAAACGCACACAATAGTCCTCTTCGAAAGTAGCAAAAGGTATAAGTGAATGAAATTTAGCCTCGTTTGTAATCGCCTGGGCATCCTTCATAATATATTGTTGACCAGACATTCCTAAAACCAATACCAATTTATTGGCTTTTACACCACGTTGTATTAAGGTATTATAGCTTGCATCAATTGAGGTCGCTTTGGGAAGTGGAGAAATCAATGGAGATGTAGGTCCACAAACAAAACCATCATAATTTTGGTAATCCATTGCCATTAGGAGCACCCGATCGGCAATTACGGACATTTCTTTTGCGGAATATGCATCGTCTGGATCTACAGGAGGCAAACAGATACTTAATTGTAAACGAGGGGATACCTCGCCGAGGCGATAACGCATGAATCGTATGAATTCGGTAAATAATTTCTGTTGTTTTTTAGTGACACCAAAGAAATCAATTACGACACCTGCGCTATTTTGTTTTGTAACGGCATACAATATACTGTCTGCAAAGTTGGCCCAAGCTTTTTCATTCTTTAAAAAACGGGCCGTACTTTGTGAATCCAGCAATTGAGCTACAAGATCGATATCAATTTGATATTGAATAGCGCGCTTGTGGAGGTTTGTTTTTTCCCAATTAGGAAGTCGTTTAGCTAAGCCGGTTCCTGGATCGATCAAATATCCGATATACCCAATACGGGTAAGCGCATTTAAATCGTAGCGTTCATAGTTGTTTCCATCTGTAAAAGTGTGAAAACCATAGATCTCACGCGTGAATCTCTTATCTCGTCTTTTCTGATTGTATGCAGGAAGTTCCATACCGGTCCATTCAGACTCCTTCATATCGGGTGTTCGGTAGGCGGTTTGGAGATTTAATATGCGTTGAGGAAATTTAGGGTAACGGGCAATTGGGGATTTTTTCTTAGGAACTTCATCGAGGTAATCAAACCTATTCTGTCTTTCTAATACTTCTTTGAGATAGTTTCCAAATTGATCCGTGTAAGCAGGAATTGAGTCTTTTAAGAAGGTTTTGAATTTGCTGACTTTTTGCTTTTCCTCATTGATTTTTTGTGTGTTTTCTTCGGCTTTACGCATCGCTTGTGAGGTTTCCTCCGCGATATCATTGGTTAAGGATAAAGGTTCATTGGTGCCCGAACTCTGTCCCTTAACAGAAATTGCAAAAGCCATATACAAAAGAATGCTTATCCACATTTTGTGGGCGTGCTTTTTATTATTGTATATTTGGACAAATTTCATAGGTTTAGCGCGATAGCGAAATGTCAAAAATAATATAAAATCACAGATATCCACAATTATCCCACAAAAGAAACATGCGTTTTAAAAGTTTTCTCTCGGTATCCGTCATATTCATAAGTTTTTTCCAATCTTGTGGGTCTAAGAATCCAGACGTTTTATTGAAAATGGGCAACCAATTATTTGAGGCTGGTAAATTAGCGGAAGCCAAAGAAACCTATTTGAAAATTACAGAGATCGCCCCTCATTATGCATTGGCCTATTTTAACTTAGGGATTATCGATATGCGTTTTGACCAATTTGAATCGGCTATTACATACTTTTCAAAGGCCATAGAAGCGGATCCTATGTTCGGTAAATCCTATTTAATGCGTGGTAGGTGTTACGTACATACAAGCGCTTGGCGCATGGCTGAAAATGATTTTCAATCCGCTCAGGTGGAACCTTCAATTGCCTATGATGCCATGGCAGAGTTAGGTCGTTTATGGGTTTCCCAAAAAAGATATTTTGAAGCCTTAAAAGTACTCAATACCTGTATTCAAAAGTCGGATACTTCAGATGTTTTACTGCTTACAAGGGCAAGTGCGTTTTTTGAAAGCAATAGATATGTGGAAAGTGTAAAAGATTGCAATACGGTTATTAATCGGAATCCCAAACGGTGGGAAGCTTATTTATTGAAAGGTAAGAATTTCTTGGAAATGCCCATCATGGATTCCGTACTTTTAGTGCTGGATTATGCCCGATTGTATTCCAATGAAGATCCCCAAGTTTTGGCCGCCATATCGGAGTATTATTTGATGAATGATGAAAGTGCCATGGCCATTGCTTTTGCTGAAAAAGGCCTTCAAAAGAGACCCGATAATATCCCTTTAAAGTTGAATAAGGCGCGTGCTTATGACGGGATGTCGCAATTTGAGAAAGCCAATGTGGTTTATACAGAAATCGGGGAATTGGCGGACAGTATTCCGGAATATCATTTTTATTTAGCCAAAAATATGTTGTTTTTGGGGGATACCGCTACGGCAATTATTGCCTTAAGTGATGCCATTGCTTTGCGCAGAAATTACAGCCAAGCATATACCCTGCGTTCTATTGTTAAAGCCCGTATTGGCGACGCATTGGGCGCTGCTGAAGACAAAGAACGCGCACAGGGAAACCTTAATTGGAAAACTCCCAAAAGGGTAAATTATAACCGGGATTCCAATTTTATGGAACCTTCCATGTAGTATAAACGAGGTATGCGGTCCAAGGGAACTTCATAGTTGCATACCCCCAAGGAAGCGTGCTCATGATGATATCCGAACCCATTCCCTCTACCGCGATATTCCAAGAACCATCGGCACCTTTCCAAGCCAATCCCCCTCGCATTAAAAAGGACTCAATAAAGCCTCTTAGAGACATATTGGTAATTAGGGGCCATTGCATTTTTATGGCGCTCAAGAACCGTTTTGTTTCTGTTTTAAGGTCCTCATTTAGGGGTTTTTCTATAAACAATTCGCTTTCAGGTGCAATACCCGTTATAATTCTGGGTATTAAATCTTGCATTTCGAAAACGGGAGTTTCGGCATCTATTTCTGCAATATAAAGCAGTACTTGATAGGCTGAAATTTGATGCGATTCTGAAATAAATTGTTGGCCCTCCATCAATTTGAGCCGCTTAAAAAGGGTGGAATAGTATGGGGCAATCATCATCATCCCACAAAAAGCAGTATTAAATCGAACCCCCTTTTCAATGTCGCGTTTAATCACAATATTTTCCTGCGCTTTCTCTCGAGAAGTTTCTATGGTTAATCCGGGGTTAATCGGAGTATTGAAAACATGAACACCGTTGCTATCTAAAAGGGTGTTTATATCTATTTGTGGTTGGATTTTTTCTTGCCAAACATGCAAAATACGTTGGGTAATTTTTTCGCTTAAATCGGAATGTTCATTTTGGGCCAAAGCTAAAATGGAAACCGATCGGATTTCGAATAAGGGAACTAAGCCCTCAGAATAGGGTAATTGAGGCAATAAGGTTTCCTCAGAAAGGAGAAGTACCAATTGTTTTACGCCTTCAAATTTGGAACTGTTGCTCCAACCTGCTTCGAAAGACCATTGCATCAGACTTTGAATACTGTGTTCCAAAATCCAATCCGTAGTGTTGCTGGATATAGGTGCTAACCAAGCCTCGAGCCATCGATTAATGGCTTCCGTTTCTTGGGGAAGCACGTTTTTTAATTGCTCACTCCATTGCCGCAACAAAAGGGTTCGAGCATTTCCCCAAATTGCCTTGAGCGAGTCCTCGTTTTGCTCCCAAAATACATGACGGGTCATTCGCAATCTTTCAATTTCAAGGCGCTCAATTTCTGCCTGTCTCAGACTAAAATCTGTTATTTGTGTATGTGGAAATTCTGAGGTTTGTATGTCGTTGGAAGTGGTTTTTCCTTCGGACATTACGTTAGATTCTATACCACTTGCGTCATTTATATTGTTCCATTTCTCGGGATTTTCGGAATTGTCGGATGCATTTGTTTGAGAATCTGAGGGTAATTCAGAAATTGTAAGAGGGGGAGTGTCTGGGATATTAGGAGCCGTTTTATCGTTTGATTTTTGCTGATTTTCGGTCAATTCGGAACCATTCGTAAGGGGATCCAAAGGGGATTTGCGTTCCTTAATGGGGACATTTTCTAGGATGTTTGGAGTTGTTTGTTTGCTTGTATTCTCGCTATTTTCAGGCAAATCTCTTTGAACGCTTGACTGGTATTCCGCCCGAAGCGCGTAATACCAATAGGGCACTTTTTGATTTGGGGAGAGGTAAATAGGAGAATTCAATTCCCAAAGAAAACGTTTAAACGCTTCAAGCCACAGCCGGTTCTCTCGAATTTCAGGTTTGGAGTCTTGACTGCCAAGGCCCCATTTGCGTTGGGTTAAATCGTTTAGGATGTCTTTGAATTGTTCTTGCCATTTTTGCAATAGGTCTGGATGAAAAAGGGCATGCTGCAAGTAATTGGGTAAGGCTTCGAGGTCCGAACTTTGTATACGCTCCTGATTTTTTAGCCAATTTTGAAAGGAATTCGCTTTGATTTCCCCCAAAAAAGGCATTCCATCGGCGTCGGATTCAAGGGGCAGGGCCCATGAAACGAGGAAAATCAAGAATTCTTGTAATTGCTGATTTATTGAGGGGTCTTGAAACGTGAGATTGAGCTGTTCCAATTCCAAAAGGAATCCATGAGGATTTAAATGATGCTCCGGTTTTCGCAGGGAATCTAGGAGTTCTTGCAAGATCAACCATGCCGATAATTTTGTAAAAGGATTAAGCCAATTTTGTAATTTAGGAATCAGCGGAACGCTTATTTCCGGCTTCCCGGAAATGGGTAGTTGGGGACTTGGAAGTGCTTGTTTTTCTATGAGAATCTGTTGACTTCTGGCAAATTGTTTCAGTACTGGATGTATTTCTGGGGTTTTTTCGGCTAAATAACGCCGCGATTTCTGATTTAATGAACGCGTGATTTCCAACCAGTCAAGCCGGCTTTTTTGGCGTATTTCTTCAAATAAGGGAAGTGCTTTTTGATGGGTAAGCCACACAATCAGGTTTTCGAGTAACCACGATTGAAGCAGTGTATTTTCAACGGATGGTGTTTTTATGGTATTTCGAAAACTTTGAGACAGAATTTCCAACTCTTGATTCAACCATTTTCGAATTACGGGTTCATTTTGAAACGGTTTTTCCTCAGGGAAACGATCCTTTGCCCAAGATTGTAAATTATAAAATAAAGTTTCTTTGTTCAGAAAAGGCCGTTCGTAAATATAGGATTGAAACCAAGCGCCTAATTCTGGTGGGCGCTCTAACTGTTCCCAATTTGCTTGAATTTCGGGTTTGTTTTGCAGATTCAAGAGGGCCGGAGCCATTTGGGCGTTAAAGAATTCTTGGAGTCTTGCAAATTCTAATTTCTCTAATGAGAATAAAGATTTCATGAGATTGAGCATTCGTTGCGCCTGCAACAGATTCATCCCGCCCAGTTGGAGGTAAATTTCTTCAAAAAGTATGAGGGAAATATCCAAGCGAGTTTGCGGTTTTTCTATGAGTAAAAGCCGATGTTTAATATGATGGTTCAATTTAAAAGCAACGGCAATTCCAAATTCTTGACGGATAAATTGTTGTAATCCTTGAATTTGATTTTCATTTAAGCTCCGTACATGAGAACTATTGGTCCACTGAATTACTTCCTCCATGCTCAGGACCTCCGCCAGTGCATAAAAGTCATTTGCTTTGTTCTTGCGCAAAGCGGCAAACCACAGGTGTTTTTGTAGATCGTGTTTAAGCAAATGTAAATTTGGATTTTCGGATTCCAGCCGAGATTTTTCGGTGGATTGAATAGGCTGATTTTCCGCGCTCGCAGGGGGCTCAAGCGTTTTGTTGTTTTGGTTTTTTTCGGCTTTGTTTTGAGGAAATAAGAGAGTAGGAAGCCAGTAATATCGGTTTTGAACCGCTTTTATGTACGGGATGTGGTAAGCTTCGAAGGGAAGGAGGTAATCGATGCTGCTGGGTGTCCATTCGACACGCCTTGCCACTGGTTTTTGTGAATCAATATTGTTAACGAATCTGCCTTCTTCAATTTTGGACAGTTCGTTTGTATTGGATGGTGTTCTCTTTGAATCGTTTTCGACTTTACTGATTGGTAAAATTGCTTCATCAACGGAGTTACTTTCCGATTTTATATTGGATTCAGATGACTCAGATGGGTTTAATTTTAAGCTTTCAACTTTATTGCTTGTTTCTGCAGATTCGGATTGGGGAAGATCAAAGTTATCCAATAAGGCAACTTTGGCTTCGGATATGCGGATAATTCGGTTTTCTACCCCAATTTGTAGCCTTTCGCGATCGAAATTTTTGAAATCAATCGCATTTCCAAACATGTTGATCTTTGTTAAATATTGCAAATAGCCCTTCCAATCTTGAATTACTT
>JAULUW010000152.1:0-2717 GCA_032111345.1 Bacteroidia bacterium
ACCGCTTACTACAGCACCGAAAATACTGTGCATTCCGTCTAACCAAGGGGTGGCAACGTGCGTAATGAAAAACTGAGAACCGTTGGTTCCAGGACCCGAATTGGCCATTGACAAAACACCGGGGCCGGAGTGCTTCAAATCAGCACTGAACTCGTCTTCAAAACGGTAGCCAGGTCCACCTGTACCTACACCGTCCGGATCTCCACCTTGGATCATGAAGTTAGAAATTACACGGTGAAACTTCAAACCATCGTAAAATGGAACGCCCTCTGCTTTGGCGCTATTCGGGATTTTACCCTCTGCCAGTCCAACAAAATTACAAACGGTTAATGGGGTTTTATCGTAATGGAGTTTTAAAATAATGTCTCCTCTGTTGGTCGACATTTTTGCGTACATTCCCTCTGGGAGTGTATCGGTGTTATAGCTTGAAAGATTCATGGTGTTCGCGGATAAAGCCCAAGCGCTCGCAGTGAGCAGCACACTCATTCCAAAGGTGCCCAGGGTTCTAAAAATTGGTTTTTGTATCATGTTTATAAGGTCTCTAATTCTTTTTGTACTTTCTTTGGCAAATTTCGTACCACAAGTTCATAACTCCTATCGATGAGCGAAAATAATAAATTAGCCGGCAATCCTTCGATTTTAGCCGTAATCCATAATTTTTTGTTCATGTGATACCCCGGGGTAATTTGCGAGTATTGCTCCTGCAATAGCACCGATTCCTCTGGATCGCACTTTAAATTCAAGTCTTTAAAATCTCCGATATTTCCCAAACAAAACATCTTTCCCATGACTTTCCAAACAATGGTTTCTTCGTCGAAAGGAAAAACAGCCTCAACGCCCTTTTTCGCTAAACAATAGGAATTTACAGTTTCTAAAAACACAATATTTACAAAACTAATGCTTACCCCTAACTTTGCACAGCCTTTGGGCGAATAAATCCGATAGAATATCTAAACGAAAATGAAGTTATATCTTGGTACAAATATGAAAATCGCTTACATGGCTCGGCGTCTTGCCCTTGTTTACACCTTATTCTTATTTTTTCTCGGGGGAAGCCCAATAACGGCTCAAACCGCTAAAACCAAAGCAGTGCGCTGGGAAAAACTCGAAATTCGCAACGACAGCATCGCCTTTTATAACGGTGTTCCCTTTACCGGTCGTGCCGATTATTTTTATCCCACAGAAACAGGAAAAGTTCCCAAATTGGCCAAAAGGGCCGAATTTAAAAATGGTATTTTCCATGGAGAATTCGCAAAACTGAAGCCCAATGGCGATTTTCTTTTGCGGGAAACGTATAAAGAGGGGGTAAAACACGGTCCATTCTACTATTATTACGAGAACGGGAAAGTTGAAGTTATGGGCGAATTCAACCATGCACAAATCGATGGACTGGTGCAAGGATTTTACGCCAGCGGAAAAAAATATTACATCAACAGATATACCCAAGGCGAACGCAACGGCTTGTGTGAAGCCTATTTTGAAAACGGCAATATGGAAACGGAAAGCCGCTACAGAAATGGCATTCCCGTGGGCGAACATTTAGGTTATTTCGACAATGGAACCCTGCGCTTTTTTAAGAAATTCAACGATTCGGGCGCCTTACACGGTCCGCATTATTACTACCATGCAACCGGCTGCGCCGCAATTGAAGAATATTATAAAAATGGCAAATTAGACAGCATACAAAGAGCCTGGGATGCTTCGAGTTGTGCCCTAATCCGCGTTGGATTTTGGGATGAGGGCAAAGAAAATGGAACCTTTGCAGAATTTAATATGTTTGGCGATACCATCAACCTAACCCAATATAAAAACGGATTGAAACACGGTGTTTATGGCGTGTATCGCATTGAAAAAGATGCGAAAACCAATGTGCGTTTTCGCGATATTGAAACCGAAGGACAATACGTTGAGGGCTATGCCGAGGGTTATTGGGTCTATGGCCAGAAATCTTGTTTCCAGCGCCGAGAAGGCAAATATGAAAAAGGGTTGAAGGTAGGAGAGTGGAAATATTACGATCACAAATGCGAACTCATGCTCTTGCAAAAGTATGATGCCGATGGAAATTTATTAGAAGAAGAAGTTTTTGAGTAAATGACACAAAACATACAGCCTTTCGTTATTGGAATGACCGGTTTATCTGGAGCAGGTAAAACCTTTTATGTGAACAGACTGAAAGAAGAGTTTGGCGACAAACTCTGCATTTTAGGATTCGACGATTACTATAAACCCTTGGAAGAACAGGTGTTCGATGAACATGGGGAAGCCAATTACGATTTGCCTACGGCCCTGTATTCGGATCGTTTTTTTCAAGATCTCCTAAAATTAATCGAATACAAATCCATCGTAATCCGCAAATATCAATTTGAGCACTACGATGCCCCGGAAGTCATGGAAACCATCGATCCGGCTCCGATTATTTTGGTAGAAGGCTTGTTTGTTATGGAATTTCCAGAAGTAGATTCGATGCTTAATTATCGGATTTTCATCGATTGCGATACGCAATTGTGTTTCGAACGCCGCTTAGAACGCGATATCCGTGAGCGCAATATCCCCCGCGAACGCAGTTTGCACCAATGGGATTACCATGTAATGCCCGCTTATATCAATTATATAGAGCCCCATAAAAAGCGCAGCAATTTAGTGGTTGAAAATGTGGGCTCCCCAGAGGCCAATATTCAAACCATTTTGGAGCATATCCGCACCCATGCGCATCCGTC
>JAULUW010000153.1:0-3431 GCA_032111345.1 Bacteroidia bacterium
TCTTGAATGCTTAACATACTTCAGCATACAAAGTAAAAGCACTTTGTCAAATTACCTAAACTTTTAGCGTAATAAAGTGTTAATTATTTACAAATGAGAACAGAAATCCTCAACCACTACATGAAAGTGGTTAACACCCAAGAAAAAGAACCCCAAAGCGTGTTTCGATTTTGTGAGGAATTACACATCCCGGAATCGGATTTTTACCAAGAATTTTCGGATTTGGATGCCGTAAAAGAAGCCATTCTAAGTGAAAAATGGACGCAAACCATTCAGGCTTTGGAAGAGCAAGTTTTTTATCAAGAAGCAAATGCCAATGATAAGTTACTTTCCGCTTTATATGCGTTTGTGGAACAGCTGAAATCCCAACGAAGCTATTTCTTATTGGCCTATAAAAATTGGAACAAACCTACCGATGCCATTTCAGGCATCAAAGAATTTAGAAAATCCTTCTTGTCGTACCTTGATACCCTGGGTTTAGAACAAATGGAAACGGGTTTGGCACCAATCGATAAGGCAACGGGTAAATTAAATCAAAACGCCTTGTTTTCTAATGTGCTGTTTGTATTTCATTTTTGGCTCAACGATAGAAGCAAGGGTTTCGAAAAAACCGATGCCTGCATCGAAAAAGTATTTACCCTGTCGTTCGAACTCATGGGCAATCAAACCCTTAAAAAAGCAATCGATTTAGCCAAGTTTTTATTCGCAGAAAAATAAATGGACTCCCAAAATAATATTACGAGTTCGAAACTAGGCAGAGCCGCAAAATTGGTAGGTACTGGCGCTAAAATTGGGACCAATTACCTCAAATATTATGCTAAAAAAAGCATAATGGGCAACGACGATCGCGAAGTTTTGCATCAAGACAATGCGGAAGATATTTATGAATCCCTAAGCGGTTTAAAAGGAAGCGCGCTCAAAGTAGCCCAAATGCTGAGCATGGATAAAAATCTGCTTCCTAGGGCCTACACCGATAAATTTGCATTGTCGCAATATTCAGCGCCCCCAATGTCAGGACCCTTGGTTATCAAAACCTACAAGTCGGCTACTGGGAGATATCCTACAGAAGATTTTGATTTTTTTGATACCAAATCCCTTGCAGCAGCAAGTATCGGTCAGGTACATTTGGCGCGAAAGGGCGATAAAGAATTTGCCATAAAAATTCAATATCCCGGAGTTTCAGACTCCATTAAAAGCGATTTGCGTTTGGTGAAACCGGTGGCAAATGCCATGTTTGGCTTGTCTGAAAAAGAAATGAAAAAATACTTCCAAGAGGTTGAAGAAAAACTCTTGGAAGAAACACAATACGATTTAGAACTGCAAAGAGGCACCCAAATTGCCGCAGCTTGTAGCCATTTGCCCAATTTGTATTTTCCTAAATATTATCCAGAATACAGCAACAATAAAGTATTGGTGATGGATTATTTGCGTGGAAAACACCTTAAAGAATACCTCGAAACCCAACCCAGTCAAGAAGAGAAAAATAAGGTAGCACAGGCGTTGTGGGATTTCTACGAATTCCAACTTCACGAAGAAAAAGCCATACATGCCGATCCGCATCCAGGGAACTTTTTATTCGATGAGAAGGGGAAAGTAGGCGTTATTGATTTTGGTTGTATTAAAGTAGTGCCTGAAGATTTTTACGCGTCCTATTTTCCCTTATTGATTCAAGAAGTACAGGAAAATAAGGCCTTAATTAGCAATTTAATGCGATCTATTGAGATTATCTTCCCAGGGGATTCTCAAGCGGTAGAAGTCGAATTAACCAATGCTTTTTTGAAAATGACGTCTTTACTTTCGAGGCCGTTTAGAACGGAAACGTTCCACTTTACCGATGAATTTTTAGATGAAATTTATGCAATGGGGGAGGAAATCTATAAAATCGCTGAAGTACGCCGACCCACACAACCTCGTGGTAGCAAACATGCATTATATGTAAATCGCACATATTTTGGTATTTACAGCATCATGAGTGATTTGAATGCCGAAATCAACACCGGGCACGGTGCTTGGCGCAACCGTTTGCTTGAATTTCATGGAATGTTAGAACCCGATCAAACCGTATAAGATCGATTTTTCCATCGGGTTTTAATAGGAACAATGAAAAAAACAGCCGTTAGGGTGGTTAATACAAATAAGTACAACTCATAAATAACCAAGCGCCCCAAATGGGGCGCTTTTTCTTTTACCAAGCCGTATATGCGGTGAATTTGCATGGATTGCAACAAGAATTTCAAGCCCCATATCCCCATCAATAAAAAGAACAGATTTAAGTTCCAAACGACAAGTAGGTATACCGCCAATAGCGGAACAACAAAATAAAATCCGCCATAAATACCAAATAAAATCCACCAGTACCAGGGAAGTTCTTTGCCTCCTGAAAGCCATCGTTTGCGTTGATGCAACAAATTACCGAACCCTACGGTTTTTTCAGAATACGCCAAAACATCGGCATTCATAATATTATTCCATTTCCAACCCCGTGCACAGACTTCGCTATACAATTTATAATCTTCCGTAATGGAAAATTTAATCTGTGCATAGCCTCCAGTTTCCCAATAGGCCTTTTTGCGCAAAATCATATTATTTCCAACGGCAGTTGCCGGTACCCCTGAATAAGAAATAACGTTTAAAAGTCCCATAAAATACGCCCAATCAATTTCTTGCAACCAACCATCGACGCCTTCAGAACGAACCATGGTAGTTCCGCTGCATACACCCATTTCGGAACTCATATTGCTGAGCAAGCCTTGAACCCAATACGGCTTTACACGCACGTCGGCATCGGTAATTAAGAAAAAATCGCCCTTCGCATGGGTATCCAATTGCGCCATTACACGGGCTTTCGCCTTCAAACCGTTTTCGTCGTTTACAATATCAATTAATTGAATGTTCGCGTGTTTGTTAACGTAAGAAAGGGCAATATCCCGCGTGCCATCGGTACTTTGATCGTTACCAATTAAAATCTGAATTTTATCTTGCGGATAGGCTAAATCCAATAGCGCATCGAGGCAGGCGCCTAAGTTGTCTTCCTCATTTCTGCAAGCAACCCAAATGCTAATTTCAGGTAAATCAATGGGTGAAATAGACTGGGTTTCACGAGATTTATAGCTCCACAAAACGCGTAATTGCCATATTTGTATGCCTACATATAATAGGGGAATTGATAACCAGTAGTTCATCGTATCGGATTTATTTAATGAGGAATCGTTTCAAATCGATAGCCCATTTGGTGCATAGCCTCCAAATAGGCGGGAAGTAAAATTTCCAGCTGGGCTTGGGCTTTTTTACTGTCGTGAAAAACGATAATACTGCCTTCGCGGCTTAACGAAATAATACGTTTCAACGCATCGTTTAAATTCAAGGTTTTATCGTAATCATAACTTAAAATATCCCACATAATACATCGGTATCCTTGTTGAAACACCCAC
>JAULUW010000154.1:0-1315 GCA_032111345.1 Bacteroidia bacterium
ACCCAGCTTAATTTTTTTAAACGCTAAAGCAATGAAGATTTGACCTAATCCAATGCCGCATACAATAAAGAACAAATAAGTCGGCCAAGCTTGTGATAAGAACATTGAAATTGTCAGTCCGATACCGACAATTAATGTTATCAGTCCTGTCCATTGTAATATTTTATTTGTCTGTGGTCTCATCATTAATGCACGCCAACTAGATTCTAAACGAAACTAAGACAATCAACTAAGACATCAAAATCACTTTTGAATATGTTGTTTTAACTTGCTATACTTATTGACGAAATGCGATTTCTTGTTAGTTTGAATAATTTGATTAAGTTTACCAATAAATAGCGAACGATATTAGAAATTTCAACAGGAAAAGTTATGCTTTGGTACCTAAAAAAATGTGTTATTTTACTTCTGATGTTCGTTGTTGTAAATATAGTTTTTGACGAAATAATTTCTATGGATTTATCTAAGGATTATTTTATACCTAGGGTGCTTATGTCATTTCTGTTGGGTGCAATTCCAAATGCTATTTTCCTGGTACTGTTGTGTCTTATAAATGGTGAATACCGCCAATTTTTATCATTTCCACACAATCTCATTGAGGTTGTTTTAAGTATTCTATCACTCCAAATTATCCAGATATTGATAGACCGAATTCCGATTCAATTTATGTATATGAAATCTGGATCTAATATTTCAATTCGCAGTATTTTCGCTTATCCCTTCATAGAAGTTTACCACTATCTGCTATTATTTGGTTTTTTGTTCCTGATGATTAAGTATTTCCGTATAAAGAATTTGTAAACCGTTGAATTGCCTTTACAATTAATTAAAATTGAATTGCATCAATTACACGATAATTGACATATAGTAAAAATTCGATGTTTTCTCTGAATTGCTTTTGCCAAGTGGATTCTTCATGGCCGAGTCCTTGGTCGACCTGGGTTTTCCAGTTGCTACCAAAAAAAAGGGGTTCGTTTTTAATGTAGCTTCTATACCCAGACTTTGTCATGATCTTATCAATCCGTTTTTGGGTGGGTCCGTACAAAGCATCGAGTCCCTCGGTGCCGTGCGTAAATAGGAATTTGTGGTCGATGGGATCGGGCAGGTTCTTTTTGAAATATCGCACCATGGCATCGGGAATGGGGTTGTTTTTCATTTCAAAGATACCTGGCCAATGCGTTGAAAAGCAGGCAGCGGTTCCAAAAACCCCTGGGTATTCGCAAATGGCGTACATTGAAATCAAGCCGCCCATCGAAGAGCCGCCAATGACGGTGTGCGCTGGATCTTTATGGGTACTGTAGGTCTTGTTGATGAA
>JAULUW010000154.1:1325-1670 GCA_032111345.1 Bacteroidia bacterium
TTTTCTTTGGATGTTAGCGATTCATAAACCTTTTGCGGAAAGTAGTTTGAGTGGCGATTCATGCCATCGTTCCAGATGCCTACAACGATGTAGTCTTTGTTTTTGTAGGCCGACATCGTTTCATCAATCCCCCATTCTTGGTGGTTCCAGGTGCTATTGCCATCGAACAGATTCTGTCCATCGTGCATGTAAATCACGCCGTATTTTTTTTCAGGATTGTAATCGCTTGGAAGCCAAACATCTACGTTTCTGGCGGTCACGAAAGTGGAGGGAAAATAATGAAGTCGGTCGATGCGACCCTGACTCGGCGCTGCATTGGGCTGCTGAACAAGTGTGTCCTGACTG
>JAULUW010000155.1:0-3045 GCA_032111345.1 Bacteroidia bacterium
TTTCTTTGGAAAGAATGTACAAAGTATGCTCAAATTAGGACGAGCACAAGGGGTGTCGATAGCCGCAGCCATGCAATTTGGCTTAAGTGCCACCGAATATTCGCCCAAAAAAGTAAAACAATCCATTACGGGCAACGGCAATGCGGGTAAAGAGCAAGTTTGGAAAATGCTACAACAAACCTTACACTTCGACGATAGACCCGAGTACCTCGATGCGACCGATGCGGTGGCCGTAGCCTTATGTCATTTCTACCAAATGAAAGTGCCCACGTCGAATTCCCCTCAATCTTCTGCCAAGAAAAAAGCGGGCAATTGGGATGAGTTTTTAAAAAACAATGCGCATCGAATAAAAAAATAAGTAAATTCGTTTGGTATGAGTAACAAATCGCTGCGTATAATTTTTATGCTAGCCGTATTATGTACGGTATTGGTTATTGTTACCCAATTTTTTTGGTTACGAAAAGCCTACGATTTAGAAAAAAGTTTATTCAATACCCACGTAACTGTGGCCTTAAAAAATGTAGCCATTCAGTTACGGGCCATGAATAATAATAAAAGTCCGGTTGATAGTATTGTAGCCCAAGTAAGCGACAATTACTTCACCGTTAAGGTGGATGATAAAATCGATTCTACGGTATTGGAAAATTTGTTGAAGCGTGAAATATTAGCGCAACAAATTAAAACTGATTTTGAATATTCGGTATACGATTGTGAAACCGAAAACATGCATTACGGGAAATATGTTTCGTTCAAGAAAAATTTCGAAGTGCGCGATTTACCGCTAGATCAAACCGTATTTCCAAAATCGAAAAAAGGTAATAATTATTTTGCGGTTAATTTTCCTTTGTTGACGGAATTCTTAAATCGGGAAATGATTAACTGGTTTATTTCCTCGGGAGTACTTGTATTGTTCTTATTGATTCTGGCATATGCGATTTTCATTATTTTTAGGCAGAAGCGTTTATCGGAGATTCAGAAGGATTTTGTAAACAACATGACCCATGAATTCAAGACGCCATTGGCCACCATTAAAATATCGTCGGAAGTTTTAAAGAATCCGAATATTGTGAACAATCCGGAGCGTTTATTGAATTATGCCACAATCATTAATAACGAAACCTTGCATTTAACGAACCAAGTGGAACGGGTTTTACAAATGGCCAAAAGCGACCGAGATCGTTTGGAATTAAACATTGAAACCGTGGCATTGAAGCCGATGTTGATTGACATCATCGATAAAACCTACAAACCCTTGGTACGCACGCGCGGTGGCGACATTCGCATCTTTTTCAAACCCGACGACTTAAGCATTAATATCGATAAATTGCACATGAAGAATGTGATTAGTAATTTACTCGACAATGCCATTAAATATTGTGTTCGTAGTCCACAAATCGACATTCGATGCGAGGACACCGGTGCCGGCGTGAATATTAGTATTCGCGATAATGGGATTGGCATTTCAAAAGAAAACATCAAACATATTTTCAATAAGTTCTACCGAATTCCTACCGGAAATCTACACGATGTAAAAGGTTTTGGATTAGGTTTGAATTATGTCAAGCTTATTTGTAAATTGCACGGTGGATCGGTATCTGTGCAAAGTGAACCTGAAAAAGGTTCAGAATTTTGTATATTTATTCCGAAAAATTTGACTAAAAAATAAAAGTGTATGCCGCAAAAAACAAAAATCCTGTTAGTTGAAGATGATTCCTCGCTTGGATACGTAATTAAAGACAGTTTAGAAGAAAAAGGGTATGAAGTAGTTCATGCTACCGATGGTAATGCAGGCTGGCAGCAGTTTTCAAAGAATTTTTTCGATTTATGCTTGTTGGATGTCATGATGCCTCAAAAAGATGGTTTCACCTTGGCAGCACAAATTCGGAGAAAGAATACGCATATTCCGATCTTGTTTATTACCGCCAAGAGTATGCAAGAAGACCGTATTACCGGCTTTAAAGCAGGTGGAGACGATTACATTACCAAGCCATTCAGTTTGGAAGAATTATTACTGCGTATTGAAGTATTCTTAAAACGGACTAAAGGGCCGGATCAAGAGCAATTGATTTTCCAAATTGGGCAAACTCAATTCGATTTCCCGAACCTCACTGTAAAAGGTCCAAATACAGATGTTCGATTAACTCAAAAAGAGGCCGATTTATTGCGATTCTTTTGTTTGAATCCGAACCGTGTGGTAAAACGCGAAGAGGTATTGACGCGTGTTTGGGGTAAAGACGATTACTTCTTGGGCCGAAGCATGGATGTGTTTATTACCAAAATTCGTAAGTATTTGAAAGAGGAAAAAGACATTGAAATTCAAACCATTCATGGGGTTGGATTCCGATTTATCAATCCAAGTGCAAAAGATGAATCGATTTAAAATATTCATTCAAAACGAAAACGGGTTGCAAGTAGCAACCCGTTTTTTTATTGATTAATAGTTAAAAAGTTTTCTGTACTACGCTAAATGATGCATGATGGCGGCTTGTATTTCCTTCATTTCATCGGGACTTAAGCTCAACTTAGGTCGTGTAAAATTAACATCGTCGGCACTTTGCATCGGCACCAAATGAAGGTGAGCATGGGGCACTTCCAATCCAATAACACTCATCCCTACGCGCTTGCAGGGTATGGCTTTTTCAATAGCTAAAGCAATGGGTTTAGCAAAAACTAAGTATTCGGATAGTAACGTATCATTCAAATCGAAGAAGCGATCTACTTCTTGTTTGGTGACCACCAATACATGGCCACGTACGATGGGAAACACATCTAAAAAAGCGAGGAAACGATCATTCTCGGCAATTTTATAGGAAGGAATTTCCCCTGCAATAATGCGTGTAAAAATTGAAGCCATCACTTAAAAGCTAATATCCAAAATTTCGAATGCCATCATACCACCCGGGGTAGTTACTTCGGCCACTTCCCCTACTTTTTTACCCAATAAGCCTTTGCCTATGGGCGAAGTAACCGAAATTTTAGCCAACTTCAAATCGGCTTCGTTTTCTGAAACTATTTGATAGGTGATTTCCTTATTTGTTTTTTGAT
>JAULUW010000156.1:0-4401 GCA_032111345.1 Bacteroidia bacterium
ATCTTTTTTTGAGTACAGCGATTATTTCACGCCCACGGCACTGGGAAGCACCCATTTAAACCTGAATTTTAAATTATACCCAAATCCTGCGGTTGACCAATTGTGTGTTACATTCTCAGGGGACGCCCCTTTACACTTGGAACTTATCGCGTTAAGTTCGGGTCAGAATATAATGGAAAAGCAAATTCATTCCGGTGAAATTTTAGACATTACCCAGATTCCTCCAGGAGTTTATGTCTACCGCGTAACTAGCGATCAGCGGTTGGAATCAGGAAAATTGATTAAGCAATAGGCAAATTAAAAGCGGATACAATTTGCGCTAAAGCGCAAATTGTATCAGTTCTAAAACGGTGCTTTGTTGCTTGTCTTTCGCATACCATTTGTGTAATTCTTCACTATAATTTGCCGCTGTTTCGGGATTTGCGCGTAAAGCGGCTACCAATTCTTGGGCCGCTTGTGGTCGCGGACCCCAGTCTCCGAGTAGTTCGAAAGCCGCATTTAATTTGATAATTTTAGGTACTGCCATGCCTCCGTTGGTTAGGTGAGCTTGCATCAAATCAGGTACTTCATCGCGATAAACGAATTTTAAGTGAATAGCCCCATTGCTTATTTCTGCAATTTTAGCCATAACAGGAACGGTTTGAGAAGCATCGCCACACCAATGTTCCGAAATAACAAGCCAGGTTTGTTTTGGGGCTTGTTGGATGGCCTGCCGTTGGAGATCGCTCAATACAAAAGTGCGATCTAACCGGCTGCTTCTTTGTAAGTTCATCGGTACGTATTGACCGTACGTATAGGCATCTGGATTTTCACTTTTTCGTAGAAATAACTCCTGATAAGAAGTATAATCGACTGCATTTTCGCAGTATGCGGCATAATTCATGCCGCAAAAATCGACAAAAAATAATTCTTTGATCGAGATATTCCGATGAAATAAACCAAATTATCGAAGGCGTAAAGAAGCGTTTGGTGCATTCTGCTAGAGAAGGATAGACTTAAGCGCACATTGGATTCAAAACAGAATCCAATGACGCATCAGCATTGGTGGGCATTCAAATACCATTGCGTTTGAGTGTACGTTAATGGAATCCGGACCCATTGATAATTTGATTATAAATCGAATGTAATGCCTTGTGCCAGGGGCAGTGTAGCACCAAAATTGAGGGTATTGGTTTGTCTGCGCATATAGGCCTTCCAAGAGTCTGAGCCACTTTCGCGACCTCCACCTGTTTCTTTTTCGCCCCCAAATGCACCTCCAATTTCAGCCCCTGAAGTTCCTATATTTACGTTGGCTATGCCGCAGTCACTTCCCGCATGAGAAAGAAATAATTCTGCCTCGCGCATATTTAAGGTCATGATTGCAGAAGATAGGCCTTGTGGCACATTGTTTTGAATCGAAATTGCATTTGATAATTCGCCAGAATACGGAATCATATACAAAATAGGAGCAAAGGTTTCGTGTTGAACAATAGCGGCATTGGCCTCTATTTTGGCAATTGCGGGTTTTACATAGAACGGACTTTCAGCGCTAGTAATGACCCCGCCTTCTACTATCCATGATGCTCCTTGTTCTGAAGCAGATTGTAAAGTTTTGAGGTATTGATCTACCGCTTGTTGGTCAATTAGCGGACCCACGTGGTTTTCGGTTGAAAGGGGATTTCCGATTTTTAATTGTCCATAAGCTTTTGCCATTGCGGTGGCTACCTCATCGAAAATGGTTTCATGTACAATAAGACGTCGAGTGCTCGTGCAGCGCTGTCCACAGGTGCCAACCGCACCAAAAACGGCACCCATTACGGTCATTTTAATATCTGCGTTTGGAGTGACAATAATGGCATTATTACCCCCTAATTCTAGAAGGGATTTACCCAATCGCGCGGCTACTTTTTGGGCAACCAATTTTCCCATTCGGGTAGAACCTGTAGCTGAAACCAACGCAATTTTCGGATCCATTGACATCATTTCGCCAATGGGCGCATCTCCTACGCATAAGGTGCTTATGGCTTTGGGGTAATTGAAGTTTTCCAAAGTTTGTTGGAGTAATTGTTGGCATGCAATTGCGCAAAAAGGTACTTTTTCTGAGGGTTTCCATACGAGGGTATTACCACAAATTAAGGCGAGTGCCGCATTCCAACTCCAAACGGCAACGGGAAAATTAAAGGCGGAAATGATGCCCACGACACCGAGGGGGTGATATTGTTCATACATGCGGTGTTGGGGTCTTTCGGAATGCATGGTATAACCGTGTAATTGTCGCGATAGCCCCACAGCAAAATCACAGATATCGATCATTTCTTGAACCTCACCCCATCCTTCTTGGAGGGATTTTCCCATTTCCCAAGAGACCAAACGCCCCAGAGCATCTTTGTGCGTGCGCAAGAGGTTTCCATATTGGCGAACGACTTCACCACGTTGTGGAGCAGGTACTAATTTCCAAGTTTGAAAGGCCTGTTCGGCGGCGTCTACACAGCGGGTATAATCGGTGGCAGAAGCTCCAATAACCGTGCCCATAGTGGTGTTATTAACGGGTGTGTTGGAGGTAAATGTCGTTCCAGAGCCGAACCATTCTGTGCCGTCATGGCAACCTAAGGCATTTTCTGGAATTGCGATTTTTGCGAATATTTCTGAAATTTCTTTTTGCATTTCTTTTAATTTTTTGGATCGGTGTTTTTTTGGGTCTGTGAAGTGAAGGTGCTTTCGAAAATTTTATCGGCATTGCCCGCTTCGAAACCTTCTCTGCGCTGTTCTCTTTGCAGTTCTGAGGGGTTTGAGTCTTCGAATTCAGGTAGTGGTCGCCGTTCTGCAAATTCAACATAACTGCCCGAAATTTCATGTTGTTGATTATCAGAAAAATCAGCTACCACTGTTTTTGCAACCGTACTGCTTTGTAATAATAAACCATCGGGACTCGTTTTGATAATGCCGCCTGCGGTATTCATGCGGATACCAATTTCATGAAGAAATTCGTTAAATGCGAGGAGATTGTTCAACGGAGCAGGCATTTCATGCACGCTAATGGTATAATGATTGAGGTAATAGCGGTTATAAATAACCCAAGCTGCGTATTCACTTTCCTTAAGTAGGCGTTCATAATCGTCCCATGTGGGCACGCTCCAGAGTGGTTTGTGGAAGAAGTCTACCAAGGCCAAGGGGTCGTTCATATCGAGTGCTTGGGCTGGGTCGCTTTGCACTTCTTGGGTATAACGATAGATAATATCTTGGGCCTCTAAAGACAACTCTTCAACACAAAGTTCGCTGATAAAAATACGCGGGAAATGGGGTTCTGGAGGCGCATACCAAAAGGCATTTAACTTCTTTTCGTTGAATCGGTAGGCATCTCTTTTCGTGTAGCCTAAATGTAAAAAAATGGATTCAAGCGAAGCGATTCCCAAATGGGGAACGCCTAAGCTTCTGAACGCTATATGATCGTTAACGATATCTTCTTGCTTGGAAATTATCCCTCGAGAAATAAGTGCCTGCGTAATGCGACTTACATCTGGAACATTTTCGGAATAACTCTGGAAGAGGCCGTTAAGTAACTCAGAAAGTGGGTTTTTGTTGCTGAACTTCATGCAATCCTTGGGCGTTTTGAAGGTAGAGTGAACCGGTTTGTGTTTGAACAAAATCGGAGAACGAAATGTCTTCTTGTTTGATAAATCCTTTTTGAGGAAGCATGCCTTTGGCCACCATTTCAATTACAGCAACTATGGCACCAGCGGTAGTCCAAGAGATGGCTCTCCAACGGATTCCATCGATTTCAATGGGATAAAATGCGCGGTAGTATTCGCTGCGGGCGATTTTCTCATTTTTCCAACCTTCTACAACGGCATATACGTAAACTACATCATCGGCAACCGGGGGTTTGGCATTGCTTAAAATGCGTTCGAGGTTATCGATGTCGTTCTTCATGATGAGTTCGTACATCAAAAACCGCATTAATTTTCCATGTCCTGGGTAACGAATGGTTTTATAATTAAGGGTATCTACTTTTCCTTCGAAGGTATCGCACATTGTGCCCAAACCACCTGACGTCGTGAATGCCTCAAATTCTTGACCCTCAATATTTATATATTCAAAGCCTTCTAAAGAGGGTACGTTTTTCTTGAGTCCATTGTGGATGACTTCTGCGTCGTTGAGGTATTCGTTTATTACACCATAGGATGACCAATTGAAAGAATATGCCAACAGTCCATTTGGAAAGCGTGGCAAGGCTCCCACACGGAGTTCAATATCCCGGAGTTTATCGAATTCCGTAGTAAGATGTGCACCAACAATCCCAATATAGCCGGGTGCAAGTCCGCATTGTGGGGCCATTACCGATTCTGCGGTTTTGGCAAGTTCCATGATATGGGTTGTTGTAGCAACGTCTTCTGTTAAATCGAAATAATGGCATTTGTGCGC
>JAULUW010000157.1:0-6310 GCA_032111345.1 Bacteroidia bacterium
TTCCAATCCGATGGATACCATGACCTATTTGGCAAAAACCACCTCAGGGCTTCCTAAAAACCGTATCATCGGTATGGGTGGCGCTTTAGACAGTGCACGTTTCCGTTACTTCTTATCTATGGCTTTAAATGCACCTGCTAAGGAAATTGAAGGAATGGTAATTGGAGGTCACGGAGATACCACAATGATCCCATTAACTCGCTTCGCTTCATATAAAGGGGTACCGGTTTCTGAATTCTTGAGCGAAACCGAATTGAACGATATCAAAGCACAAACCATGGTTGGAGGTGCAACCTTAACCAAGATGTTGGGTACCAGCGCTTGGTATGCTCCTGGAGCAGCTGTAGCAGATTTGGTCCACAGCATCGTTTGCGATCAAAAGAAAATGATGCCTTGTTGTGTAAGCCTTGAAGGCGAATACGGTCAAGAGGATATTTGCATCGGTGTACCTGTTATTTTAGGTAAAAACGGATGGGAGCGCATCGTTTCTTTGGATTTGAATGAAGCAGAGAAAGCCGAATTTGCAAAATCTGCCGAAGCCGTTCGCGCAATGAACGCCGCTCTTTAATGCTATCCAGAGGCGTTTGGATGATGCTCATCGCATCATTGTCTTTTGGATTTATGAATGTAACTGTAAAATCAATTTCCGGTATGCACGTATCGGAAATTGTTTTTTTTAGGGCCATCGTTCAAATAGCAATGGCCTTGGCCGTTTTGGCCTATCAAAGGGAAAAACCTTGGGGCAATAATCCCAAAATGCTCATTTTACGTGGATTTTTTGGTTCCATGGGATTGTTATGCTATTTCTATTCCCTGCAAGTTATGCCGCTTTCCAACGCCTTAGTAATCCATTATTTATCGCCAATTTTAACCACGCTACTGGCGTTTTGGATGGGCGACGAAGTAGTAAAACGCATGCAATGGATCTTTTTTGCAATCAGTTTTGCGGGGGTAGTCATTGTAAATGGCGTTTCCAATTCTATTACCTGGGATGGCATCGCGGCGGGTATAGGTGGGGCGGTGTTTTCGGCATTTGCCTATAATACCATACGCCGCTTGAAAGGCATAGAAAATCCCAATGTGGTCATATTGTACTTCCCATTAGTCACCCTGCCCATTTCATTGCTCATGCCTGCTTTTGGCTGGGGGAAGTGGGTCACGCCGCAGGGTATGGAATGGACGTGGCTGCTATTAACGGGCGTTTTTACCCAAATTGGTCAATTTTTCATGACCCGAGCGTACCAGGAAGCCGAAACCCGCATTGTTTCAGCCATTAGTTATGCAGGAATTCTATGGGGTACAGGATTTGGATTGATTTTGTTCAAAGAGAGTTATTCGCTTTGGCAGTATTTCGGTATGGGCTTGGTGATTTTGGGTATGATTTTGAATGTGCGTATGAACCGCGGTTTGGGATTTCGGCGGTAATGGCCGCTTGACATAATCAGGTCAGACTTGGGGCGATTCTGCTTGAAGTGGCTTAATGACGGGGTGTCCCTGTGACTCTTAAACCCTGCCGTTTTAGAGGCTGTTTGCATGCGCATAATGCATAATTGAGTGCTTACATAATTGGCCTATTTAGATAAGGAGAAGGAATTTTAGCGGTATCAATTCCATCTCGCTAAAGGATTTATAGTGGAAAATTTTATCCCAAAAAGGGCAGTATAGTGGAAAATTTTATCTAAAATAGACGTTATCGTGGAAAAAAACTACCCCAAACTACAAGAATAGCCTGCATAATGGAAAAAAGGCACTATTCAGAATTTGGCAATATTTCACAAGCCCGTATGCAAGCAAACCAATTCTCCTTTATATTTGTTTGAACAAGGAAATAGGTTATGGAACGCAAAAAATTTCTTCGAAACGCCCTGTTTAGCACAGGAGCGCTAGCGCTAGGGGCCAAAGCAGCCCATGTTTTTGAGAACAATATCGATGAACTGAAGCCCTTGTCGTCCTCTTCATTGAAAGAACTTGTTGGATTTAACCATATTCCCAGTAAAGAAAAAGAAAAACATATGAATCAAGTCATACACCGATCCGATAGCCGGGGTCATGCCAATCACGGATGGCTCGATAGCCACCATTCCTTCAGTTTTGCCAATTATTACAATCCCGAACGCATGCATTTTGGCGTGTTGCGGGTACTTAATGACGACCGCGTGGCCTCTGGAATGGGTTTTGGCACGCATCCCCACGATAACATGGAAATTATTTCCATTCCTTTAGAAGGGGATTTGGAGCATAAGGATTCGATGGGAAATGTGGCCGTGATACGCAAAGGCGATATTCAGGTAATGTCTGCTGGAACGGGAATCACCCACAGCGAATACAACCGCAATAAAAACAATGAAGTTAAATTCTTGCAAATATGGGTCTTCCCAAATAAAAAGAATGTGACTCCGCGTTACGATCAGATAAGTCTAAATCCTGCCGACCGACACAATAAATTCCAACAGATTTTGTCGCCCAGTCCCGACGATGACGGGGTATGGGTGCACCAAGATGCCTGGTTCCACATGGCCACTTTGGAAAAAGGCAAGTCTCTTAATTATCAGGTCAAACGCCCTCAAAACGGTATCTATGTATTTCTTTTGGAGGGAAATTTGAAGTTAAACGGCCAAGAATTGCAGCGCAGAGACGGTATGGGAATTTGGAATACCCAAGAACCCCTGCATTTTGAAGCCTCGTCAGATGCCGAGATTTTGGTCATGGATGTTCCCATGACTTTGGGATAAACGGGAGAACAAATGGGTATTTAAGCGAATAGGGATAATTCTAAATAGCTTGAAACTCAAACATTGCAAATCCATCCCAAACCAATGGTATGGTGTTGGCGATTTTAGAACCTTTTGAAAAAGTGTAATTTCCAATTATAAAGGAGGGGTTTTTATTTGTGTTTGTGGGAAGGTTCGTAAATCAGTCTGAAGAAACTGCTTAAACGTTCGTTGCCTTTTTGCAAGGGGAGGCCTGAAACGATTCCAATCATCAAATTATCCGCAATGCTAATTCTCATTTGAGGTCGTAATATGATTTCGGAACGCTGATTCATCCATACTTGATTGAGCTCGAGTCCGATAAAATTCCGTGTTCCTGGAATCATGTAATGTACATTATAATTATGCTGATATTGGTAGTTCGTAGATAGAGAAGGGTCAGAATACGCATGTATATAAGGACCTCCGTAATACAAGGTATGAAAGTTATTGCCCCAGCGCTTGGCAAAAATCAAAAAGGGGTTGAATACGTTGCCATTGAAAACCGGATTGTTTTGGAGCGTATTCAAGGGGGCAACCGTAAATTCGTGGATGTATCCAATGGCCATACTGGTCTTGTGTTTTTCCGATACATAATAGGTATATTGACTGGCAACTTTAATGCTATTGAGCTCCGTGCTTTGTTTTTTCGACCCGTCGGGCTTGGAAGCATATACCGTAAGCGGCAGTTCAACTTCAAATCCGAGCCGATCTATCGGTGCGAACTCATATTCAATTAAATAGGTGTAATTGTCATTAACCAGTTTATCGTTAATTCCCAATCCTACGTTCCATTCTCGTTCGCCTTTTCGGGCTCCTAAATCGCGAATCAAATCGATAAAAAGGGGTTCCGCATGGAGTACTTTATCTACTGCCTTTGAATCTTGAACTTCGTCTATATAAAATTGATCTGCAACTGAGTTTGGGATGGCGCAGGTATCTGTAACCTGGGCATATCCTTGAAAAGCAATAAATAAAGAACTAAAAATTAAAACAGTTTTTTTCATAAAACGCGGAAAACGAAATTTCTACAAAAGTACTTGTGTGTCCGTCAATACAGAGAACATTCATCGAATTCTTTGAATATTATTCGAATTCAAAGCTTCGTTTTTTGCTTATATGTTCGTCGCCCGAATCACCTTTGCCCGGCCAATATGGTATTTGCCCTCGGAAAGTTCTACCTCTTCTTCCCAAACCCTTAAATTAGGAACACCCTCAAAGAGGTGTTCTATTTCGGCAATCGAATACAACATATCGATATTGTCGGGACCTCCAATTTGTGGATTGGCTGCCCGCAAGGGTAAATTATGCACGCTAAAGCCCTCAAAAATCAAGATGCCGCCTTCCTTTAAAAAGGATTTCTGAGCCTCCATAACCGATTTTTTAAGCGTACTGGGTACATGCACATAGCTGAATACCAAGGCATCAAACGACGCTTTTGGATACACGACATCCAGGAAACCCGCAATTTGATAGTCGATGTGAACTCCAAGGGCTTCCGATAGCTGTTGAGCTTTTTCGCGCCCTCCTTCGCTGATATCATAGGCCGAAACTTCCCAGCCCAATGTTGCGGCATACACTGCGTTGCGACCTTCTCCCTCGGCAGGGAATAAAATCCGACCGGCGGCAGGATACTGCGACAGACACTGCATCACAAAAGCATTCGGCGTACTGCCATAAGCAAATCCATCTTCTCGATAACGTGCGTCCCAAAATTCTTTCATTCTTCGAAGATACGGCCTTTAATCCGAGCGCTTTTGTGATTAATGTTACGGTAAAAGCCACCTAATTTGGCGTTTTTTGCAATTCATTTAATCTCAATTTTTTGTAATAAACCCAAAATTACAAAACCCAATACGCTATGAATCGCCCCAATCGTTGCACAATTGCCCAAATCAGCACCTTCCTTTTAATTTTCTTGGGAAGTCTTACGAACGCCGTTGCCCAACATCAGGAAGTTCCCGAAAAACCGCACATGTGGAAAGGGAAGTCCAAATCTTTTTACGATACCGGTGCCATCTCCAAAGCGTTCCAATACGGAACGGTGCAAGGGCATTTTCGGTATTTTTTCATGAATACCCAGAATAAAGGATCCTTATCCGATTATTACGCCAATGCCGGTGGGGGCGGTATCCGTTATGAAACGGCGCCGTATCATGGATTGCAATTTGCAGTTAGTGGATTCTATATTTTTAATTTACATTCCAGCTCTTTAGGCCTTATAGATACTTTCGCCAATAACGGAAATCGCTATGAATTGGGCCTTTTCGATTTAGAAGATCCCGATAATAAAAAAGACTTAGATCGTTTGGAAGAATTTTATGTGAAATATTCACTAGGAGAATCGCAGGTAACTCTTGGCCGACAATTAATCAATACGCCTTTCATTAATCTCCAAGATGGCAGAATGCGCCCTACAGGGGTAGAAGGACTCTGGTTTAATATATTGGATATTCCTAAAACAAAAATTGAAGGGGGCTATTTATGGGCGGTTTCCCCAAGAAGCACCGTTCGTTGGTATTATATCGGGGAGTCATTAGGTTTGTACGGAGTGGGTGTCAATCCAGAAGGCGGTCGCTCGGGCTATACCCATCATACCGAAAGTCATTATGTAGCCTCATTAGGAATCCACCGCGATGTAAAATCCCACCGATTCCACTTGTGGAATTTTCATGCCGATAACCTTTTTAATTCGAGCATGTTTCAAGCCGATTTAGCCTTTCCATTCGATAAAAGTAAAATAAGCATGCTTTTAGTTGGAGCGCAAGCCATTAAACAATTCGGAATTGGCAATGGAGGAAACGACACGATTGCGCTGCGCTATATCGATCCCAATTCCAGTTCTTCGGTGTACTCCTTTCGTTTGGGATTTATGGATAACGTGAATCGTTTGACCTTGAATTATACGCGGATTACCAAAGAAGGTCGCTATCTGATGCCTCGCGAATGGGGTCGCGATCCATTCTATACCTTTATGCCCCGTGAACGCAATGAGGGCATGGGCGATGTGCATGCCATCGTGGCCAAATACACCCGAAAATTGCCGGTGAACCATTCGCAAGTAACCGCCATGGTCGGACATTTTAAACTTCCCGATATTAAAAATACGGCCCTGAATAAATATGCCTTCCCTTCCTATGTTCAGGCCAATATAGACTTGAGACACCAATTTTTAGGAGCCTTTTCGGGCCTGGAAATGCAGTTTATGTACGTGCACAAATGGGGGATAGGTAACAATTATGACAATCCGAGATTCCAATTCAACAAAGTAGATATGTCCAATATCAACGTGGTAGTCAATTACCATTTTTAAGGAATCTATCCCCCAATAACGCGTTGGAAAACTATTTTTCCCTTGTTGAAATTGCGATAATCAGAAGCTCCAAAGCAGTCCCATTTGCATGCGTCTCCCCTGATTCGGGGCGTATACATAAGCCGCGTCGAAGGTTAGGCCATAAGGATTGTCCGGCCTAACTTGCGCCTCACCCTGGTCGAAAACAACGGCTTTGTCGAACGGATCCTGAGAACGCGCTAACAAGAAAGCCAAATCGCGACCGGGT
>JAULUW010000158.1:0-6479 GCA_032111345.1 Bacteroidia bacterium
GGAGTTGCTTATTATCAGGGTGAAATTACGGTAAGGCCCAAAGATTGGATTTGGAAGGAGGCCTATACCGAAGTATGCAATGCGCATGATTTGAGCAAATTTCATACGTATGGCGACGGTACGTTTCAGCTGAAAAGCAAGTCTCCAATTTTCGGCGAGGAGGCTTTTTTACAGGCATTGAAATTTTTAGATTTGGCCCATTGGTCGCATGGACAACCGGTTTTCTTCAATCCGGTACGGATTAATATGTATGAACATCTCAAAGATTGATAGGAGCGGGTATCCCATTTCTTTCTAATGTTCTATTTTAAGGGATTAAAATGGCTCTTTGGTAGGGGTGTTTTTAATCAAAGCCACTTACGGCTTTGATAAGTTTGCCCATGTAAGATAGGTCTTTGTTTCTAAGGGCAAAAATCAGTTCTAGCTTAAATGCAATTGTTTAAAGGTGAAAAAATCGGGCTTGCTATGGTCAGAAGCTAAATTCGTACATTTTCGTACATGTTGAAATTGCACGGAACACGCGGGCTAGCGCTATTATTGCAGTTCAATATTTCTATCCTAACAATACATGAAAAAACATTTAATGTTTCTAGTTTGCAGCATCTTGCTGTTGAGCTTTGCGAAAGCACAAGCTCCAGATTTAGTCGTTTCGTCTAATTCTTATTTTAACGCCTCTGGTACGTACAAACCCAAAGGTACTTATAACGGTAAAACCTATTGGGTAGGTCCGGAAACAATTAACCAGTATTGCATTTCCTTTGAGAAGTTTAGTAAGAACTGGGCGTTCTCTCAATGGTATGGCGATACCAATTCATTGTTTAATACCCTTGAATTTTATTCCAGCACGCTGGAAATTCCAACCGGGGTTTGGAACAATAGGTTAGAAGTAAGTGTTGCGGGTCCAGGTTTGAAATATACATCGGAATTATTTCGAGAAATCGAAAAGAACGACGGATCTTTTCTTGATACTATTCTCGTTCAGCATAATAAATTTAATGGCCAAAAATTTGCAGGGAACGACGGGGACGATTTCGTAGCCAAAGGATATGCGAAAATCGCAAATTTGCCTGCAGGATTAGAAGCGGCTGTAATTAGAAAGACCGATTCTACTTTGGAATTGACTTTATTGAAAAATGCTCTTACGCATGATGTAGATACCAATTTCATTCTTACGTTTACGGATGCGGCATACGCAAACGGCGGGAAAGCAGACAGTACGAGTAAAAATTCCCAAAAAATTTCAATAAATTTTATCAATATATACAGAGTTGCCAAAAGTGGTGGTGATTTCGATAGCATTCAACAAGCGATAAATTCAGCACGTGATTTTGACATTATTGAAATTGGAGAAGGCGTATTTACAGAGGTAATTACGGCTAATACGCTCCGAAATATTACCATAAAAGGAATGGGTCCGGATAAAACCATCATCCAAGCAGATACCGCTCCAAAAATTGCGAGCAATCGCGTATTTACCTTTGCAAACTATGAGTGCAAAGCCGTTATTGAAGGAGTGACCATTCGCAACGGTTATTCCTTTGCACCGAATGGCAATGCGGGCGCCATTAGCGTACGTCAATTAGAAATTCGCAATTGTCGTGTAACCGATAATCATGCTTTTTCATTGGGCAGTGGACAAACATACGCCGGAGGGATTCTTTGTCAAGGTGGATTGGAAATGTACAATACAGAAGTAACCAATAATAGTTGCGATAATGTGGATCAAAAAGGTCAATTCCTAGGTGGGGCGATTTTTTCAGGTGGATATTTGTATATTGAAAACTCAACTATTTCGGGAAACTATTCCAGAGGCGATGGCGCTGGATTATTACATGGAAATGCTACGAGTGGCAAGGCGGTGAAAAACCAGATTGTGAATTCTACCATTACCAATAACGTTTCTGGAAATAATGGAGGCGGGGTGAACACCTATGATTCTTTGAAGTTAATCAATTCCATTGTATACGGAAATACGGGGGTTAAAGGGGCTGATATCTATCAAATAAACGGTCACGTTTATCCTGTAACCTTGGTGAATTCTTTTGTGGGTAATATCATTTCCAATGTGGGCGATACGGCCAAGTTAATTGGCAAATCTTTAGAGGGAAATCCGATGTTGGATACCTTGGCGTTTAATTGTGCCAGCACGCGCACACATGCCTTATTAGAAGGTTCTCCCGCATTGGATGCAGGTACGTCTTCGTATAATGTTCCTGTTTTGGATCAGCGCGGATTTGAAATGATTAATGCTAAAGATATCGGTTCTTACGAATCGGTTGGAGCTTTGGTTTTTGAAATCGGTAGAGACAGTATTTGCTTAGGATCTTTAGCAACATTAGAATTGAAAGGATCTCATAAAAGTGGAATTTTCGAAGGTACAGGTGTAAGCGGTAACGTGTTTTCTGCAGCCGAGCTTAAAGAGGAAGGTTTTGTAACTATTACCTATTCTTTGGATTATGAAGGATGCCAGAACTTTGCTGCCACTGACAGTATTTTGGTGTATGCCTGTGTAAATGATGTCAATCAGCCTAAAGCATTTGAGGTGAACATTTACCCCAATCCGGCTTCAGATAAGTTGTATATCTCTACGGAAAAGGCAATGGCAACCGATGTGGTTATCTACGATTTATCGGGTAAGGTATTGATTGCGGTTACTGTGGTAGATCAGCGTGAAGGCATTTCCATTGCAAGTTTGCCTGTGGGGATGTACATGGTATCGACTACTTCCGATGGCATGAAACGCGTACAGAAAATGGTGAAGTTGTAATTTTAAGGTTTATTAAGTTGAAGAAAGGCCGCCTTCGGGTGGCCTTTTTTTGTCGGGGGAGTCTACAACTGGCAAGAAATAGCGATCACAATCCTTGTGCTTTCGGATTCTTGAAATGACGGAATTCAATGGATTTGCGTTAGTGGGCTAACGGAATTTAATGGATTTGCGTTAGTAGACTAACGGAATTTAATGGATTTGCGTTATTTTTGAGAAGTTATTATTCTCAGGAAGTATGGTATTTATAGAACGGGCAATCGAAAATTTGGTCTTGAATTACCTAAAGCCCAATAAAGCGGTGGTGGTTTTGGGCGCACGTCGCGTGGGTAAAACGGAACTATTGAAGCGGATCGTTTCAAATTGGAAGGAGCCGCATGTATTCTTAAATGGAGACGATCTTCAGGTTCACGAAATTTTGGAGCTTAGGACCGTTGCTAATTACAAAAGACTTTTAGGGGAGATTCGGTTTTTGGTGATTGATGAAGCCCAATCCATTCCTGAAATTGGCATGAAGATTAAACTGATGTTGGATTCTATTGATGGTTTGAGGGTTTTGCTTTCGGGATCTTCTGTATTTGATTTGAATAACCAGCTGGGAGAACCGCTGGTGGGGCGAAAAATGACCTTTCACATGTTTCCTGTGGCCCAAATGGAGTTCATGAAGCAAGAGAATTTAATGGAAACCCATCAAAAATTGGAAGAGCGTTTGATTTTTGGGAGCTATCCCGAGCTCGAACATCTAGGGTCACGGATAGAGAAGATGGATTATTTGTACGAACAGGTGAATTCGTATTTGTTAAAGGATATTTTGGAATTTGAGGGCATTCGAAAACGTGAAATTATCGTGTCGCTTTTGAAAATGATTGCGTTTAGGGTTGGAAGTGAGATCTCAGTGGAGGGCATTGCAAATGAATTGCAATTGGCTAGGGCCACGGTTGATCGGTATTTGGACTTACTGGCGAAGGTTTTTATTATTCATAGGGTAAGTGGATTTAGTCGCAATTTGGATAATGAAATCACGAAAAAGAATAAGTGGTATTTTTACGATAATGGTATTCGAAATGCTTTAATACATAATTTCAATGGGGCTTCCTTGCGGGATGATTTGGGTCGTTTATGGGAAAATTATATTATTTCAGAGCGATTAAAAAAGCAAGAATACCAGCGCATTCATGCGGCGAATTATTTTTGGAGAACGCATACGAAGCAAGAGATAGATTGGGTGGAGGAGCGTGATGGTGCCTTGCACGGCTATGAATTCAAATGGTCGCCTAAAAAAGTCCCTAAAGCACCGGCATTATGGACTAAGGCGTATGCAGAAGCCACTTTTGAGGTTATTCATCCTAAGAATTATTTGGATTTTGTGGGTGGGTAGATAAGTGGGGCAAAGGAACAGCAATTACTCTTTAATAGTTTTGACCAAGGAATGACTGAATCTTTAAAACTTTAATTCGTTTCCAAGTGTATGTGTTCCATGATACGACTTCAAACGGTTATCTTCCTCTGTGTTCAATTTTTTGTATTGAACCTTAATGGACAATTTGATGATTCTTCAAATTCCACAACGTGTTATACGAACAAGTTCAATCCTGAATTTGAATTCAATTCCAATAATATTGATACATGTGTGAGTTCTTTGGAAATCAAGGTGAAATATCAAGGCAAACCCGTTTATGCCTATTGGTCTGATGGGGAAGCATCGATCAATCGTAAGGTGTATTATTCAGGCAGTTATCAGTTGTATTTTTTAGATTCTTTGAAATGTTTGGATACCAGTGTTGTTTTAAATATTACGCTTAAAGGGAATCCTATATCCGTATATTCTCAGAATGGGGCAGAAGAAATAACCTTGTGTAAAGGCAATTTCGTTACAATTTATGCCTACCATACAGAAGAAATTGTTTGGAATACGGGCGAAACGAGTTCCTATATAACGGTTGAGAAGGGAGGTCCTTATTATGCAAAATCGAAATCAAATAAATCATGCGTGATTACTTCGGATACAATCCATGTAACTGTAGTTGAGCCAAAAGTTGTATCGGTTAAGATTACAGGAGATTCTACGTTTTGTTTGAATGATTCTTGTACTTTAGAAGCAGATACGAAAGATTCTGATATATACTGGTATCCTTACGGTAATTATGGAAATAAAATAACCGTAAAATATCCGGGTGTGTACTACTTCTACAATAAGGATTCTGTATATGGATGCAATATTAAGTCCCAAGAAATCAATATTAAAGTTAAAACACCAGAAATCTTTAATTTATGCATGATAACCAACGACAGTGGAACGGCTAAAAATAAACTGGTTTGGGAATCGAAAGCGTGGGTGACCAAATACCAAGTTTTCCGTGAAACCAATATATCTGGTGAGTTTGAATTATTGGCAGAGTTAAAAGGGGCTTCTCAAGATTCGTATATTGATACCAGTTCTCAGCCGAGATCTAGGCCATATACCTATTATATCGATGCATTTGATTCATGCGGTAATTCAGCATTTGAAAATCGGTACTATCGCCATACCACACTGCATTTAACAGCAAACTTGGGAGTAAGCGGTGAGAATAACTTGAATTGGAGTGATTATGTAGGTATTTATCCTATTAATAGTTACAACGTATACCGCAGCAATGACAATAAATCCTTTGTAAAAATAACGTCCCTTTCTTCTTCGGTAAAATCTTTTTCAGATTTCAATCCACCAAAAGGCTCCAACAGATATTATATAGGTATTGATGCTCCAAATAACTGTAGCAGTTCGGGTTCAACGGCATTGGTTTCGAATACAGTTGCTTTTGGAATTTTATCGGATACGCGATTGTCGGCGGACGTGATTTCGGTAAGTCCTAATCCCATTACGGACGTATTCACCATACAAGGTCCATGGGTCCCAAAATCTTTAAAAATCTACACGGCAGCGGGGACTTTTGTGCAGCAGATTAATCCAGAAATGGATGCGCGTTATCACATAGGACATTTGAGTTCAGGGGTATATTTGCTTGAATTTTCTGGGAATTTTAGAGTCAAAATTGTCAAGATTTAAACACGTATTTATAATTGGGATGTACATGCCTTAGGGTTTGCAGAACTGTACGCTCCCCCGAAAAGAAATGCATTTTTCGCGAAAGTTGAAATTGCATGAAATTCCCCGTATTACACAATGAAAGTAAGGGATTACTCGCTGCGCTCGTGATCCCTAGGTGTGGGAACTGCCAAAGCAATCAAAGCCCGCGCTTGCAGCGCTCGGTTCTTTTTTATTTTCATTCGCTTGATGTCCTACGGACCTCACACTTCTAAAAACAAAAATGCCCCGTGTAGGGGCATTGGGAATCTTTGAAGAGATGGGTACCTGGTCGCTATTTTGCGACAGTTTAAAAATAGAGACTTATATGTTCAATCGGTCAAAGAAAGCGACCCCCCTTCATAATCATAGGGATTGCTAATTACCCACTGTTGAAATGAATACATGGGAATATTTTTCATCCAATCTTGAAGAATGTAGGGTGAAAGTGAAGTTCGTATACATTCTTTTGGAAGGTATTTGTCGTAATAGACTCTTAAACTTCGGGACTTTAAATTTTCGGAGGATTTCACTTCAATGGGTATAATTTGGTCGGACTTTTGAATGATGAAATCCACTTCCGACCTTCCCTCATCGGGCGACCAATAAAACGGCTGGAAGCTTTGCGATACTATTTGCTGACAAATG
>JAULUW010000159.1:0-2363 GCA_032111345.1 Bacteroidia bacterium
GGGTATTATTTTGCCCCTGATTGGTCAAAATTAAAGCGAGGCCAAAAACCCAAGCGTTTTGATTCTTTCGGATTTGATGAAAGTGCAACGGAATGTATTTTAGTTTGCAAACCTTATAGCACTGGTAACTATTATTTTTCACCCGTGGATTACCAAGGCGGTACGCAATACGCTAACCTTGAGATTGAAATAGCCAATTACCATATTAACAACATTATGAATGGTATGGCCCCCTCAATGTTGATTAACTTTAACAACGGGCAACCACCCGCAGAGGTTAAAGATACTATTGAGGCCCAAATTTTAAGTAAGTTTAGCGGTTCAAGTAATACGGGAAAAGTTATTTTATCTTTTAACGACAACGCAGAAAGTAAGGCGGATATTACCCCCGTTCAATTGAGCGATGCCCACAATCAATACCAATTTTTAAGTACGGAATCAAGTACCAAAATTATGGTAGCCCACCGAATTACATCCCCAATGCTTTTAGGGATTAAAGATAATTCAGGATTTGGGAATAATGCCGATGAATTAAAGACCGCATCTATATTTTTTGATAATACCGTTATCCGACCATTCCAACGCCTTTTATTAAATGGGGTTCAAAAGGTAATGAATTACAACGGTTACAACTTGGACATTTATTTCAAGACATTACAACCTTTGGAGTTCACCGATTTATCTGGTAAGGCAATGGATGCCGAAACCAAAGAAAAGGAATACGGCTTTAAAAAAACCGAGATGGCAGAATCATTCACCGACTATCCCGAAAGTGCCTCAAACAACGCAAGAAGGGCCTTAAAGTACGCAAGTGAGAATGGTTGGGGTGATTGTGGAACGAACGTAGGCAAAGCAAGGGCTAATCAATTAGCGAACAAGGAACCGATATCCGAAGAGACCGTTAAGCGGATGGCATCATTTCGTCGACACCAACAACATAAAGACGTTGCATATTCGAAAGGCTGCGGCGGTCTTATGTGGGATGCTTGGGGTGGTGAAAGTGGAATAAGTTGGGCAGAAAATAAAGTTAAGCAATTGAACTTAAGTGCTGAAAAGCCAGAATTTACCGCCGAAGCGGAGTCCGATTGGTTAAACTATTTAGAAACTAAGGGCGAGGTAATTGGGGATGAATACGAATTAATCGAAGAAGCCGTTGTAACCGATGCCGATACCGAGGGGCAATACAAGTTTTTTAAAAGATTTGCAGAACCCGAAGAGAAAAGCAAAGATGATAAGGGCGTTTATTTAATTCGTTATCGTTACGCACCGATGCAAACGGCGGGGAATAGCCGCCAATTTTGTAAGGATATGGTATCAAATGCCAAATTAGGTGTCGTTTATAGACGTGAGGATATTGATACGATGGGTGACCAAGGTATTAACGGCCAATTTGCCCCAAGTGGAACGTCGACTTATTCAATTTGGAAATACAAAGGTGGGGTTAATTGCCACCATCAATGGTATCGTTTGTCTTATATGCGTAAGCGTAAAGGAAACGGCGGTGCGTTTTTGCCGTTATCACCTGAAGAAAAAGCCAAAGGCATAAAAGACATTCAAGATAATTATAAGCGTGTTTCAAATCAAAGTGCGGATTCTGCGGGCGTTCCTTTTGACCCGCCAAGTTGGGATATCGCAAGTACCAAAACGAAAGATTTACCAAACGGGGGTTCACTAAAAAATAAATAAGATGTACGTTAACGATAATGTTTTACTGATAACAAAGGACCACCTTTTTAAGTACACCCAATTACAAGGGAACGTCGATATTGATAAGGTAACCCCATTTGTAAAAATTGCCCAAGACATCCAAGTTCAGGAAATATTAGGCACTAAATTGTATCGCCGCATTTTAACCGATGTCCAAAATAATGTTTTAGCGGGGAACAATTTAACACTGGTAAACGATTACATCCAACCGATGTTAATTCATTACGCTATGTCGGATTTTATGTTGTTTCACGGGTACGAAATCAGTAATGCGGGTATTTTAAGAAACACGCCTGAGGGAACAAGTTTACCCGCCAAAGAGGAATTGGATTCACTTGTAAAACGTCAAAGGGATATCGCTGAAACTTATCGCACGAAAGCGGTGGACTATTTGAGTTATTACCCCCAACTTTTTCCCGAATACAATGCCGACCAAGAGAGCGGAATGTATCCAGATAGCAACCCCTCAAATTACGTCGGATGGAATCTATAAAAAAACCATACAAGCCCAAGGCCGACAAGGTGGAAAAACTTAGCAAAGTTTACGCCGAGTTGAAAAAGGATGCGCCAAAAGTTAGCCCATTATTTAAGGGTGTTGCAAAGGTGTTATTTTTAAGTATTTTTTTTGCTTCGTGTTCAGCCAATTGGCATTTAAA
>JAULUW010000160.1:0-26957 GCA_032111345.1 Bacteroidia bacterium
TAAAGGCGACATGAAGGATCGATCGTGTTGGTTTCTCTTCATTTCCAGTGGAAACGGGGATAAGTTCACCAGCGGCAATCTGTTTGTCGGAACCGTTTTTCAAATGAACGCCACTTTCTCCGTAAAATGCCCATTCAGGAGTATAGAATAAGGCAACATCGATCCCTCTTTTATCGGGAGATTCTTGATGTACAATATTGGCATAAGCCAAGGATAGCCAAGCACTTTGCGTTTTTAAATCTTCAAGCACTCTGAGATTTTCTACTTCACAAACCCCTAAAATATGGGGTTTCAAAGAATCGATAACGCGGGCCATATTCCGCAATTTATTTTGATACTTCTCAGAATTCCATTGTTTGATGCCTTGAGGTAAATATTCAGCATCGTCGTTAGGTCCATCAATGGTATCGAATAAATTCTCCAGATTGTAAAAGGCAATTTTAATGGTTTCAAAGTGACCTGCACTTAAAGGTTCTATGACGCTCTTAGCTGGATTTTCTAAGGATAATTCTGGGTTTTGACCTAACAACTGGGGTGTTGGAAATACATCTCCAGGGGGTTTATCGGTATTGTATTCAGTGGCAGTACCAATGCGTTCCGCCTTTTCGCTACCGCTATTTTTGGGGGAAATAGATTTGCAGCTTATTGCCATTACAAGCGCTGCTACAAATATTCCAAACGTTCTTAAAAACATATTCAAAAATAACGCTTTCCAAGTAAGAATAAGGAAAGCGTTTTAGAGTAAGCACAAATTAAATTTTATTTCAAAGCAGCCGCAATAAAGGCTACAAATAAAGGATGCGGAATCTCAACAGTACTTTTTAATTCTGGGTGGAATTGTACTCCCACAAACCATTTATGATCGGATATTTCAACAATTTCCGCCAATCCGGTTTGAGGATTGGTGCCCGTTATTTTCATGCCAGCCGCTTCGATTTGATTTTTATACACATCGTTAAATTCATAACGGTGTCTGTGGCGTTCACTAATTTTGGTTTTTCCGTAGGCTTTGGCTGCAAAAGAACCTTTTTCTAAGGTACAATCGTAAGCTCCCAAACGCATGGTTCCCCCTTTGTCGGTTACTTCTTTCTGCGCTGCCATCAAATCGATAACCGGATAAGGTGTTTCGGCATCCATTTCAGAGCTATGCGCACCGCTTAATCCGGCAACATTACGGGCAAACTCAATCACACAGCTTTGCATACCCAAACAAATTCCAAAGAAGGGTATATTATTTTCACGTACGTACTGAATTGCCACTAATTTGCCTTCTATACCTCTAGGACCAAACCCAGGAGCTACCAAAACCCCATTAAATCCAGCTAATTTTTTAGCCACATTTTCGGTGTTTAAATGTTCACTGTGAATATAACTTACTTGAACCTCGCACTCGTTGCTTGCACCGGCGTGAATGAATGCTTCGTTAATAGATTTATAGGCATCGGGCAATTCAACATATTTCCCCACTAATGCAATTTTTACGGTGCTTTTAGGGTGTTCAATTCGGAATAGAAAATCTTTCCACTGTGTTAAATCAGGCTCGGTAACCGATTTTAATTTCAATTTCGACAAAACTACCTTGTCTAATTTTTCCTTCAGCATGGCCAAGGGAACTTCATAGATGGTAGACATATCGCGGGCTTCTATAACGGCATTGCCTTGAACATTACAGAAAAGCGCCAATTTGTGTTTAATTTCATTGGAAAGTGCGTGTTCGGTGCGGCATACCAAAACATCCGGCTGAATTCCTAATTCCAATAAGTTTTTAACTGAGTGCTGCGTGGGTTTTGTTTTTAGCTCTCCTGCGGCTTTTAAATAAGGAATCAAGGTCAAATGCACCACCATAGAGTTTCCTTCACCCTCTTCCCAAATCAATTGGCGCATGGATTCAACATAGGGAAGTGATTCAATATCCCCTACGGTACCTCCAATTTCAGTTATTACGATATCAAATTCACCCGATTCTCCAAGAACTTTCATTCGGCGCTTGATTTCGTCGGTAATATGAGGAATCACTTGTACCGTTTTGCCCAAATAAGCACCTTTACGCTCGTTTTGAATTACAGTTTGGTATACCCTCCCCGTTGTAACGTTATTGGCTTGGCTGGTAGGAACGTTTAGGAAACGCTCATAGTGCCCCAAGTCCAAATCTGTTTCCGCGCCATCTTCGGTAACATAGCATTCCCCGTGTTCGTAAGGATTGAGCGTGCCTGGATCTACGTTAATATAAGGATCAAACTTTTGTATGGTTGTGCGGTAACCCCGTGCCTGTAAAAGTTTTGCGAGAGAAGCGGCAATAATGCCCTTCCCCAAGGAGGATGTAACTCCACCCGTAACAAAGATGTATTTAGTGCGATTCATGGAAAGTAATGTTACGGGATGCAAAATTACCTTTAATTTCCCCAATTGAGAAATTAAAGGCAATTTAAATTGTAAAATTACTTTACATCGTGGCAACCCAATTAAAAGGGTCTGTATGTCGACCTACTTTTAAATCATCAAGGAAATTTTTAACCGTTTTCGAAGCTTCCATTTTGGATTCATCGTAAACCGAAAAATACGTTCCTCGGTATCCGAATCCGTCTAGATTGATCAAAGTGGCTGCCGTTCCTGTAATAAACAACTCCTGTATTTCATGCTGACGGTCAATCAATTCTTGCACGCTTAATGGCCGCTCCTGTACGTTATATCCCAAATGTTGGAGTGATTGAATTACGGAGTCTCGTGTAATTCCTGCCAATAAACTCTGGGTAAGGGAAGGGGTAACAATTTCATCCTTAAAAACAGCAAAGAAATTCGTTGTACCGGTTTCCTCAACAAATTTATGTTCTATGGGATCGGTCCATAATATTTGATCGAAACCTTCTTTCTGCGCCAAAGCGGTGGGGTATAATGCGGCTCCATAATTTCCAGCACATTTCGTGAAGCCGACACCGCCGGCCGCAGCACGCGTATATTCTTCTTCGACTTTAACGCGAAGTGCTTTGGTATAATAAGGACCTACGGGACAGCAAAATATGGCAAATCGGTAGTTGTCACTGGGTTTAACGCCTATAAAGTCGTCGGTGGCAAACATATATGGCCGAATATAAAGTGCGCCCCCAGGGGTGCGTGGAACCCACGCACGATCCAAATCCAATAAAGTTTCCAGTGCCTGAATAAACAATGCTTCTGGAATTTCGGGCATAGCCATGCGTACAGCCGATCGATTCAGGCGTTTTGCATTCTCTACAGGTCGGAATAACGTAATGTCGCGGTCGTTTTGCTCATGTGCAAAGGCTTTCATTCCTTCAAAAATAGCTTGACCATAATGAATAGCGCTGGTTGCTGGACTCAAAGAAAAAGGGCCGTACGGAACGATTCTTAAATCGGTCCATTCCCCGTTTTTATAATCCGCAACGAACATGTGGTCCGTGAAAATCTTCCCAAAACCAATATTTTTGGGATCAAATTGAGAAATTCTGCTCTCTTTTACGTTTTCAACCTTAATTTCGAACTTCATTGTTCCAAAAATACAAACAAAAGCACGTTTATGGGGAAAGAAGACCTAATTGTGGATAATCCATTGTTGTTAACATCCTTGTTTCATAAAGGAATTTATGTGCTACCTAATGAAATTCGGAAAGTAGAACCGCAAGAAGAAACGGAAGAAGTACCTCTTAAAAGCAATTCAAATTTGACGAAGGATAATGTCGAAATTCAGGCTTCCCAAGAAACCGAAAATGCAGAATCAACCCCTAAGAAAATTGAAGTTGATGCCCAGATCGAGGCAGAAATTCCTACAGAGGAAATAAAACACGTACCTCAAAATAACCCAGTTATTCCGGAGCTTACGCAACCCCTTCAAAAACCAGAATTTCGGTATCCCAATGTCGCGGTACTCCACATAGTTGCTGAAATGGGATCGAGTCCATACCGGGAGCAAACCATACCCAACACGATGGCGGCACTTACCAAATCCGGAGCCCAGTGGGGCGGCAGTTTCGAAATAATCGATTACGATCAATTGGGCGTTTCTATCATGGAATACCTCAAACAAGCTCCCAAGAATATGAAAATTATTTTCTGGGGAAAAGAAACCCCTTATGCCCAGGGTTGGGTGCGCAATACACCGCGATTTATGTTACTGAGTATGCCTTCCGTGATGTTGGCCACTCAAGAATCTAAAGCCCAACATTGGACTCAAATCAAAGCCTTTTTTGGGATTTGAACAGAGCCTGAATATTAGGTGAAGCGAGGAACTTCGTCGCATAAGCGTTCGAAATGATCGCAAACGCATTTATTTGGAACGCGCAGCCTGGGGCTTTAATTTATCGGATTTCAAAAACAAAAGAATTACAATACCAACGATGAAAAATACCATTAATACAACGATCCCATTGCGCATGCTTCCGGTAATTTGATCTACAAATCCCCATGCAAAAGTTCCTAACACAATCGCCACTTTCTCCGCAACTTCATAAAAAGAGAAATAAGAGGCATTATCGGTATCTCCGGGGATCAATTTTGCATAAGTAGCTCTCGATAAACTTTGAATACCGCCCATTACCGTTCCAACAATACAAGCCAAGCCGAAAAATTGCATGGGTTGTTTTTCTTCTATGAAAAAAGCCACGTAACAGCCAATTGTCCATATAGAGAGGGCTAAAATCAATGACAATTTATTGCCTTTTTTATTGGCAAGCCAAGCAAAAAAGTAGGCGCCTGCAACTCCAATTACTTGAATCAGCAATATGGTTTTTATCATGTCAGACGATTCCAATTTAAGTTCATTCTGACCGAATAAAGTAGCCACATACAAAACCGTTTGAACGCCCATTGTATACACAAAAAAGGAGGCCAAGAAGACCTTTGCGGGTTTCATCGACATGAGGTTTTTAAATACCGACTTAAGTTCTTCATATCCTTTCCAAACCGAAACACCGGGCTTGGGTGTAGTATTACCAGGGAGTTTTAATAAAGGCCACAAAGACCACGCAAACCACCAAATTCCGACGGTTAAAAAGCCGATGCGGAAGGGTAGGGTTTCGGTAGCGGAAGGGGGATTCATACCGAACCAATGTGATTTTTGTAAAAATAAAATATTCAATATTAGCAAGATTACACTGCCTATATATCCCATTGTAAAGCCGCGCGCGGAAAGTTTGTCGAAACGATCGGCAGTGGCAATTTCAGGTAAATAGGCATTATAAAACACCAAACTACCGGCATAGCCTAGAGTGGCAAATAAGAAAGCCGTTAAGCCGAAAACATAATTAGAACCGTTAAAGAAAAACAAACTGGAACAACTTACCGATCCCAAAATAATAAAAAAACGCATGTACCGTTTTTTATTTCCTCTTGCGTCTGCCAGCCCCGACAAAAAAGGAACAAATAGGGCATTAATCAGAAAAGCAGCAGATAAGAAAAAGGCAAAGAGCGCAGTATTCTTATATTCAGAGCCAAAAAAACGGAGGGTTTCAGGGGTATATAAACCGTAAAATACGGGAAACATGGCAGAGGTTATACTCAATGAGTATACACTATTGGCCCAATCATACATGGTCCAAGCCGTTAAAACGGTGGGTTTGTTTTTTTCCACGCCGCAATATACGTACGTAGAACTAATTAATTAATTAAAATTAGCTTGCGTATTTTAAGTTTTCAACTGCTAACCATTCTTCTTCCGCAATCTTACGGGTAATCCGTAATTTTTTATTCTTTTTATCGCCGGAAGGAATTTCAAACATAAATCGTTTGAAAATGGTTTCACAAATGCCTCGAAGACCACGAGCACCCAATTTATTTTGCAGGGCTAAATCTACAATAAAATCAAGAGCGTCATCGTCTAGGCTCAAGGTAACCCCTTCTAAGAGAAAAAGTTTTTGATATTGTTTGATTAATGCATTTTTAGGTTCAAGTAAAATCCTGCGCAATTCCGTTTTTCCCAAGGGTTCAAGCGCTGTGATGATAGGAATCCGTCCGATTATTTCAGGAATCAAACCGTAAGATTTCAAATCAGAGGCATTTACTTGGCTCAATAATCTTTGGGGATTAATTTCTTTGGTATCTCTAGATTTAAATCCAAGTGCATGGTTTTGGATGCGTCGTCCGATCATCTTATCGATACCATCAAAGGCACCACCGCAAATGAAAAGTATATTAGAGGTATCAATTTTCACATATTTCTGATCGGGGTGTTTGCGACCGCCTTCTGGAGCCACGTTGGCAACGGTTCCCTCTAAAATTTTCAACAATCCTTGTTGAACGCCTTCGCCGCTAACATCACGGGTAATTGAAGGATTGTCGGATTTACGCGATATTTTATCGATTTCGTCGATGTAAATAATGCCTTTTTCCGCCAATTCAGGTTTGTAATTGGCTACCTGTAGCAAGCGGGAGAGTATGCTTTCAACGTCTTCACCCACATATCCAGCCTCTGTTAAAACAGTTGCATCGGCAATGGTGAAGGGTACATTTAATAATTTAGCTAAAGATTTAGCCAAAAGGGTTTTACCCGTTCCGGTTTCTCCAACTAATAAAATATTACTTTTCTCTATTTCAACTTCATCAGAGGAATCGCGGTTTTGAATCCTTTTATAATGATTGTAAACCGCGATAGCCAAAGATCTTTTTGCTTCGTCTTGACCAATAACATATTGGTCGAGGTGTTCTTTTATGAAAATTGGGGTAGGTAGCGCACTTGCTGCCGTTTCCATTAAGGTTTCTAAAACTTTATGGTCTTTTTTTGCGACCGTTTTATCCAATCCTAATTCTTTAGCAACAATATTGTGTGCTTGTTCGGTACATTGTTCGCAAATATTCCCTTCTAAGCCTGAAATTAAAATTACAGCTTCTTCCTTTTTGCGACCGCAAAACGAACACGTTTGTCCCTTCCCTTTCATTTGTTATTTTTCTCTACGGTGACCTAAAACTTCGTCAATCATACCGTACGCTTTCGCTTCTTCAGCGGTCATCCAATAGTCGCGATCGCTATCCTGCTCAATTTTCTCATAGGTTTGACCTGAGTGGTGGGCGAGAATATCGTAAAGTTCCTTTTTCAATTTTGAAATTTCCTTGTAGGTTATTTCGATATCGCTTGCTTGACCTTGCGCACCCCCTAAAGGTTGGTGAATCATGATACGGCTATGAGGAAGGGCAGTACGTTTGCCGGTGGCACCTGCTGTCATCAATACAGCTCCCATACTGGCAGCCATACCGGTACAAATAGTTGCAACGTCAGAGCTGATGTATTGCATGGTATCGTAAATGGCTAAACCTGCATATACAGAACCGCCTGGGCTATTGATGTAGATTTGAATATCGCGATTTGGATTGGTCGATTCCAAGAAAAGTAACTGCCCCATAATGATATTGGCCACGTTGTCGTAAATGGGAACGCCTAAGAAAATAATGCGATCCATCATCAAACGTGAAAAAATATCCATTGAAACGGCGTTCATCTGACGCTCTTCAATAATATTTGGGGTTAAGTTGTAAATGCCAGAAACTTCTGCAGTTATTTCTGCGTATTTATCTACATATAAGCTATTTAAGCCTAAATGTTTGGTGGCGTACTTTTTGAATTCTTTTCCGTAGTCCATATCGTTATATAACAAAGTTAAATCTATTTTGATTATTCCCCGTGCGAATGCTTGTGGCTATTCACATGTTGGAAATAATCATCCACACTGATATTCTTCTCTTTAATGGTAATCATTTCTTTAGCTTTATCGTAAGATTTGCGATAAATCACGCGGTCGTTCATTTGAGATATAAACTCCTGTTCGCTAAAGCGTTTCATCACCGTTTCGGTTAAGAAAGAATCGTTGATATCTAAGTTTAAACCATATTGACGATACATCCCCAAATAGTACAATTTGGCCTCTTGAATAATTTCTTCTTGCTCTGCTTTCAAATCGTTTGAAGCAGCGATTTTATCGATGATCAATCTCCGTACCAAGGCTTCACGCTCTTGGGTGTATTTCTCGTCGATATTCTCTACCGTATAATCTTCGGATTTTGTGGTGGTTAACCAACGCTTTAAAAACGCATCTGGCAGTTCGATTGGGTGATTTTTAATCAGTAAATGTCCAATTTCATGATCCAACCACAAAGACGCTTCGTTTTCGTAGTATTTCACCAAATTGGCATGAACGCGCGCTCTGTATTCTTCAATTGTTTTTGGGGCGTCGTCACCCGGAAAGGTTTCTGCAAAATAGGCTTCGTTCAATTCCGGCATAACCCGTATTTTGATTTCAGTTATTTTGGCCGTAAACGAAGAGGATAGGTCGTTAATGCCCTCTCTTGCAATACCTAAAGAATTGCTGATAACGGCTTCGTTATTATTAAATAGGGATTTAATATTACAAGTAACAACATCTCCAAGTTTTACTCCAATGAAGGAAGCCTGAATGTTTGCATCCTCGATCATGGAAGGAACGAAACTAATGGGTTTTTCTTGAACACCACCCTCTAAAACGTCTCCGTTTTCATTCAATTCGCTCACCACTGCATAAACCACAGATTCCGCATCCGATACTTCGGCTTCGGTCATTTGTGCTCTTTGTTTACGGGCTTGGTCGATATCGTCGTCTACCTGTTTGTCGGCAACTTCAATTTTAAACAACTCTAACGTATCTTTTGTGCTCAATCCCAATTCGAATTGTGGACTTAAACCAATATCGAAGGCAAAAGTAAAATCTTCACTGTTGTCAATATCTAAATTGCTTTCTATGCGGTCAGAACCGATAGGATAGCCAAGAATGTCTAGTTTCTCTTCAGTAATATAATCATTCAAACGGTCGGAAGCCATTTGTTGGATTTCTTCGGCCAATACAGATTTGCCATAAAGCTTGTTAATCATGCCTAATGGGGCTTTACCCGGACGGAATCCGTTGATTCGTGCCGTTTTCTGTATTTTTTTAATTTGTTGATCTACCTTCTCCTGGTAGTCTGCCTTGCTGAGTTCAACTACTACTGTAGCTTCTAACTCACTGTGTTTTTCTAAACGGGTATTCACAATGCGATTATGTTACGATATACTTAGATTAAACAAAAAATGGAACTTGATGTTCCATTCTTTGGATTGTGGTGCACGTGGAGGGAGTCGAACCCCCACGCCTCGCGGCGCTAGATCCTAAGTCTAGTGCGTCTACCAATTTCGCCACACGTGCAGACTCAATAAATTTTCGTTCTTTTCAAACGAGTGTGCAAAAATACAAATAATTATTGGAACTTCCACATAATTTTACTTTGTATCAAATAAAATTGTTTGATACGTATGTATTTTTTTGCCTTTCTTGCTGATAGTCACCGTGATAACCTCATTATCTTTTAAGGATTCATAGAATTTAGCAGAGATCTCAGGTTCAAATACCAATGTTGCATAAGGCAACATCGGGGCCTTATCGACTTTAGTTTTGCAGGGTAAACTGCCAATACTTTTGGATTCTATGGTTACACTGGCACCCTCAAAGTTCAAATTTCCTGAAATACTCCATTTCTTGAAAAAGAACATGCGCGGGCAATATCCTGCAGGGGGCCAGCTCACAAAATGGTTCGAATAATATGCAGAATCTTCCGCATTCAAAATATCATTGGGTTCGAGCATCCAAAAAACACTGTTGTTTTCACTGCTTCCAAATCCAATGCCGTTGGCATTTTGCGCCAAAATATATTGCCTGTTAAACAATTCCTCGCTCTTCAGGTCAGAGGTAAGCACCGTAACGGCAATTGCGGGATTGGGATCTTTAATAACCTGGCTATATGCAGCTGCTTCAGCGGCATTTTGAGAATAACAGATATGAGTTTCGGGTGTAGGTACGCGGGTAAATACGCCAACTGGGGCATACATAACCGAAGCTTCTTGACATTTCTTTCTGCGTAATTCGTTGATTCCAATGGCTTTTTTGATGCCCGCTTGTTGTCTGAAATAGTTGATTCTGTTTGTGATTTTCTCCTGAGTACTGTCGGGCATACTGCCAGGTGTGCAACGTTTTGAAAGTCCGTTCCAACCCGTTCCTGCAATTTGGGTACTGCCTCGTTTTTGAGTGTAAATGCGCGATTGTTGGTAGCGGATTTCAAAATCCTTTTTTGCAAGCCGCTTGCGGAAACTATCCAAACGTACATTTTTTGAGAAGTTTTCTTGTAATAAATGCATGAATTTCCATGCCGTATTCAAATCTCCGTAAGTCAAGAAACTATCGATACCGCGTTCATATAATACCTGTTGATCTTGAACAAACTCGAATTTTTTCTTTGGGAAATCTGAGAACATCATACCATTCCATGCAAATAAGTAATTCCATGAATTGGGACCGATTGCTGTATTCAACCATTTCTTATATAAGTTGTAACGTGTTTGTTTCAAGGCAGTGTTTTTGGGATATCGTTTTACTGCATCGTTGGCTACCGCATACAACAATCTTTGCGATACAAATGGCGGCGGATTTCCCAATACAGATAAAAGGCCCGCTTCGTTTAAACGCGGCGTTTTAAATTGTAAGGGATACCATTTATGGAAATAATAAACCAAAGCCGGATGGTTATCAATCGACATGAAATATTGCAAAACATTCGATTGAAATTGTGTACTATCCGAAATCAAAAAGATATCTTCAGAATTGCGTGCACCCCGCTTTAAAAGGGCTTGTTTATCATTCCAAAATGCAGAATCGAACTTGATGGCTTCAATACTGTCGTTTCTTTTTAAAACATATCCCAAACGGCTTAAATAATATTCATTTTGGCGCGAAAGGAAATACGTGTTGTTGGGTTCGTAGTCCAAACCCAAATCCACCCATTTTTTGATGGTCGTATTCATGCCAACTTCCCGCTCTAAGCGACGTACTTTCGTGTTGATTACCGATACCACATTACGGGTTAATTTGAAATCCAAGGGATAAATATCCAAACCCATCTCAAGGTAAATCAAAGCACTGTCTTCTTCCTTATTTTCTTCGTAATGTTTCCCTAATACTTGAAATACTTCCAAATTAAAGGCCGAATAGTTTTTTGCCAAAAAGGGCGCCTGATTTTGTACTGCTTTATTTTTAAATACAATAGCATCCCAAGTGCCATACATCATACCCGCAGTTTGTTGCATGATTTGGAGTCCTTTCCGCGTATTTTTATTCCCGTAGTGACACAGCCCAATCAAGGCAAGTGCCCCCGTGTCTTTCGATAATTCCCAAGCAGTTTCCAGATAGGGTAGGGCCTTGGTATATTGCATGCGGTAGTGCTGCTCTATACCTTCTTTTTTGTATTCATCGGTAAACCGTTTGTATAACCATTGGTATTCCTTTCTAAACTCCTTTTGATCGTCTTTTTGCTCTGCTTTTTCAAGGGAACGTAAAACGCCTCTCATGGCACGTTGCTGCTCTTTGCTGTCCTTATTTTCCAGAGCCAATTCGAACTCTGCCCAAGCTTTTAGGTAGTTTAACTCAACCAGTTTTTTATCTTTTTCAAGTCCTTTTTCAATTTTCTTAAGTGCCTTATTGTACCTTTTAGCCTCTATTGCTGCTTTGCTTTCAACAACACTTAAAGACTGGGAAAATAAATTCCCCATGAAAAACAGGAGAAATAAGAAACTGTAATGTTTTTTCATAGTTTTGGCCATACAAGTTTAAGCATGTAAGACGGAATCGCCAAGGATGTTGAAAAGATGGGTAGAATGAATTGGGGAATTTTCTTTTCTCTTCTGGGGGAAGTTGGAAAAATGCTTTTGCCTGATTTCTTATCGAAACAAGAAAAATGTTTGTGCATCCATTCTGCGAAATCCATCGTTGCCGATGAGTTCTATGACGCAAACATACATACCTTCTATGGCTTGTTGCCCATTGGCATAACCATCCCAAGAGCCATTCAAATCGGAAGTTTCGAACATTTTTTCTCCCCAGCGATTGTAAATCCGCATATTCAAGGCTGAGAATCCTTCATGATAAATTTGGAAACGGTCGTTGGGAGGGGCATCATTAGGAGTGAAGGCATTCGGAATATAATACACCGGCGGACAGCTGTCGATAAGCAATACTTCGTCTTCATCAAAGCAACCATCTGCACTGCTTACGCGCACGCGATATTTGCCGGCGTTAGTCGCTAATATGCTGGCGGTATTTTCACCACCTGGAGTCCACTCATAGCTGTAATTAGGATTGAATCCGGCGTCCAAGCTTAACGCTATATTGCGACAAACGAACTGATCGGGCCCCAGGTTAACAGAGGGAAGAATTCCCTGTCGAATAACGGCAGTAGCATTACTACTCGCACATCTATTGGATACGGTTACGGTATACGTTCCTACTTTATTTACACTGAGGCTGGATAACGTATCTCCGGGGTTTAAGTTCACATCGGGGCTTGTCCATAAAAAGCGGTTATAGGGTTGTTGGTTGCCGGCATTTAATATTAACGCGATATTGCTTCCGCAGAAAACGGTATCGCGAACTGCGAGAATAGGGTCAAGGGTATTCGGGATAACGCGTACATAGGCAAAATTCGTATCGCGGGCACCACTGGGGAAAATACTGATGCATTCTGCTTTGAATAACCCTGGTGTTTTATAGGTAACAGAGGGTTCCCGAAGCGTGGAAACAGCGGGATCGCCTGCTTCAAAAGTCCAAAGCCAAGCAATACTTACCTCACTGCCACCTGTATTAAATTCGCGGTAATCGATGGTTCCATCTACACAAATGGTAATGGAGGGCGTCTGTCCAAATAAACTTCCCGCCATAAATAGAGATGCAAAGAAGCTTAGAACCGTTTTTAGCGAAGATAATTGGGTCATTTTTTGCAAAGATAATTTCTTATTTCCAAACCTTTTAAAAGGAACGATAAATTAACCTTAAAATCCGCCGTCGCTATCATCATTTTCAATATCTCCATCATTAGCATCGTCTTCTGTAGCGTCTTCTTCCTCGAAATCGTCATCCTCTTCGTTTTTCTTTTTCTTGGGCTTTACCACTTCGTAAATTCCACCTGCCTCGTTGGTCGAAGATTTTTTGATATTAATGGGGTCTTTAAAAAGCATGGCATTGTCATCCATGTTTTCTTCAAAGGATTTGTCGGCATTGACGTAAATTCCCAATCGGTAAATCCCCGGTTCAATATTCAAATGTTTGAAGCTGACATTTTCATTTTTAAAATCGCGGCCTGATAGGTGGGCAATGCCATTTTCTAAGGTATAGGTTTTAATGAAAATGGGTTCTTTCCCCTCCTGATAAAGATATAGTTTTGCGACAAAATCAGGCGTGCGGTCTAAACTGTTATTGCCATCGCTGAGTATCAAAAAGTGTAGGCCTTTTATGGTTTGGGTTGCGGCATCGTAACCTTCGAAATATTGATTTTCCTCAAGGTTCGATGGATAGGTATTGGCAGGTTTAATAGATTGGCCCAATACCGTGCTCGCTCCAGTTAAAATAATACTTAAGATAAAGATATGTTTCATGATACGTAAGGAAATTCGAAAATACGAGGAAGTTTGTTATTCCCAATAGGTCAAGTTTATATTTATGAAAATATTACATTCTTCTGTTAGCCAATAGGATGGGGGCTTTGCCATCGAAGGGATTGTCGCTGCGACCGATGCTTTTTACGTCGAGGCCGTTTGCGCGTTTAACAGCAGCATCTCCAAAGCGGTTTCTCAACCGATCCATGGCTTCGTAAAGGCGGAGCATTTCCTCGCTATCTTCGAATAAATTGATTTGCATGCCTCCGCTAACCAGATGGCTGTATCGCACGCCCACCAGTCGTATAAGTTGTCGCCTTTGATACAATTTATCGAACAATTCCAAGGATTTGGCAATCAGCAGGTGATCGGCGCTGGTATACGGAATTTTCGCTTGCATGGAATAGGTATTGAAATCGGTATACCGTATTTTAACCGTTACACAGGCCGTTAATTTATGTCCTTTTCGCAACTGATAGGCCAGGTTTTCGGCCATGGCGCTGAGTAAATTTTTTAACTTTTGGATGTCGATGGTATCGTTCTCAAACGTTCTTTCGGTACTGATACTTTTGCGTTCTTGATAGGCAATTACGGGCCTTTGGTCTATGCCTTGTGCTTTGTCCCAAATTTCAGAACCTTGTTTTTGCAGGGTTTTTAAGAGCAGTTCGCGGGGCATTTCTTGAACGGTCTTAATATAATGTATACCCAACTGTCGGAGGGTTTTATAGGTTACGTCTCCCACGCCGGGAATGCTTTTTACAGAGAGGGGCGAAAGAAAGGGTTTTTCATGTCCGGACAGCACGTGTTTGGCCCCTGCGGGTTTGGCCACCCCTGTTGCAACCTTAGAAACGGTTTTATTGGTCGAGAGGCCGAAACTGATGGGCAGTCCGGTTTCATTTTGGATGCGTTGTCGAAGTTCTTGCGACAGTTTCCAAGTTCCAAAGAAGCGCTCCATGCCACTCAAGTCGATATAAAACTCATCGATACTGCTTTTTTCGTATAGCGGTACGGTTTCGGCGATAATATCGGTAACAATATGCGAATAGTCGCTGTATTTTTGGGAATCACCCCGTATGAAAACGGCATCTGGACAGAGCAATCGGGCCTGTTTCATGGGCATAGCACTGTGCACGCCATACCGCCGGGCTTCGTAGCTGCAGCTTGCCACCACGCCTCTCTCACTCAATCCCCCTATAATAATAGGTCGGTTGTTCAATGCCGAGTTTTGCAAGCGCTCTACGCTCACAAAAAACGAGTCCAAATCCATGTGTACAATACTCCGTTCGTTCATTTTGTTAAAATTATTGACAATTATTTGTCCATAATATAATCAAAATGCGGGAATTTTTTGGTTTTTTGTAGATGGTCTGGTTTATATAATTAGGGTTCTCGTTACGAGCGTAATAAATATAGCGCGGTTTATCCCAATAAATAATTGCTTCCCCGAAAGTACTAAAATTCAAACTTTAACCCTCCTGTTGGAAAAATGGCCAAACCATCGAAATAAGCTTGTCCTCTATAAGCATTGAAATTCTCAAAATTGGAAATTTGCTTGTTGGCTACATTCACAATGTCCATAAATCCTGTAAATGCGACATTCCTAACCCTGAAATCGTAATTGAACCGAATATCTAAACTTCGAAAACTGGGTAATCGGGTTTGATTGATACCCGTAATTTCTTTTGAATATCTAAACATATTTGGATTGTTTAAAACATTGCGGTGAATGATAAATGCATCACTGGGTTTGCCTGTGGCATAGCGGTATTTAAGAGAAACAAAAATTCTTGAATTGACCTTGTAATTGACCAAGAAATTAAATTGATGGGTCTGGTCAAAGGCAAACGGATAGGAAAGTCCTCCCAAAAAATCGACCCTATTGCTTTCCATTATTGAATAACTTACGATTCCCCCAATCTTATTATTTAATTTCTTGCTGATATGGAAATCCAATCCTTGTCCGTTACCTGTGCCACCATTTTGGACGAAAGTATATCCGGCCTGCGGGCGAACAATTAAATCTTCGAATTGCTTTTTCCAATATTCCACGCGCAATTTCCATGAAGACCCCAATCCTTTTTTATAACTCAAAACCCACATATCCGTGCGTTCCATTTTCAACGGATTGTTCTTTATCTGGTCTGCAATGTCGCTGTATATAGGATCCTGGAAATAACGACCTATTGCGATACCAAGGGAATTGGTAGCATTTAATCTCCAAGCAACACTCATCCGCGGCGCCCCAACTAATTGTTCGCTAAATCCGGTATAATCCGCTCGACATCCCATATTCAGTTGTAAATTATCGAGTAATTTGAAACGTGCTTCCAAATATGCAGAATGATTGTAACCCCGTTTTTCTTGTTGGGTATTCACAAATTGGGGCATTAGAACCAAGTACTTATTGGGTCCGAAATTTTGCCCCCTGTAATAAATAAATTGGGTATCGTTTTCATTTTGGACTCTTTTGTTGTATAAGTAGGTATAGTCACTTTCTAATCCCAAACTCAACTCTATTTTTGGTTTAAGAGTAATATCCAACAAGGAACGCGCCCCCCATTTATGCTCCTGATAATTTTGTTCTTGTAAACGCTCTAAAACAGTCAAATTCCAATTTCGTCTAATTCCTAAACTGTCGGTATTGGGAATGGCTTTATCGACCCGAATATCTGAAAAGTACCCAGTGTAGTATAAAATGTTCTTCCACATAAAATTGCGATTGGGTTGGTACCTTAGATTAACCCCAGCAATGGCTTTATTCCTTTGGAAATCTGGCATATAAACTAAGTTTAAATTTTTATCTTCATTCACATGAGTAGTGTCGCGCGTGTATCTTTCTGGGGCGGCTATAAAAAGCGTACTTAATTTAAGTTTTGAATTTAAAGTTGTATTCGTTTTGAAAATAAAATCTCCATATCTAGGAAGTCCGATATCTCTCAATCCCACTACATTTACCAATGCTAAGAAATTCTGATATCGGGCAGATAGGAAAAAAGTAGTATTCTTTATTCCTTTTATTGGGCCTTCTATATTGATATTAAACCCAAGTAAATCAACCTGTCCATCTGTAATAAGATTGTTAGAATTTCCGCTTTTTACAGCTAAACCTAAATAGGAAGCACTTCTTCGTCCATATTGAGCGCTAAACCCACCACTTTGAAATTCCGCACCTTCAATTACTCTTGGGGCGAAAATACTAAACCGACCTCCATTGGGATCGTTAAAGAAGGAATTGCCCTCTAAATGACCCAATTCGGTACATGGAATTCCATCAACCATATATACGTTGTCCCGAACTCCTTGACCACGAACGGAAATCGCTGAATATATTCCACCGCTACTTGATACTCCTGGTAACATACTTATTGCTCGAAATATATCTCCTTGTGCTCCGGGATTCATATTGATTTCTTCCCTCGTGAAATAAAAAGAAGAAACGGGGTTGCTCGGGTTGTTTTCAGACTGGTGCACAATTATTCCCACTTCTGGAATCTTTTCAAAAAAAGGCTTCAATTCAATATTAACTTCTATGATTTTCTGGGGAATCAAATGAATATGATTAACAATTAAGTCATTATATCCATATTTTTTAAATTTAACATCTATAAACCCAATGCTTGATGTGGTTATACTTAAGAACCCATTCTGGGAATAGCCTAGTATTGAATTTGAATTATCAATTACCAGAACCGAATCTAATAATTGCTCTGATTGGTATTCTTTAACCCGAAAGTGAATTTCTGTTTTTTGGGCCCCTAGGAATTGGTAATTTAATAGGAAAACAAAAAGAATTATCGATCTCCATTTTAACTCGAGTACTTTCATAAAGGCGAAAGTACAGTGGTAATAGTAACCTAATCTTGATTTATATCAAGTTTGTTCTTTTCAAGCAATCGAGATAAAGTTTCTGGTCGCATATCTAAGTACTCAGATATAAGCTTTTTCGGAATTAAAAAACTTGAAAAACGATCTTGTGATTGGTACCAATTCCATCTTTCATTTACGGTCATTTGTTTGAGTCGTAAAATGCGTTCTTCTAAATTTCGATTTACCTCAGTAATTACCAAGCGGGCTACCCTTGAAAAATTTGGGACTTTGTTTTCGAGTTCTAAGAAATTGCGATGATGCAATCTGTAATAGGTTACATCGGTTAAACATTCTAAACATTGTTGACTAGGTACTCTCTTTTCAAAGCTCTTTAAATCTGAAAACCACATATGTGGAGTGATGATTTCTTTTACAATTGGACTAAGTCCTTCGTCGATTTTATTGATAATACAGCCTTTTTTGAGATAATATACATAATCACAAACCTCACCTGAATCCAATAGGAAATCCCCCTTTTTTTCCTTGAATTCTTCAAAATATGGAAGTACAAATTCAATATCAGGGGCGTCGGTTCCTAACGCGTTAACAATGAAATCTCTTAATTGCACATTGCGAAATTACGTAATTGAAAGCAACGAAGTAAAAACTTAGGCCCTTTTTTGCATGTGTTCAATAGCCCCAGAATCCGTTTTTTTGTTCATCATCCGAATAATAAACCTCTTTAAAAAATTAGGAGGCATTTTATAGCCTTTTGCCATACGTTGACCCATTTCCAGATATTCTTCCGGCTTCGCTGGTGTGGTGCCCATGCCATCCACATACCTATTGAACATGCAGAATGCGGCAGCAATCAAAACAGTATCGTGAATCTCTTCATCGCTAGCTCCGCCTTGCTTGGCGGCCTCAACGTCTTCCTTCAATACCAATTTTCCGCTTTTCTGAACCTTGGCTGCAATCTTTAAAAGCCATCGCATTTTGTCCGAAATTTTATCCGTATCCATATTCTCAATCACGCATCGCACCGTTTCTCCGCCATCACCCAAATGGGCGTTTGCGGCCGCAGTATGCGATAAATGACAGAATTCACATTCGTTCAAATATGAAACATAAGATGCGATTAATTCCCGCTCTCCCGAGCTTAAAGGCGATTTCTCGATTAATAGCGCATTTGCTAAATTGGATAATGCGTTTCCTGTGCTGTTTTTGTAAAATAACAATTCTACAATTCCAGGCTGATTGATTCCGGTGTGAATGTGTGCCATTGTGCGTGTTTTGGGGTTGTGATTTGTTTTTTTGGATTTAAGTCCTGTTATAGAATGAGGTAATATGCAGTAAATGAATTATTTAAGTTTGGGATTATCCAAACAAACATAACGAAATTAACCCGTAACTAAAACCACTAATTATTTTCAAACCCAAACCATTCCCCCAAAAACTTGTTACCTATTCAATGAAACAATACCTTATAATTGGGGGTTCTACCGGCATCGGAAGGGCGCTGGCGGAAACCCTCGCCACCCAAGCCCATGTAACCGCTACTTACGCACATACCCAACCCGAACCCATTGCCAATGTTACCTATATCCAATTCGATGTTACCCAACCCAATCTCGATACGTCTTGGATGCCCGAACATATTGATGGACTTGCGTATTGCGTAGGATCCATCACCTTGAAACCCTTTGCACGTATCAAAGCCGAAGAGTTTACCGCCGATTTTCAAAAGCAAACCCTCGGAGCCATTCAGTGCATCCAAGCTGCCTTACCGGCATTGAAAGCCGCCGGAGAGTCTTCCATCGTATTGTTTTCAACGGTAGCCGTGCAAACCGGATTTCCGTTTCATGCCATGGTAGCCAGTTCTAAAGGGGCTATCGAAGGACTTACCCGCGCTTTGGCAGCAGAACTCGCTCCAAAAGTGCGCGTAAATGCCATTGCACCCTCCATTACCCAAACCCCGCTGGCGGGATCCCTGCTAAATTCCCCCGAGAAAATAGAAGCCAATGCCAACCGACACCCCTTGAAAAAGATTGGTCAACCTCAAGACATCGCCGAACTGGCGGCCTTCTTGTTGTCGGAGAAATCCTCCTGGATTACCGGACAAATTCACCATATAGATGGGGGTATTTCTACCCTAAAAGTATGATAAACGCTGCAATTTTTAACCTGTACTTTTAGCGCTCTTTAGACTCAACGCTAACGTGTATGCTGCTGAATTAACAATTGCTTTAATGTCGTGAAAAAACCTTGGAATGTGCCCGATTTGCCGGTGTATAGCCTCATGACGGAGCTGAACGGACGTGTAAATATGAATATTTGCACGTATGTTTCGGCGATGAGCATGACGCCCAAACGCTATGCCATCGGCGTATATTACCAAACCAAAACCCTAGAAAACATCCAAAACGGTGCCAAAATAGTGCTCCAACTCTTATCGAAAGAACAATATCCCGTGGTGCGGAATTTCGGTCAAAAAAGTGGCATGAACCTCGATAAACACGCCTTTTTAAGTCGTAAAAATCAAGGAGATACTTCCGATGTTCACAAACGCCCTTATCAATGCCAGCGCTGGAACGATTTCGTCGTGCTCACCCATGCCATGGCCTATGTTGAGCTGGAAACGGTTTGGCACCAATCTGCCGGCGACCACGAATTGTATTTGTTTGAGGTGCTTCGGCATAAAACCATTAGGGTAGAAGCCCCCTTAATGGTTTCAGATTTACGAGAAAACGGACTGGTTAGAATATGAAATTTAGCGACGAAGACAACGACAGAATTATCGAAATGGCCTGGGAAGACCGTACCCCCTTCGATGCCATCCAAGCCCAATTTGGGGTGTCCGAAGGCGAAGTAATCCGCATGATGCGGCAACAGCTCAAACCTTCCAGCTTTCGACTGTGGCGCAAACGCGTCAATTCCGGAGTATCTCAAAAACATAGGGCTACCCGAAATCCGGACATCGAACGCTTTAAATGCAACCGACAACGGCAAATTTCCAATAACAAAATATCCAAACGGTGATGGAAACGAAATACGAGAAAATAATTGCAAAAATCGCAAATATTGATCCGGTGAAATACGGAAAAACGCGAAATTTCCTTTGGGGAAACGTGTCGCAGCTATCTCCTTATGTATCAAGGGGGGTAATTTCCACTAAAATGATTGCCGAATCCCTTTTTAATCGCGGATTCAGTACCCCGCAATTAGAGCGATTGCTGCAGCAATTAACCTGGCGCGATTATTTTCAGAGAACCGCCCAACGCTTTCCGAATCTTTCCGTTCAAAACGTAAAAAACGATCCCAAGCACTTTAAATCACAAGGCATTCCTAGTGCCATTTTACAAGCCAATACCGGCATCGATGCCCTCGACGAAGGCATCGAACAGTTGCTCGAAACCGGATGGATCCACAACCACATGCGCATGTACCTCAGCATGCTGCATACCAATGTGGCTGCCTGCGATTGGCGCAGCGGTGCAAGGTGGATGTATTACCACCTTTTGGATGCCGATATGGCTTCGAACGATCTGAGTTGGCAATGGGTCTGTGGCGCCAATTCTAACAAGCAATACATTGCCAATCAGGAAAATATCAATAAATATTCGGGATCAAAACAAGGCAAAACATTTCTGGATATCGACTATGAAGACTTCCCGCAAATGGGCGTTCCCAACGTACTCAAACAAAGCGAAGCCCTGTCCTTAATACCCACAAAAACCGCTATTTTAGAACTGCGTGAAAAGTACGGTATTTTGTTCCCGGGGGAAATCCAACAGCAGAACGAAACCTCCGTATTGCTCTATTCTTGGAACAATCTCGATCCACACTGGCACGCCGAAAATACTCCATTCAGACGTATTTTATTTCTGGATGAAGCTGAATTTGAGCTTCGACCGGTTTCTAAGAAAACTATTGAATTCGTGATTGCCTTGAGTCAGAATATACCCAATATCGAAATCGTATACGGGCATTTTTCGGAATTGGCAGCGCAACTGCCCAATGTTACCCTGCATTTTAAGGAACATCCCAGTCAATCTCATTGGAAAGGAGTGGAGGAATCGCGCGATTGGATCTTTCCTGAAGTAAGCGAATACACCCCGTCCTTTTTTGGTTATTGGAAAAAATGCGAAAAATACCTGCGTAATTTTTAGTAAAAAACACAACATGATCATTTCAAAAGAAGCCATCAATGCAATGGATCAACGCTACCGAGCGGCTTTTATCAATTCTCTAGGGGGATTTAAAAGCTTGGTATTGGTAGGAACAGCGAATGCGGAAGGTCAAAGCAATTTAGCCGTTTTGAATTCCCTTTTTCACATAGGCGCCAATCCGCCCTTGTGTGGATTGATTTTCAGACCGATTACCGCCGACCAACATTCCCTACAAAACATAATGGAAACCGGTTGGTATACCATCAACCACGTGCAAGAATCCTATTATCATGCGGCACATCAAACGTCGGCACGATACCCCAAAGAGGTTTCAGAATTTGAAGCGGTGGGGCTTACTCCCGAATGGGATTTGAACCATAAAGTACCCTTTGTGGCAGAAAGTTCGGTTAAATGGTTGATGCAATTTCGCGAAAAACACGATTTAGCCATTAACGGAACGCATATGTTAATTGGTGAAATTATGGAAGTGCAAATTCCAGAGTCTATTATTCAAGCAGATGGATTTTTAGACCTAGAATCAGCGGGTACCCTTACATGCAGCGGATTGGATTCCTACCATAAAACGCAAAAGTTGAGTCGATTGACCTATGCCAAGCCCGATCGCTGGCCTGTCGAAGTTCAAGCGGATTAGGCCGCGTTTAATTTCCCCCGAAAAATGAAAGGCGTTAAGAAGCAACATTTGCCCGAAAAAACCTGTTTGACTTGTGGCCGCCCCTTTACGTGGCGCAAAAAATGGGAGAAAAACTGGTCGGAAGTCAAATACTGTTCCGATCGCTGTCGCCGAGATAAATAAGGTTTCGACCTATATTCGCAAGCATGTTAGCGTTTCAATCTGCCCTTGGCGGCGTAGAAGCCGGCTGTGATGAAGCGGGTCGCGGGTGTTTAGCCGGACCGGTTGTAGCAGCGGCGGTGATTTTGCCGAAAGACTTTTATCACGAAAAACTCAATGACAGTAAGCAGGTGAGCAAAGTCAATCGCAATGAATTGCGTGCGTTTATTGAACAACATGCGCTGGCGTGGGCTGTTGGAGCATGTACTCCGGAGGAAATCGATCAAATCAATATCCTAAATGCCAGTATCTTGGCCATGCACCGAGCATTGGAACAATTAGAAATGCCGTTTGACCATATTGCAGTAGATGGAAACCGGTTCAAGCCGTTCGGGAATATCCCGCATAAAACAGAGATTAAGGGAGATGCCCGTTTTTTGCATATTGCCGCCGCAAGTATTCTGGCCAAAACACACCGGGATGAAATTATGGAAACCTTGCACGTTCAATATCCGGAATATGGCTGGAACACCAATGCAGGTTATCCAACCATTTCCCACCGAAATGCCATTCGGTTATTCGGAGTTACCCCACACCATCGCATGAGTTTTCAGCTTTTGCCGAAACAATTGAATTTGGATTTGTAATCAAGATCGGATAATTCTGGCCTTCAATCCAAAGCCACGGAAATATTTGATATAGCCTTCGATGAGTTGGCATACACAAATTACGAGGCCATTTAACCCGTATATGATTCCGCCTTTTAAGAAATAATTTCTGAGGAATTTGAACAGGGGGCTGAACGTCATTTTACCTAATAATATCAAAAAAGGAAGGGTTTTGGCATATTTCGCTCCAATTTTACCGTAGTTGATCGATTTTTTAAAGAGTTCCGATCGATTGGCGTAGGAATAATGCCATAAATCGCCAGAGAGTTTCATTTTGGGATAACCGTGTTGCAGTCGGAATTTATCATGCGGATTGATTCCTGCCCATTTGCCCAAATGCCGATTCCACAAGCGCAGTTTTTTATCGGGATACCATCCACATCCTTTTATGGGGTGTTTGCCAATAAAATTCAATCGGTTCATATAATAACCGGAATGGTGAAACCCTTTCTGTTTTTCTCTTAAAATACTTCCGATTAACTCCTGTGAAAGGCGTTCGTCGGCGTCTATACTGAGTACGAATTTAAAACTGGCTTGGTCTTTGGCCCAGTTTTTCTGTTCGATATGCCCTTCAAAAGTATGTGGAATTACCCTAGCACCCAGCGCCTCTGCCTTGGAAATCGTGTCATCGCTTGAGAAACTATCTACAATCAAGATTTCATCGGCAACTTCGCGAACGCTTTCAATGCAGTCTTCAATATTATGTGATTCGTTAAAAGTAATGATAACCACCGACAGCTTTTCCTCTGATGACATGTTTCAAAGATGATTCAATTTTCGCAATTTAGAAATATAAATTTGTTATGGAATCTTCAAATCTTATGAAACAAGCCTTCTTTAGTGGGCTGCGTTGGGATCCATTTCAAGAGCAATGCCTTGTTTTTTGAAGATTCTGGCCGCTGCTATTGCAAAAAATGCCAAGTATGCAAAACATACCACGCCTACCCAGAAAGATTGCGTTATGCCGATGCTTGGAATTTCAGAAAGACTGCCTTGTGCCACGCTGATAAACCCTCCGCCCATAATCATCATGATTAAGAAGTTGGATCCTTGACCGGTACTTTTACCCAAGCCTTTAATAGATAAGGTGAAAATACAAGGCCATAGGGTAGAGCAAAACAAACCAACCGAAATAAAGGCAAACAAGCCTAACGTACCGCCTAAGAACATCCCTGCGAGCAACATGAAAATACCTGCTGAGGCATATATTAAAAGCTGTCGTGCAGGATTTCCTTTACTCATAAAATCCAATACAACCATTATGGCAATCATGATTACATAGGGAAAAAACGGGCTGATGTCTTTATTTGCGGCAATGTTTACCAAGAGGAAAATACCAAAGGCTGCAAAAGGGAGTAATACCCTTAACGCCGTTTTCATGTTTGCGCTTACATTAAAAGCAGACGCCGCGGAGGTCCAACGGCCTATCATCAAACTGGCCCAAAACAAAGAAATAAAGGGAGCCACCTCATGGGTTTTATAACCTAATTGCGATTTAAGGTATTCAGGCAAATTGGCGGCGGTGGCAACTTCCACACCCACATACAGAAAAATAGCAAGCATACCCATGATCAATTGGGGGTATGCCAAAGCAGATTTTTGAGCGGGAGCATCCGTACCGATTTCTTCAGCAGAATCTTCTTGATAAGAATCAGTTTTCAAACGCCAAAAAATGGCCCCGAAAATCAAAAACAAGGCTCCTAAAATCAAGTACGGTATTTTAACCGCTGTGATATCCAAAACGGCAACTTCACCTTCTCCTAAACGTCCAAAAACAGCAAAACTCACCAATAAAGGCCCAATCGTAGTTCCTAAATTGTTGATACCCCCTGCCATACTCAAACGTTGGGAACCGGTTTCTGGGGTTCCAAGCAGAATAGCGAAGGGGTTGGCTGCGGTTTGTTGAAAGGAAAATCCAATTCCAACTACAATTAAACCGCTTAATAGCAAGTTGAAGGATCCGTAATTCGCTGCCGGTATAAATAATAAAGTTCCTAAGGTACTCACAAATAACCCCACCGCGATGCCTTTTCCGTAGCCCCAATCTTTCACCAAGTCGAACTTGAGAAATTTTATCATGGCCAAGTAAATCAAGCTTCCTAAAGTATAGGCAACGTAAAAAGCGAACGCAATTAATTGGCTCTTACCCTGCGATAAAGACAAATGGTCTTTAAACACAGGAATTAAAATGTCATTACTTGCAGCTACAAATCCCCAAAAGAAGAATACGCTGACTAAAACGGCGAAGGTGCGCATGGCGTTATTGTTTTTCATACAATATCAAAAAGTCAAATCTATGCATTTTTTCCAAAAAACAAATAAAAATAATTTGAAGATAACGCAAATGGGGAATTTCCCCCTGCTGATTGTAATTTGCGGCCGCTATGAAACAGGCCCTTTCCATTTATGTAGTGCAAACCGATTTGATTTGGGAAAATTCCCTTCAAAATTTATTGCGTTTTCAGTGGCATATTCAGCAAACGGCGCCCAATAGCCTGATCCTTCTACCGGAAATGTTCGCCACCGGTTTTACCATGAATCCCGCCGATTTCGCTCAAGAAATGGATGGGATGGCCGTTTCGTGGATGAAGGAAATGAGCACGGACCGCTGTGTGTGTGGATCCTTGGCTATTTTGGAAAAGGGAGCTTACTACAACCGATTCTTGGCTGTTGCCAACGGGGAAATCATTGCACAATACGATAAGAAGTATTTGTTTTCTTTAGGAACCGAACAAGAACATTATACCCCAGGTACCCAAAGTGTGCGCTTTGAATGGAACGAATGGACCATCGCTCCCTTTATTTGTTACGATCTTCGATTTCCGGAATGGATGCGCCTGCAAGCCGGCGTAGATTTGATGCTCGTATCCGCCCATTGGCCCAAATCGAGAATGACGGCTTGGAATACCTTGTTAAAGGCTCGAGCTATTGAAAATCAATGTTTTGTTGCGGCTTCAAATCGGGTTGGAAAGGATTATTTAGGATTTCCATACACCGGTTGTTCGCAAATTATAGATTTTATGGGTTCGCAAATGGTGGCACCGATGGAAAATCGAGAAGTATTGATCCATCAAGTTTTGGAACAGAATCCGATGATCGCTTATCGTAAGAAATTTCCCTTCTTGGAGGATATTCAATAAGTAAAGTGCAATTTCCTAAGCATATTTGCTACCTTTGCAGCTATGAATCAAGAGCATTTGAAGGATATAAGGAGCCGAGTGCAGGCTTTGGGGAGGTATCTTTGACGTCGAACGCAAATTAGCCGAAATCGCTGACGAGGAAGAACAAACCCTCGATCCTAATTTTTGGAACGATTCCAAAAAAGCCGAAGCACATCTTAGGAAAATTAAAGACAAAAAAATCTGGACAGATGCGTATAAAAGCATCCAAGACGGACTTGCCGATATTGATATTTTGCAGGAATTCGCTGAAATGGGAGAGGCCACTGAAGACGAAGTGCAAGCGCAATACAAAGCAACTTTAGCCCAACTGGAAGAATTAGAGTTTAAAAACATGCTGCAATCCGAGGAAGATTCTCTGGGTTGTGTGCTTGAAATCAATGCCGGTGCAGGCGGTACAGAAAGTTGCGATTGGGCCGAAATTCTATCCCGTATGTATCTTATGTGGGCCGAGAAAAACGGATTTAAAGTATCCGAACTGGATCGGACTGATGGCGATGTAGCGGGTATCAAAAGCATTTCCCTGGAAATTAACGGTCCTTTTGCCTTCGGATACATGAAAGGCGAAAACGGAGTGCACCGTATGGTGCGCATTTCTCCATTCGATAGCAGTGCCCGAAGACATACCTCATTTGCCTCGGTTTACGTGTATCCCTTGGCCGACGATACCATTGAAATCGACATCAAACCTGCCGACATCGATTTCCATACTTCTCGAAGTGGAGGTGCCGGTGGACAGAACGTAAATAAGGTAGAAACCAAAGTACAATTAACCCATATTCCAACTGGAATCGTGGTTGTTTGTCAGATAGAACGCAGTCAATTGGGCAACCGCGAGCGTGCGATGGCCATGCTGAAATCGCGCTTGTATGAAATGGAACTTCAAAAGCGCAATGCCGCAAGAGAAGAAATCGAAGC
>JAULUW010000161.1:0-14681 GCA_032111345.1 Bacteroidia bacterium
TTCAAAAAGTCGTTCTAGGAATTCTGGAGAGGTACGCGATAAGATAATTTTTGGAGATCCTTTATCCATTTCTACTGCGTGAATAACGGCACGCAAGGCATCTCCTTTTTTGTACATATCGCGCGGAATCATTTGCTCTTTTGGAAGGGTGAGTTCATTACCTTCATCATCCAAAATCATGATTTCACGTTTCCATACGTTGTAAACTTCTCCGTTAATAATTTCACCGCGTTTATCGGTGTATTTGCGGAATAATTCGTCTTTTTCAAGTTCAATAATGCGGCTCATTAGAGCTTGACGGGCATTCAATACGTTGCGACGACCAAAATCCTCAAGGCTAATTTCTTGAATACAATCTTCCCCTACTTGATAATCCGGCTCTAATTTAAGCGCTTCGGGCAATGCGATCTGCAAATACGGATCTTCTACTTCGCCTTCTTCAACGATAAGACGTAGGTGGTACATTTCGATATCACCGGTTTCTGTATTGATAATGATGTCAAAATTGGCATCTTGACCAAATTTCTTTTTTAGGATGTTTCTGAAAACATCTTCTAAAACGCGCATCATGGTGGCGCGGTCAATATTTTTGAATTCCTTAAACTCGGAGAAACTCTCCACTAAATTAATTCCGAGATCTTTAACTTTGGCTTTCATGTTATTTAAAACTTAAAATGATAGTTGCTTCTTTTATCTGGTCGAAGGGAATATGCACTTCTTCCAAGTTGATTTTCTTTTTACCCTTTTCTTTGGTTTCGTTTTGGATTGTGAGAATGCTATTTTCAAATGCCGTAAACTGACCTTTGAAGGTATTTTCCTCTGTTTCAATCTTCAAACTACGTCCGATATGTTTGGCAAACTGGCGTTCTTCTCGAAGCGGCTCGGTTGCACCGGGAGAAGAAATTTCAAAAGTGAACGGAGTTTCGCCAAAATCTCCTTCATCGATGGTACGTGAAATATGCCGGGTAAATTCGGTCAATACTCCCATTGATAAAGCTGTTTCACTGTCAACATAAAAACGAAAAAGACCGGTTGGACTCACCGAGTAATGAACTACAAAAAGGTTGTAATTCGCGGCCTCTGCGTTTATCAGTTCTTTGAGTTTTTCTCCTAATTTTTTCATACCCAATAAAAAAGGGGACTGCTTTTCGCTTGCCCCCTCCTAATTATTTGTTGGAAAAGTTCTACAAAGATAGTTAATTTTTCAAGAAAAAACAAAGTGTTTTACGCAATCAAGGCCCTTAAGCGGCTTATTGAAATTGGATGATATCTTCGCTTTCGAAGTATTCAATAATGTGTTGGCGGAGCACGTTCTCTTGCTCGAAAATATTTAAACTTGGAAGGGGTTTAACATTTTCCCATTCGGGCCAACCTTTTCGGTTCACTCCGGTTTTTCTGTAATATCCAGAGTAACTCAAAACCCGGCAGTTCGCAATATGCATCAAGCGGGTTTTTTCTTCTTTTGTAAACGTTTTTTCGGGAAGTTCGCCAAGTTCGCGAATGCCGATTAGAAATAATATGGCGTTTAAATCAGGTTTTTTCTCAAAATTATCTTCTATAAAAGCTACTACTTGCAGCCATCTGTGCTTTATTTCTTGGTTTAAAGTATGTTCTGTGTTCATGAATATTATACAAAGTAACAACGTAATTTGTCAATACCGTTATGCCTTATCGCCTAAAGCGTATTTTTGCCTTATGAATACCGAATCGGAATCCCAATACCAGAATCTCGAAAATATGAAAACCCTTCAAATCTTGGAAGGGATGAATGATGAAGATGCGCGTATTGCAGGTATTGTAAGAAGCCAAAGTCCATCAATTGCTTTATTGGTAGATTGTATTGTTTCGAAAATGCAAAAAGGGGGCAGGCTTTTTTACATGGGTGCTGGAACCAGTGGAAGATTGGGAGTCGTAGACGCATCCGAATGTCCGCCTACGTTTGGAGTGAATTTTGATACGGTCATTGGGATTATCGCAGGAGGCGATTCTGCTATTCGAAAAGCCGTTGAGCGCGCTGAAGACGATACCGAGCAAGGATTTAAAGATTTGCAGTTGTATAAAATAAATACAAACGATGTAGTTATAGGCATTGCCGCATCGGGTCGCACTCCCTATGTGTTAGCTGCCTTACAGGCATGTAAAGGGCACGGAATTACTACCGGTTGTATCGTATGCAATGCAAATTCACCCATAGCCGAAATTGCTGATTATCCAGTTGAGTTAATAACCGGTCCCGAGTTTCTAACAGGTTCAACCCGTTTGAAAGCAGGCACCGCCACCAAATTGGCCTTGAATATGATAAGCACCGCCACCCTAATTCGGATGGGTCGCGTAAAAGGCAATAAAATGGTAGATATGCAATTGAGCAACGATAAATTGGTCGATAGAGGTACTCGGATGATTATGGAAGAAACGGGTTTGGATTATGATACAGCCCAGTTGATATTGCTTAAAGAAGGCAATGTGCGAGCAGCAATCGATAAGCTCTCACAATGGTAAGGTGCAAAGTGTGTCTCGTAAATTGAGTGGGTCTGCTGCGTGTATAATTCCTACAAAAAAGAATTAAGACAGTACTTCCCAAGTTCGATCACCCAGCAATCGTACCGTATTGAGATATTGTGCAAAAGGCATGTTTTTTCCCCATTCATAGGGAGCTACCATGCTCAATACTTGGGTGCCATTCTCTTTTTGGTACAAGTGATAAATTCCATTTATAACCGGTTCAAAGTTGATGTCTGCCTGATAAATGGCATGTGAAACCTCTAAACGTTCTTCAATGGCGCGGGCCTGTTTCATTAACAATTCGGCCTGTTTCTTAAGCATTTGAATCTGTTGCTCGGCTTGATGCTGCATGGCTTCATGCGCATTGGCTTTTAGCAAACGTTTATCTAGGGGCTCGATCTTGGGTGAAGTTACAGATAGGGCATAAGGTGCATTATGCAATTCACCTTGATAGCGCGCATCTTTAAGAAACAGAGGTCGGTTATCTACCTCTGTTTCTTTAGGGTCGGTATTTAATTCTAAGTCTTCCAAAAACAAGGAACAAACGAAAAAGGAAAAGGTTAGGAAACCCAACCGTTTTCTATGAGTTTTTCTGCAATTTGGACGGCATTGGTAGCCGCGCCTTTACGCAAATTATCTGCAACTACCCACATATTTAATCCATTTTCTGTCGAATCGTCTTTGCGGATTCGACCCACAAAAACGGCATCCTTATTATGCGCGGCTAAGGGCATGGGATAAAGGTTTTCTTGGGGATTATCTTGAAGTACGATACCAGGGAAATCGCCCAAGGCTTTGCGAACTTCTTCCAGTTGCGGCTCTTTATTAAAACTCACATTGATGGATTCACTGTGTCCGCCCATGGTAGGTATGCGCACCGTTGTAGCCGTTATTTTAAGTTCGGGGAGCGACATGATTTTCTTCGTTTCCTTCATCATTTTTTCCTCTTCTTTGGTATATCCATTTTCAAGAAAAACATCGATGTGGGGGATTACGTTTAGGTCTATTTTATGCGGATAAACGGGTGTGCCGACCAATCCGTTTCTTTCATCGAACAGTTGTTTTACAGCGGCCTGACCGGTACCAGTAACGGATTGATAGGTGCTAACGACTACGCGATTTAAGTAGTATAAATCGTGCAAGGGTTTCAAGGCTACAACCATTTGAATGGTAGAGCAATTCGGATTAGCAATAATAAAATGGTCTTTTTCCAGATGCGCTGAATTTACCTCTGGGACTACTAATGGCACGGATTCTTCCATTCGCCAAGCGCTAGAATTATCAATGACATAGGTGCCTATTTCGGCAAATTTCGGTGCCCAGTCTTTAGAGGTACTTCCCCCAGCAGAGAAAAGTGCTATATCAGGCTTGGCCGCAAGGGCTTGTTCGAGTGACTTAACGGTATAAGCCTTTCCCCCATAGGAAATGGATTTGCCTACACTTTTTTCCGATGCAACTGGAATCAATTCGGTAATCGGAAAATCACGTTCGAGAAGCACTTCAAGCATCTTCGTGCCTACGAGGCCAGTGGCACCAACTACCGCAATTTTCATAGTGCAACGCTGTCGGTTTGTGTCGAATCCGTTTCGTTCAAGAGTTCGTTAAATGCATCTTCTTGGTTCTCTTGGTCGAGAGAATCTTGCTGAACGGTTTCTTCTTCGCTAAAGGTAGCATTTGGGCTGCTTGAACATGCACTGAATGCAAGAGTTGCAGCGAGGGCTAGATAAAAGGTATATTTCATGTTAAAAAAGTTCGAGGATTTCGAAAAAATCATGCCAGTGGCTTAGATCCTTTTTGCCAACTTCCATTTCTTTTTGACAATTGATGCTAAATCCAAAGGGTTGTTCCGTCATTATTTTAGCCGCGTTTTCGGCATTAGGTTCCAATTGAATAATATGGTTATGGGAGCTCCATTCAGAACTGTGCGAAACGTGGTTTTCTGCACTATGTCCTAGAAGGATCCATTCTGAAACATCGGGAAATGCTTGTTGAAGTTCTGAGTAGCGCAAATGGTCGCATTCTATTCCGTTTACGGGCAAAACATCGAGGAAAGAATTGATTTTTTCGACAGAACTATCGCCAACTTCAAGGATGAGTTTGGGTCCGCTGCACCAAGAAATGATTTCTTGGATCGTTTCCGGATTCATAGCAAAAGGACCGGCAATAGAAAAGCCGACCCATTCGGCCATAGCCGATGCCGCGAAGCGGGCATCGCTAAGGTCTTGTACGTGATTGAATTTTATGTTCCACATGGCTCAAAAAAAAGGCCACCTTACGGCGGCCTTAGTATTATACGAGTAAGGTCACCGGTTCCTCTAGGAACTGTTTCAGAGTTTGTAGGAAAGCTGCTCCCATTGCGCCATCTACCACTCGGTGGTCGCAGCTCAAGGTCACTTTCATGGTTTTGACTGGTTTGATTTCTCCGTTTATAACACCCACAGTATCTTTAACGGCTCCAACGGCAAGGATACATGCATCGGGAGGATTGATAATTGCGGTAAATTCATCTATACCAAACATGCCTAAGTTGGAAATGGTAAAGGTATTGCCGGTCCAATCTTGGGGTTGCAATTTCTTTTCTTTAGCCTTTGCACCATATTCTTTAACTTCTTTGCTTATTTGGGATAAAGATTTATGATCAGCGAAACGCACAACCGGAACGAGTAAACCATCTTCTACGGCCATAGCTACGCCAATATGAATATGGTGGTTGGTGCGTATTTTAGTTCCCAACCAGCTAGAATTGATATTGGGGTGTTTGCGAAGTGCCGCTGCACAAGCCTTCACCACGATATCGTTCATTGAAATTTTAACATCGCTGATTTTATTCAAATGAACCCGAGCTTCAGAGGCTTGATCCATATTGATTTCTAGGCTCAAATAGAAGTGTGGTGCGTTAAACTTAGATTCAGCCAAACGAGCCGCTATGGTTTTGCGCATTTGCGAAACGTTGACTTCGGTAAAGCTTTCTTGACCCAATGTAGCTGTTGAAGCAGGCATCAATGGAGCACTTGGAGCAGATTGTGCATGGTCTAAATCGCGTTTTACAATACGGCCATTTTCACCGGTACCTTGGACGTTAGAAAGAGAAATTCCTTTTTCTTCTGCGATTTTACGAGCAAGAGGACTAACTTTCAAGCGGGAATCGCTGGAAGTAGCGGCGGGTGCATTAGACATGGAAGCCGTTACAGGTGCTGCAACAGGTGCATTTTCCGTAAGGGGGGTCGATGCCTTTGGAGCTTCGACCGCAGGACTTGCAGGCGCAGCACCATTCATAAGGTGTTGGAAGTCTTCACCTTCCTTTCCTACGATTGCAATCGGTCCATCTACTGCTACGGCATCTCCTTCTTGAGCAAAAAGATGCAATACAATCCCTTTGGAATACACTTCCATATCCATTGTGGCTTTGTCGGTTTCAACTTCCGCCATGATATCTCCACTTTTAACCGAATCGCCCACCTTAACATTCCACTTCACGATAACCCCTTCGGTCATTGTGTCGCTCATTTTGGGCATGGTAACTAAATCTGCCATAATATTAACTCGTTTCTAGGGGGCAAAAATAGGAAAAAATTATGCGATTATCCGACATAGTTGTTTAAACTTATGGCCTGATAAACTAAATTTGTATCTTTTACAATAAGATATTTCGATGAACGACTCTTACGAATGCTTTTTAAAACACGTTTCTGAAAATGGAACCGTGAAAACAGATCGCACAGGCACGGGCACCAAAAGTGTGTTTGGGGGTCAATTGCGATTCGATTTATCGGTGGGTTTTCCTCTCATCACGACGAAAAAAGTACATCTCAAGAGCATTATTCACGAGTTGCTTTGGTTTTTAAAGGGAGAAACCAATACCTCTTATTTGAAAGAAAATGGAGTTTCTATATGGGATGAATGGGCCAATGAAAATGGAGAATTAGGTCCGGTTTATGGGAAGCAATGGCGTTCTTGGGAAGCCAAAGACGGTCGGGTTATAGATCAAATTGCAGAAGCTTTGCATATGATAAAACACAGTCCGGATTCCAGAAGAATTCTTGTAAGTGCTTGGAATGTAGGCGAACTCAGTGAAATGGCTTTAATGCCTTGTCATACCTTGTTTCAGTTTTATGTTGCTGAGGGCAAGCTCAGTTGCCAATTGTATCAGAGAAGTGCCGATCTTTTTTTAGGGGTTCCGTTTAATATCGCGAGCTATGCACTTTTAACGCTTATGATGGCGCAAGTATGTGGGTTAAAACCCGGAGATTTTGTGCATACTTTTGGAGATGCACACATTTATACCAATCACCAAGAACAAGTGGCTTTACAGCTGTCTCGTGAAGTTCGGGCTTTTCCGAATATGAAATTGAATCCAGAAATTACCGACTTGTTTGAATTTACCTTTGATGATTTTACTCTTGAGAACTACAATCCCCATCCAGCCATTAAGGCACCGGTGGCCGTTTAAGTTCGACCGGGAAGTTTTTTTGCGATAATCGCAAATAAAAATCGCCTTTTTTGTAACTACAAGGCCATTTGCTCGCATAAATGCACATAAATTGCGTTAGGTTTGAAATATATGAAAATTCTTACATTGCCTCTTCGTGCAATTGGATGGGCTTTTTTAATGCTTTTTTGTAATTTAGGGAAGGCGCAGAACGCGCAAACATTTACATTATCTGGATTTGTGAGCGATATAGAAACCGGTGAATATTACGGGAATGTTCGCATACTAGTTTTACCAGAAGGTCTGAGCACCTACACCAATAATTATGGCTTTTATTCCATTACAGTTAGTCGCTCAGATTCGAAAAAGCGGATTTATTATCAAATGGGTGGATTTGAACTAGACAGCATTTTAATCGACGCTCAACGAGATACCTCTATACATTTTAAGATTCGGGCGAAAGTGGAAGCCGAACAGATCGAAATGGTAGAAATTAAATCTAAAAAGAATACGGTAGCTGATAAAGTTGAAATGAGTCGCATCGATGTTCCTATAAATCAAATAAAAGAAATTCCTGCATTGTTAGGAGAAAAGGATGTACTGAAGGTAATTCAATTATTACCTGGGGTACAAACGGGAGGTGAAGGCCAAAGTGGACTTTACGTGCGTGGGGGTGGTCCTGATCAAAATTTGATGCTATTAGACGAGGCCGTTGTATATAATGCGTCGCATCTTTTTGGTTTTTTTTCGGTTTTCAATGGGGATGCCTTAAAATCTGTGGAATTGGTTAAAGGTGGATTTCCTGCTCGATATGGGGGGCGTTTGTCAAGTGTGATTGATTTGAATATGAAAGAAGGCAATAACCGAAAATATACGGGTGAAGTGGGTATCGGTCTCTTAAGTTCAAGATTTACATTAGAGGGTCCCATTAAAAAAGGCAAGAGTTCATTTATGATATCTGGACGTAGAACGTATATTGACTTATTAATACAGCCGTTTTTATACGCGTCTACCGGAAATAATGGCGGGTATTATTTTTACGATTTTAACGCCAAAGCGAATTATTCCTTATCCGATAAAGACCGATTATATTTAAGTGGGTACTTCGGGAAGGACGAATTTTATACCCGTGTTCGGGAGGGGAAAGCCCGATTGGAAACCGATTTTGGTTGGGGCAATAGCACCGTAACAGCGCGCTGGAATCATGTGTTCTCACCTAAATTATTTTCAAATGCCTCTTTAATTTACAGTCACTATAAATTAAATATCGGCTTGGAATCTTTCGACGGGTTTCAAGATACGTTTTTGTTGAATTATCAAAGTGTAATCGACGATATTGGGATTAAATATGATCTTGACTGGAGGCCACATCCCCAACATCAGGTGCGGTATGGATTTCAAGCCACACGACACCAATTTAAACCTGCGGCCTTGGTAATAAAAGCGGGAGATTTGGGACTCCAAAACCAAATTAAGACCATTAATACTTATGAGAGCGGTGTATACATTGAAGACGTATGGAAATTGGGCGATTTGCAGTTAAATCCAGGTTTCAGGTTAAGCCATTATGCCGTAGATGGTACGCAGTTTTTAAACCCTGAACCGCGTTTTAGTACTTCTTATAATATTCGGCCCGATTTAGCCATTAAAGCATCTTATGCCCGAATGTTCCAATATATCCATTTGTTAAGCAATTCAGGAATTTCACTGCCTACAGATTTGTGGATTCCAGCAACTGCAGGATTGAGGCCTATGCGCAGTGAGCAAACGGCTATTGGAGTGGCCAAAGACTTTGACCAAGGATTTTCTATTACTTGGGAAGCCTATTATAAGGATATGAAAGATGTGGTTCAATACCGAGAAGGTGCCTCTTTTCTCCTGGAGGACGATATCTTCAGTTCTGGCTCTGTAGGTGGTGGACGTAATTGGGAACAACAAATTACTCGAGGAAATGCATGGAGTTATGGTACGGAATTATTCTTGCAAAAAAAGGCAGGCCCTTTTACAGGATGGATAGGGTATACTTTGAGTTGGACGCAAATGAAATTTGATGAATTAAATGGAGGGAAGCCCTTTTGGGCCCGATACGATCGCCGCCATGACATTTCCGTGGTAGGTTCTTATAAAATAAGCAAGGCCGTTAATTTTGCCTTTACTTGGGTTTACGGTACAGGCAATGCCGTTACTTTAGCACAAGGCTATATTCCCGGGAACAATCATCAAATGTCAGCATTCCCTATTAATTGGAGTCCGCAACTACAATCTTACAACACTTTTATTGATTTTGGCAGTCGCAATAACTTTAGAATGGAGGCTTACCACCGTTTAGATTTGGGATTGCAATTTCACAAAACCAAGAAAAGAGGGGTGCGAACTTGGGAGTTAAGTGTTTACAATGCGTATAACCAAGCAAATCCATTCTTTTATTATGGCAGTAACGAGTACAAGGCTAATGGTGATGTGTATTCAAGACTCAAAAAAGTAACGTTGTTTCCTGTAATCCCTTCTATCAGTTATTCCTTTAAATTCAAATAGCAGCAATGATGTTATCTTTAAGTGCCCTCTTTATAGGAAAAAAACGCATGATTGATTTGGGATTTTTTAAAAGCCCAAAGCAATTAAAAGTGGAGAATTTTATAGGCAATCAAGCGTTCAGCAATCAAATAGGTTTCGAAACTGCAGTTATTATTTATCAATTTACAAGTCATGAAAACGAAATTCAGTAAAATTGGGATCGCCATCATTGGATTAATTTCCATTGTTTCTTGCGAGCAAGATGCTTTAGTAGATCCGCCCCCATTTGAGAAAAAACCCGCTATCATGTGTTTGATGTCTCCCCAATCTATGCGAGTAGAGGCTTCGGTGGCCTACACCAAACCGTATTATGGATTGCAGAAAGAGGAGACGGAATTTATTTCTGATGCGCTCCTGGTGTTAATAGATGAAAAATCAGGTTTGAGCGATACCTTTCAAAACTACGCCCCTGGAATGTATGATTTAGATTTTTATAATGTAAATTTAATCGAATCACAGTGGTATACATTGCGTGTTCGAATGCCTGATGGCAAGGAATATAGTGCCCGTGCACAAGTACCACCAAAGCCGGAGATTTCTAAGTTTGAAATCACCTCAGTAAAGATGGGTAAGCCGTACGAGGATATTGATAATGGGGGCTGGGGTCCGTATATATTAAATCCGTATGCCATCGAGTTTAGGTACGATTTAAGAAATCCAAATTTCTATGTCTCACCCCAATTAGAGGGCATTGCCCGAAATGCCCGTGGAGAAGAAATTTCGGTTCGGGTATCATTTGCCGACGAAATACTTGGCGGTAATGCGCAAAGTGCCACTTCCTTTTTTACCCAATCGGAATTTTATTCGGGTTTTGGAATTGATGGTCCATTTCAACTCGATTCATTTTATGGGGCCATTTATACCATGGATAAATCCTATCGCGATTATTATAAAATGCAAATGTTACAAGATGCAGATAATCCTTTTGCAGAACCTGTCTTGTTTACCAATACGTTTTCAGAGGGGGCATTGGGCGTTTTTGGGTGCTACGATTACGTGAAAGGTACTTTTGTTTATAAACGATAAAGGATTTCCAATGTAGGAGATTTAGAAATTGCAAACCCAAACCTGATAAAGTACATATTGATCTTTAAGTCCTATTGGGTATTTTGTATTTGGGGAATTGTTATCTTTATTTCAAATACCTTTGATATGCGCGCCACCATCTATCGGGCATTTCACCATCGCAAACTTGCTGGTAATCTTTGTAGGAACATCCAATGAAAAAGGTTTGGTCGTCATAAGGGTGAGGAACTTCCATCCACCAGCGATCACTTTTTCGGCTTTTGTAAAAGGTGATTTCATGTCCGGTATTGTCTAAACGATTCCTATATATTAAGTAATCAGGATTGTTTTTTGTTGGATGGTCGTTGTATCTGGAACTAAGTCCTTCAACAAAGTACCACATTAACTGCGCCATCAACTTATCCGAAATCGGAGTTGCTCTGTTTTCTGAAAGTCCATAAAAAGTGGCACTTCGGAGCATGTTTGACAGTCCTGCATATCGCGCAATTTGAGCAGCTTCTTCGGCATAAAGTCCATTAGGACTTTGTTTTAGGGTATCGGGAGCATCGGCAAATCGAATGCTATTTAAGTCAAAAAACAGCATATCAGAGCTCCGTAAAACGGGTTCCGTTTCTTCAATTTGACTTCTAATTTTACCCAATCGATAGTTTTCAAAATTAAATCGTTCGAGTTGTTCGGAGGTTTCCTTTGAAATAAAATATGCTTGAGTGCCAATAAAGTCCATATTGGAAAGGCGGGCCGATTTTTCTTTGTCTTGCAACAATTCATAACACTCACTACCGGGCTCTAGATGTATTCCGGGAGACACTATTGCAACCTCTAATGGTTTTTTTGTATCCCTAAATGCGTGAAAATGCGCGTGTAAATGGGACTGTGAATCCGAAAGGATAAGTACCACAATATTTAAGGCAAGCAACTCGCCGATAGCTTCACTTACGGCAAAATTTCGCTGTTGCTCATTTTCGGGCGCTGCAAAATTACCTAGGTCCACAATATTCAAATTATCGAAATGCCAGTTCAGTGCATAAAATTCTTTTCGGATTTGATGGGCTTGCTCACCAATCCCTATCAGTGCAATTTTTGCTTTGGTGATTTTCGGGAACGTGTTGTAATGTTTATGAATATTTCCGCCCATAAGGTGTTTGGAAGCGAATTCGGGACTTATTAACTCTTCAGGAACGGGGGTGAAAAATGCGTCTAACATTGCAATCGCAAATTCGTTTCAATGTCTTGAAATTCCACATGGATTAATACACACTTTTACACTTGTACAATTTATCTCACTTTTTTGAGGAAATTTGGGACTTCCGATAACTTTAAGACTTTTTGGTTGTTTCTATCTGTGAGAAACCGCCTAATTTTGCAAAACAATGAGTCAAGGATTTTACACCATCAAGATTAAAGAAATCATTCAAGAAACGTCGGATGCCAAAACGTTCGTATTTGAAATTCCAGAAGATATACAGGCCCATTTTACGTATACTGCCGGTCAGTATCTAACGTTTGAAGCTGAAATCAATGGCGAAAAAGTGCGTCGTTCGTATTCGCTTTGCACCTATATGGGTGTAGATATACACCCCGCGGTTACCATTAAAAAGGTAGAAGGTGGACGAATGAGTAACTTCTTTAATAACACCTTAAATGTTGGAGACTCCGTTCAAGTAATGCCTCCAATGGGGAACTTCACCGTTATTCCTGATGCCAACCGAACTAAGCAATACGTGTTGTTTGGCGGGGGAAGTGGAATCACTCCGGTAATGGGAATTGCGAAAGCCGTGCTGAAAGATGAGCCTTCAAGTAAGGTTACCTTGGTATATGCCAATCGCGATCCTGAATCTGTAATTTTTAAAGAAAAAATCAAAGAGATGGAAGGCATTTACGGAAGCCGCTTCTCTGTTTTATTGAGTTACGATAAAGCCCCCTTCACTTGGTTTGGTCTAAAAGGACAATTGAGCGAAGACAAGGTACAAACTATTGTTAAAAATAAAATTGGTGGTTCTTTCGATACTTATGCTTATTACATTTGCGGACCAGGTCCAATGATGGAAGTAATAAAAGGGGGATTGTCGGGTTTGGGGATTTCTAAAGACCTTATCAATATTGAATACTTTAGTGCACCAACTGCGAGCAAAGAGGCGGAAAATGTTGCCGTGGGTTCGAACGCTTCAGAAGAGGTTTTTAATGGGACATCTGAAATTACCTTGCGCGTTTACGGTAAAACTCATACAATCCAAGTAGATCAGAATACCACCATTTTGAATGCAGCTATGAAAGAAGGTATCGATCCTCCATATAGTTGCACCGTTGGTGTTTGTACCACCTGCCGAGCAAAAGTACATAGCGGTTTGGTGCATATGTTAGAAAGAGAAGGCTTGAGCGATCAAGAAATAAAAGAGGGTTTTGTTTTGACATGTCAATCTGTCCCTCGGAGTTCAAAAATCACCTTGAGTTATGAATAATTGAAGGCCTTATAAAAGGCTTTCCTAAACTAAAAAGGACCTATGCATACATGGGTCCTTTTTGTTTTTATTAAGAATAAAGGGGATTTACAGATCGGTTCCTAATTGATCTGAATATTTTCGCACCCGATCTATGAGTTCCATAAAATCGGTTGGCAACTCTTGCTCAAAGCGCATGTCTTTGCCAGATTCGGGGTGCACGAAACCCAATACGCGGGCATGTAGGGCTTGCTTTGGAAATAAATCGAAATTGTTTTGAATGAATTGTTTAAATCGGGGAAGGTTGGCCCCTTTTAATATCTGTCTGCCGCCATACATTTCATCGGAAAACAAGGGATGTCCGATATGGGCAAAATGCGCTCGAATTTGATGGGTTCTGCCAGTTTCCAATTCACATTCAACTAAGGTTAAAAAGTGAAACCGTTCTAAAATACGCCAATGGGTTATGGCAATTTTTCCGTCTTCTGGATCGTCGAAATGTTTGCTTTTACGTCGGTCTCTTGGATCTCTCGCTAAATAACCGGTTATAGTTCCTGAATCTTCTTTGGGTTCGCCCCAAACTAAGGCCCAATATTTTCGCTCAATACTGTGATCGAAAAACTGTTTGCCAAGATGACTCAGCGCTTCCTCTAGTTTTCCAACTACTAAAAGTCCAGATGTATCCTTATCAATTCGGTGAATCAGTCCAGGTCGGTGACGGGCATCTTTTTGAGGTAAATTTCCAAAATGAAATAACAAGGCATTTACCAAAGTTCCGTTGTAGTTATTACAACCTGGGTGAACAACCATGCCGGCATGTTTATTTACCACAGCAATGGAATCGTCTTCATAAACAATATCAATGGGAATATCTTCAGGGTAAACTTCGGTATCGCGAGGTTCATCAGGTAATACAATCCGGATATGGTCGCGCGGCTTTACTTTATAATTACTTTTTACCGTTTTTTGATTTACCAAAACAGCACCAGAAACAATTCCAGCCTGAATTTTGGTACGAGATGCATGTGCAATTTTATGCATTAACCATCGGTCGATGCGCATGGGTTCTTGTCCAGGATCTACGGTGAAGGCATAATGTTCATAGCCTTCTTCTTCTTCTTCGATGTATTCGTTTGCTTGTGTCAATGAACTGCAAAGCTACGCTACAAAGTGCAAATGCGGTTAATATTCAAATTGCAAGTGTCCCAATCTGAGACCTGCCCAACCAGCCTGATTGATTACAACGGTTTTTCCAACCTTGTTTTTTACGGCCAAAGGTTCGTCGAGAAAGGTATGGGTATGTCCTCCTAGAATTACGTCAATACCTTCAGTTTTTTGGGCAAGTTTTATATCGTCGATTTTGTCGCTGTCGTATTTGAATCCTAAATGAGACAACACGACAACAGCGTCGCAATTTTTTATATTTCGGAGGAAATTCACCTGTTCCTGCAGTTTTTCTATGGGATCAAAATAAACAAAACTGCCTCTGTTCGTTTCCCCTTGAAGTTCTTCTAAGTCAATGCTTATTCCCGTAACACCAATACGAACAGGTCCTTTTTGGATAATTTTATAAGGTTGAATCACCTCCAAATCCTCCCCACTATTAAATTTGTAATTGATGAGAAGGGTGGGTGTTTCATATTGTTTTCTGAGTGAAAACAGATGCGAAACCCCTTTGTCAAAGTCGTGATTGCCTAAAGTAGTGGCATCGT
>JAULUW010000162.1:0-16000 GCA_032111345.1 Bacteroidia bacterium
ATACATAAAGGTTCGGTGAGTACCGGTAATGATACGTTAATCGTCTTTAATGTAAAAAATAAAGGAACTAAGAATGATTTGACCGTTAGTACCATACAATTATCGGGAACACAGTCGGATGATTTTACGGTTTTGACTAATGCCCCTTTCAATATTGTATCGGGTTCCAGTAAAGATGTTGAGATACGATTGAATGCACAATCCAACGGTAGTTTTGCCGCTACATTGGTGATTTCTTCTAATGATATCGATTATCCTAGTTTTGAATTGGATTTTAGTACCATTAAAGGTTCTACCGCAAGTGAACCAAAAAGTCAGGCCCAAAACTTGCAAATTGACGCTAAGGCATTTCGCATGTCGGGTTCTTTTGATAAGAGCGATGCCGAGCATTATTTGATTTTGGCTTCTGTAGGCAATGCAAGCGACGTTCCTGAAGATGGAAAGAGTTATCAAAGAGGAGAATATATTGGTAAGTCGCGGGTTATCCTAGCCGGTGATAACAATATCGGAATTGATTTTGACAATACCGTTGCCAATACCGTTTATAATATTCGCGTTTTTGCCTATAATGGTTATGGTGCTTATACCAATTATTTGACTGTAAATCCGCTAGAAACTAACATTACAACACCAGGATTAAATCCAGGACAGTACTACACCTCGGTATCTGCGTCAAGCCCTAGTTTTGTTCAGGATATTTATTCGCTTATAAATCCCCATAAACGCATCTATTACAGCAATTATGCGTCGTATGTAATTGAACAATTTGAAGCAAGAGACACTACGGAAAATAAAAAAATTGTGGAGGGGTTGTATACAGGCTTCCCGTATATCTATGAACCTCCGTTTAGTCATTCGGTAATGTCACGAGAGCACAGTTATCCGCAATCATACATGACCAAGGTTAGCGAAAACGAGCCTAATTACAGCGACTTGCATTTATTATATACGGTGCATCAAGATAAGGCCAATGCGGTAAGAAGTAATTATCCTTTGGATGAGGTTACCGATGTGAGTACAACTTTTTTTAGTGGGAAATTTGGTCGCAATAAAGATGGGGTTTATTGTTATGAACCACGTGATTTTGCAAAAGGAGTTGCCGCAAGAGCTAATTTTTATGCGTGTGCGGCCTACAATACCGCGGAATATCCTTTTACTTTGCCTACTTCCAATATGTTGGTTAATGAATTACAATATCAGGAAGTCCTTAAAAAGTGGAATAAAGATTTCCCCCCAAGTGCTTGGGAAATTGCGCGTCATGAATACATCGCCCAAGATGCGGTGCAAGGCAATAGGAATCCGTTTATCGACAATCCGGATTGGGCGTGTTATATCGATTTTACCTTAATGAAACATGTTCCTGAAGGAAAGGCTTGTGGTTTTACCGATTCTATCCCAGGAAGCACCGTAGCCATTCAGAATGCGGATATTAAAGTGTTTCCAAATCCGACCGTCGATAATTTTGAAATAGACTTGAGTGCGTTTAATGGCGAATCTGTGAATATTTACGTTATTGACTTTTATGAACGCACGCTCTTATTGGAACAAACGCGTGAAACCGGAATCCGCATGGATGCTTCTCAATTGGCAAGTGGTTCTTATTTAATTTTGGTAAGAACGAATTCGGGAAGAACAGCAGCGGGTACATTAATTAAGCCTTAATGATTGACTTTCAGGATTCAGAATGGCATCGCCATTTTGATTTATGGTTCAAGGAGGATGTTGGTTCTGGTGATCATTCCTCCTTGGCTTCAATTGTGCATGGAACGCAAGCCTCGTCTCGATTATTGCTTAAAGAAGATGGGGTATTGGCTGGGTTGGAGTTAGCTGTTGCATTGTTTACTTATTTGGATCCGGAAGTGCGTTTTACCTGTCATGCGAGTGATGGAACTTTTTATACTAAGGGAACTTTATTAGCGGAAGCCAGTGGGTCGGCCCATTCCCTATTGAAAGGGGAACGCTTGATGTTGAACTTGATGCAGCGCCTATCGGGCATTGCCACTCAAACACGGGTTTTGGTTGATAAGGTAAAAGGAACCGGTTTGACACTATTAGATACTCGGAAAACTACACCAGGACTTCGTTTGCTGGAAAAGTGGGCGGTACGTATGGGTGGAGCAGAAAATCACCGCATGGGCTTGTATGATATGATCATGCTCAAAGACAATCATATAGATTCCGCCGGCGGCATTGAAACAGCGGTAACCCGAACGCGGGAATATTTAAAGAGTCACGGATTGGATTTGAAGATAGAGGTTGAAACGCGAAATTTAATCGAAGTAAAGCAGGCGTTGGACCAGAAAGTAGATCGTATCATGTTTGATAATTTCAGTCCAGAGCTTTGCAGAGAGGCCGTTTTGTTGGTCGGAGATGCAGCTGAAACAGAAGCAAGCGGTGGGATTTCCTCAGAAACCATACACGAATATGCATTAACAGGCGTTAAGTATATTAGTGTAGGAGCTTTAACACATTCCGTTAAAGCTTTAGACATTAGTTTCAAGACGAAATTAATGGTATGATTTTTGACTTAACCTAAATTAAAAGATATGAGAAAGACAATTGTATTAACAGGCATTATTGCCATAGTTGGGAGCGTTTTGGCCTTAGGCGGAAATAAAGGTAATTCAATAGATAGTTTGAGTTTTGTTTCTGAAATGCATTCTGCAAAAGAAAGAGCCCCACAAGAGGAGGGATTGAAATGGTATTCTTTCGAAGAGGGATATGCCAAAGCGGTAAAAGAAGGTAAGATACTTTTGGTAGATGCCTATACGGACTGGTGCGGTTGGTGTAAAGTAATGGATCGCAAAACCTACGCAGATCCTGTGATTATTGCAAAATTAAACCAATCGTTTATTTGCGTAAAACTCAATCCCGAATTGGAAGCAACCTATGCCTTTAAGGATAAGAATTGGAGAGGAAATGAATTACTACAATTCTTAGGAAATGGCTCCGTAACCGGTTTTCCCACTACCATTTTTTGGCCGAATCCTGCTTCTGATAACGATCGATTTGTACAGCCTGGATTTTTGCCTCCCAATGATTTTTCTAGCCTTTTGGATATGGCTAAGGGAAAGAAATCGTAATTTCGCCCAATGGGTCGAAAGCAAAAGCTTATAAAGATTATTGAAGGTCTTGAAATTACAAGTATAGCCGCTGAAGGTTATGCCATAGGTCGGCATGAAAATCAAGTTATTTTTGTAAAATATGCAGCTCCTGGAGATGTAGTTGATGTTCGAATTGTAAAGAAAAAGAAAAACTTCCAAGAGGGTCAAATCGTTCACTTTCATCAGAAATCGGAGCAACGCGTAACCCCTTTTTGTCCTTATTTTACCCATTGTGGGGGCTGTAAATGGCAGCATATCCCGTATGAAAAACAATTGGAATTTAAACAGCAACAAGTTATTGATGCAATCGAACGAATTGGTGGCATACAGGGCTTTGAGGTGATTCCTATTAAAGGCAGTCAGAAAACACAGGCCTATCGAAATAAGTTGGAATTAACGTTCAGTGAACGGGCTTGGATGATCGATTATGTGAAAGGCGATGACGCTCCTCGGCCGCGCGCGTTAGGATTTCATATTCCAGGGCAATTTAGCCAACTTTTAGATATTGAAGCGTGTTATTTGATGCCTGACTATGTAAATCAAATTCAGCGCAGCATTAAAGCCTTTTGCGATGCACAAGAAATTTCCTTCCACGATATCCAAAAACATGAGGGCCTAATGCGAAACGTAATGTTCCGTTGTAATGAAAAGGACGAGTGGATGATTGTTGTGGCATTTTATGAAGACCATTCCGATGTAATTGAATCGGTTATGAGTCACATTCAAACGCATTTTGATAAGGTGGTTTCTTTGAATTATATCGTTAATACCAAAATGAACGACAGCATGCAAGGTTGTGAGGTATTGAACTTTTCTGGGGCGCCCTATTTAACCGAAAAATTAGGGGAGTACACCTACATTATTCAGCCTTTGAGTTTCTTTCAAACTAATACCTTGCAAGCAACAAGTTTGTACGATATTACGAAAGAATTTGCAGGTCTTACTGGGAAAGAAAATGTGTATGATTTATACACGGGTACCGGAAGTATTGCCATTTACGTTTCAGAAGGAGCCAAGTCTTTAGTTGGGATTGAATATGTTGAAGGTGCCATTGAAGATGCAAAAATAAATGCCGCGAATAACGGGGTAGAAAATGCCCATTTTTATGCCGGTGATATGAAGGATGTATTTACCCAGGCCATTTTTGATAAACATGGCAATCCCGATGTTATTATTACCGATCCTCCTAGAGAAGGAATGCATCCCGATGTTGTTGCTCGTATAAACGAATCTGGTGCCTCAAAGGTGGTGTATGTAAGTTGCAATCCAGCGACACAAGCCCGCGATTTAAAAGCCATGCAGGAGTATTACCAATTGATCAAAATTCAGCCCGTTGATATGTTTCCGCATACGCATCATGTGGAAAATGTGGCACTATTGCAACGAATATAACAACGCCGCAATGTATCGCCGCAATATATTGTTGTAATATATTGCGGCGTTCTACAGCGGCGTTATGAAAACGCTGCGGTCACTATGCTCGCCTGTTCGCTGTCGTGCACCTTCTTGAAGCCGGTAGCGGGACTGGCGCTACTTTTACGGCCATAGTATTTCAAAGGTTTCGGGAATTCATAACGATGCAAATGCAACCAAGCGCCTTGATTCATAGGTTCTTCCTGAACCCAGGCAAATTCAGCATCTTTATATTGTTCGAATACTTCTGAAATCAGCCATTCGGGCAATGGATACAATTGTTCAATACGTATAATTGCTACATCCTTAATTTGTTCAGTTTCGCGGAATTCCAATAAGTCGTAATATACCTTTCCTGAGCAAAATAATACTTTACGCGCATTCTTCGTAACCTCAGTATCCTTTATAAGTTCTTGGAATTGTCCATCGCTCAATTCTGAAATAGGACTCACACATTTTGGGTGTCGCAATAAACTCTTAGGAGTCATTACAATCAAAGGAATGGAGAAATTACGCTTTAATTGACGTCTCAAGGCATGAAAATAGTTCGCAGGAGTGGTGCAGTTCACGACTTGCATATTTGAACCAGCACAAAGTTGTAAGAATCGTTCAGGTCGTGCAGAACTGTGCTCCGGTCCTTGTCCTTCAGAACCATGTGGAAGTAATAAGGTTAAACCGCTGAATTTACTCCATTTTGCTTCCGCTGATGAAATAAATTGGTCAATAATAATTTGAGCTCCATTTGAGAAATCACCAAATTGCGCTTCCCAAAGGGTCAAATCTTTAGGCGTAGTAGTACTGTACCCATATTCGAAACCAAGCGCTGCATACTCACTCAGTAAAGAGTTGTAAACATGCATTTTGCCCTGTACTTCTGAAAGATGATTTAATGGAATATATTCTTGGCTTCCGTCTTCGCTTTTTACTACGGCATGGCGGTGTGAAAAGGTTCCACGTTCCACATCCTGTCCAACTAAGCGCACATTATGTCCTTCTTTTAGTAAAGTGGCATACGCTAATAATTCCCCCATGGCCCAATCGATAGTACCCGTTTGAATCATTTTAGCGCGATCGTTGAACAAATTTTGCACTTTTTTAAGAGGTGCGTATTCTGCAGGTATATGACTGATTTTATCGCCAAGTGAAACAATGGTGTCTTTCGCTACCGCCGTATTCGCTTTTTCTTGGATTGATTTGGCATTAGCGTGCTGATACCCTTCCCAGGTATTGGGCACTGCGGAGGGTTCGGGTACAAAGGTGCCTTTTGCTTCTTCTAATTTTTCTTGAAGAAGGTCCTTAAATTTCGCCTCCATTTCAGTTGCAATAGCTGCATCTATCTCGCCGCGTGCCATTAATTGCTCTTTATACACTTCCCTTGGGTTGGGGTGTTTGTCAATTAACTTATATAAATCGGGTTGTGTGAAACGCGGTTCATCGCCTTCATTGTGCCCGTATTTACGGTATCCCAATAAATCAATAAAAACGTCTGAATTGAATTCGTGTCGGTATGCCATCGCCAATTTAACCGCGTGAACAACGGCCTCAATATCGTCTGCATTTACGTGCAAAACAGGGCAAAGAGTTACTTTGGCAATATCCGTGCAATAGGTTGATGTACGTGCATCTAAATAATTGGTGGTGAACCCAATTTGGTTATTCGTTACAATATGCATGGTTCCACCTACATAATAGGCATCTAAACCGCTCATTTGTACAATTTCGTACATGATGCCCTGTCCGGCAATTGCTGCATCACCATGGATCAAAATTGGACAGATTTTATCAACGTCGTTATGGTATTTATTGTCAAGTTTGGCGCGTACCAAACCTTTAACTACGGGATTCACGGCTTCCAAATGTGAAGGATTATCTGCCAATCGCAAATGTACTTTCTTCTCGGTAGCCGTGATTACGTCAGTGCTGTATCCTAAGTGATACTTAACATCGCCTTCGAAATCATCAAAGTCACCCCCTTGAAATACTTTTCCCTCAAATTCAGAGAAAATTTGGCTGTAAGTTTTATTGAAAATATTTGCTAATACGTTCAAACGGCCGCGGTGCGCCATGCCAATTACAAACTCTTCTACATCGAGTTCGGCGCCATATTGTATTACAGCGTCTAGGGCAGGAATCAAGGCTTCCAGACCCTCTAGTGAAAATCGTTTTTGTCCTATATATTTTTTGTGAAGGAAGTTTTCAAAAACCGTAGCTTGGTTGATTTTTTCTAAGAAATGACGTTTTTCATTGCTACTTAATTGGGGGGTGTTTTCAGTTTGCTCAAATCGATCTTGCAACCATTGACGTCTTTTCGGATCGCGGATATAACTAAACTCACAACCAATACTGTTGCAATACGTTTTATGTAATTTGGCAATAATATCGGAAAGTTTTGCAGGCCCAATTCCAAGTTCTATGCCCGCGTTAAAGGTGGTATTTAAATTTGCCGAAGTAAGTCCAAAATTCTCAATATCGAGCGTTGGTGTATAATTTCGACGCTGTCTAATCGGATTGGTTTTTGAAAATAAATGTCCACGTTGGCGGTAACCATGAATCAAATTAAGTACTTTAATTTCGTTTACGGCATCTTCGCTAACGGCACCTCCGCTTGCATATTTTTCGCTTCCTAAATCGAATCCTTCAAAAAATTTACGCCATCCAAAGTCGACGCTTTCTTTGTCGGTTTGATACTGTTGGTACAAATGATCTATCGCCGAGGGGTCGGCATTGTGGATGTAGGAGGTATCAGAACTCATGATTGTCGCAAAAATACTTTATTTGCACCTTAACGCCTATTTTGAAATGTAAAAATCGATACATGTATTTTACAGCGGATAAGGGGTCTGAATTTTCTATTCTCGGGGGAAATCCGAGCGGAACGGAATTGCAGTTTGTGCAAGAATTGCCTTGGGAAAGATCTGTGTTTTATGCAAATGTGAGATATTGCTGATAAGGCCTTCCTAAATAAGGGAAATCCGAGCGGAACGGAATTGCAATTTGTGCAAGAATTGCCTTGGGAAAGATCTGCGTTTTATGCAAATGTGAGATATTGCTAATAAGGTCTTCCTAAATAAGGGAAATCCGAGCGGAACGGAATTGCAATTTGTGCAAGAATTGCCTTGGGAAAGATCTGCGTTTTATGCGAAATTAAGCTTCGGCAATGTTAAATTGTATCGCTTTGGTGAATTAAGGTGCAAGCGTCTGAAAAAGTTTGCGATTTACTAAAACCGGATAACCTTAGTAAAATCCGAATTGATTTTTAAGAAAATCGATAATTGGAGGGTGGAAACGGTCGAGTACATACATAACAACCACTGCGAATAAAAAGGCATCATAACGATCTAATACACCTCCATGTCCGGGAATAATGTTGCCACTATCTTTAACTCCGGCTTTACGCTTCAAGGAGCTTTCATACAAATCTCCTAAGGTGCCAAAAATTCCAACCAATAAGCCTAACACCGCGGTATAGATCCAGCCCCAAGGACTTAAATTTTGAAGGTAGGAATAGCCGATTTTTTCGGCAGGAATTTCAGGAGAAACCCAGTCGGTAAAAACGTAGTAGGAAATGAGAAAGCCTGTTACAGCCGTTAGGAGGCTTCCCCCGATAAGACCTTCCCAAGTTTTGCCTGGAGATATGCTCGGGGCAAGTTTGTGTTTTCCAAATAATTTCCCAGATACATATGCCCAAGAGTCTGAAGACCAAACTAAAACCATTAACAATACAGGTATCAAAGGTTGATAAACGCCGCTAACTGGAGGTTGCGCCAATTGTTGCAACATAATTAAGGGTGCTGTTATATATAGGTGTGCATTGAGGTAGGTTTGGGCAACATCGGGCGTTTTAAATTGCAGAAAAAGCCAAATCCCGAGTACTATTGCGAACCAAAAAACGATGAAAATCCCCATCGGATCTAAAAAGAGATTCTGAGTATAATTACTGCGAAGGCTTATCGGATATAAGGGTGAAAGGGCAACAATTAAAGCACTTTGAATTATGGTGAATCGATTTAAACGGTTTTCTTTGCTTTGTTTGAGTTGGAAGTACTCGTGCATACCAAAAATAGCAATGAGCGTTCCAAAAAGGGCAAGTCCCCATGGGCCAAGATAAAATAAATAGAACGTGACGATTATAAGTCCAATCCCCGAAATAATACGTGTCCAAAAGTTATTTAATTGCATGTTGTACGGATGTATGCTGCTGCAAAAGTAGATTCTACGGATTGGATTTTAGCATCCGATGTTAAGAAAGCCTCAAAGTATTGCGAACGATGAGACTTCACTTTTAGGATATACCGGAAATAATTGCTCTTGAAGGAAATTAAAAAATGGATTTTCGCGTAAGGGCAAATAAGGACCATCCCATAGCCAAGGACGCGGGAATTGCAATCATGGCGTTCGCCAATACATCATCGCTTGAAAAGGTAGCAAAAGAATGTTGTGCATGCGTAAGATAATAATGCAGGATTATGGTAGTTCCGTTAAAGGTAAAATGGGTTAGTGCATTATACCATAAATTTTGTTGTCGGTAGGCGATAAAGCCAAAAAGGAAACCCATTAATAGAATTCCCGGCAATTCGTATAAGGACAGGTGTAAAATTGCGAATACCAAAGCTTGAAATAGCAAGGCGTAAAAAGGTTTTTTATATTGTGAAAGGGCTACTTTTAGGATAATACCGCGGAAAAGGAATTCCTCTAAAATAGCGGGTAAAAAGGCCAATATTAAAATACAAACGAGCAACTCTCCAAGGTGTTGCATATCGAGCATGTTTTCAAATAGGGTTTCGCGGATTGTGGCCAATTTTTGGGCAGTTTCTGCAACCGCATCGTTCATTGGAATCTGTTTACTCAATTGTGTAAGCACAGACACTACAGGTAAAGCACTTATTCCGAGAACGATGCTATATAGTGCGGTTTTAAGCGACAGGTTTTTGGCGCTTCCCAAGTAATCTTTAGGTTTGCTGAGATTGGCGTAGGTGAAAATCAAAGCTGGGATTCCCATGTAAAATAGGAACTGTATGAGGTTCGACCAACGTCCTAGGTTGATGCTTAGTGCTGAGAAGTCGGGTTGAATTAACAGGGCTTTTATTTCAGTTACGGGAAGTTGATAAGCAAATGCCAGCAGGTAATTAGAGGCGGTGTTTCCCACAATTTGGAAAACTAATATCAAGAGGAGTAAAAGGGAAATTCCCCAAAAATTAGAAAGCGGTTTATGTTGAAATTCGGAGTCTTTGCGTTCCATTCGGTTTTTTTCGTTGTAATTTTGTACAAAGGTGGTAAAAATTGGTGATATACAGTTAGGGGATTTTCCCTTGTTATTGGCTCCTATGGAAGACGTGAGCGATCCTCCATTTCGCTATGTATGCAAACAGCAAGGTGTAGATTTGATGTACACCGAATTTATAAGCAGTGAGGGATTGATTCGAGATGCGGCAAAAAGCATGCAGAAATTGGATATTTTCGAATATGAGCGTCCGATAGGGATTCAAATTTTTGGTTCGGATATCGATTCTATGGTAGAAGCTACCAAAATAGCAAGCGCGGTGAATCCCGATTTAATTGATATCAATTATGGATGTCCGGTTAAAAAGGTAGCATGTAAAGGAGCGGGAGCTGGAATTCTAACCAATCCGAAAAAGATGATGCAAATGACGGAGGCCATTGTAAATGCAACCCATTTGCCCGTTACCGTTAAAACCCGTTTGGGGTGGGACGATCAAACGAAAAATATTGTTGAGGTTGCGGAAGGATTGCAAGATGTAGGTATAAAAGCGTTGTCGATTCATGGGCGTACTCGGGTACAGTTATATAAAGGAAGTGCGGATTGGACATTAATTGGTGCGGTAAAGGAAAATCCGCGTATGAAGATTCCAATTTTCGGCAATGGGGATATCGATACTCCCGAGCGGGCATTGGAATATAAAAATAGGTATGGGGTTGATGGTTTAATGATTGGCAGAGCGAGTATTGGGTATCCATGGATTTTTAGTGAAATAAAACATTATTTAGAAACCGGTCTGCACAAGGAGAAACCCAGCTTTGAAATGCGTTTAGAAGCTTGCGCAACCCATTTTGAGAAATCCATACAGTGGAAAGGTCCTGTAGTTGGAGTGGTAGAAATGCGTAGGCATTACGCCAATTACTTTAAAGGATTTCCGCATTTTAAAGAGTATAGAACGAGATTGGTTGGGGCGAACAGCCCCGATTCGGTAAGGGAGATTCTCCTTGAATTAAAGGAAGTAGGTCCAACTATGTTTTTTGCGATATAGTTGCTACTTTGCTCAAAATCTTTAAATTTGTAAATAACACTAAACTAAATCATGAAGAAATTATTACTTTTAGCAGGATGTGTATTCGCGGCTTTCGGCGCTAAAGCCCAATACTACAACTATCCTACGGAGCTTGCGGGTGAGAATCCAGGAGCCCTTAACACTGATGGAGAGAATCCCTTTCCAAGTACAGCTAACGTAGGTTGGAATTCCTTGTGGAGTGGCGGCGCGGGTAGCGCAATCACATACTCAGGAGAACAAACGATTCCGTTTAAATTTCAATTTAACGGTTCAGATGTTACCCGCTACACCGTTGGTAATTATGGGACTGTAAGTTTTGATGCAGGTGCCCCAACCGTAAAACCAAGTTCTTATGCAACATTATCCTTACCATCTGCTGAAATTCCAAATAATTCAGTGGTAGTTTCAGGTATCGAGCCTATTTCTGTGGTTTCAGGAACTACAACCTATGCAAGTGCCGTAATGACTAAAACTTTTGGTAAGGCGCCTCACCGTCAACATTGGATTTGGTTTAACTTTTATGGTCAAGCAGCTACTATAAAGCAAGGATGGACCTATTGGGCCGTTGTTTTGGAAGAGGGAACCAATCAAATCTACATCGTGGATATGAAGACCCTACCCGTTGATGGTGGTAACCTAATTAATGCAAACGTAAAATTGTCGGCAGGTATTCAAATAGATGCTACAACCGCTTATACCGTTGCAGGATCTCCAAACTTAGGAGCAAAGCAAGTTTCACAAAACATTTTTGATGCTTCTGATAACACCTATTACACGTTTGGTACTGGTACCCAACCCGCTAACGACATATTGGTAAAGTCGGTTAATTTGACTCCCTACATGAAAATCGGCGATGCTCCCTTTGATATGGGTGTTAAGGTACGTAACGTAGGAAGTGCAACTTTATCAGCAGCCGACGTTCATTTTTCTATAGATGGTGGAATGGCTATTGGTGGAACGGTTACAAGTTCAACCAATATCGCTTCTTTAGCGAGTGGTACTTTGAACTCTCCTGCAAAATGGACTCCATCTGCAACGGGTACGTATAACGTAAAAGTTTGGACATCAAACCCTAATGGTTCTGCAGATGGTAAATCCTTTAACGATACCGCTACCTTTACGGTAGAAGTTGTGGATCGTTGGGTAGATCGTAAAATCTTAAATGAAGTATTTACGTCTTCAACATGTGCACCATGCCGTCCAGGAAATGAGAACTACAATAACATCATCAATGGTAGAAGTGCCCACACCACAATTAAATATCAAGTGTGGTGGCCAGGTACAGGAGATCCATATTGCACACAAGAAGTTCGCACAAGAGCTGCTTACTATGCAGTAAGTTCAGTGCCTCGTATGGAAGTTGATGGTGGTTGGGATGGAAATGCAGGTTCTTTCACTGCGAGTCTTTATGATGAAGCAGCTGCAAAGCCTTCATTCCTTGAAATTACCGGTGTTGCGGCTAACGCTTGGAAGAATACTATTTCTTTGGATGTGGATTTGAATCCTTTGACTAATTTCAATTCAAACAACTTGAAATTATTTGCTGCCATTGTAGAAGGTGAAACTTTCAAAAACAAGAAATCTAATGGTGAAACTGTTTTTGAAATGGTAATGAAGAAGATGATGCCAGGTGCTACGGGTATGACTTTGTCTCCAATGACCAAAGGAACTAAAGTGAGTAAGTCTTTATCACATACTTTTAACGGTGATTATCGTTTATCAGCCGATGGTCAAACTGCCAACCACATCAATCATGCAAACGAACACAGTGTTGAAACTTTTGATGATTTATACGTAGTAGTTTGGGTTCAAGATGCTACAACAAAAGAAGTATTGCAATCAGAAGTTATTGCTGTGAACAACGCTTCCAACAACGATATCGAAGCTGAAGCTAAGGTATATCCTAATCCTTCCAACGATGCGTTCAATGTAGTAATTGATCGTTTGGCTTCTGAGAATGCTAAAGTTCAAGTGATCAACACACAAGGACAGATAGTTCATGAAGGTGCTATGATCAATGGTAAAGCCAATATCAATACCGCTGCTTGGAATACCGGTGTTTATTTCATGTCTGTTGAAGGGGCTAACTACCACTATTCAACTAAAATCATGGTTCGTCACTAAGATTTAAATATTTCTGAATTGATATAAAAAGGGCTCCGGTTGGGGCCCTTTTTTGTTGAATTGTTCAAATGACGTAACTTTGTGTTTTTATTCAAATTCCCCAATCTATGTTATTGCGAAACATCGTGAATCGGGAAGAGTTAAAGCGTAGAATGGAGGCAGATACGCGTCCATACACCACCATCTCTTTCTATCGTTATTATCCCATTGAAGACCCACAGGGTTTTAGAGATTCCCTATATTTAAGATGGATGGCCTTTGAGGTCGTTGGTCGGGTATATATTGCCCAAGAAGGCATAAATGCGCAAATTGCATTGCCTTCGGTACATTTTGAATCCTTTAAAAAAGATTTGTACGCTATAGATTTTTTGAATGAAATTCGATTGAATACGGCTATTGAAGAGAACCAAAAAGCCTTTATCAAATTAGATATGAAGGTGCGCAATAAAATTGTTGCAGATGGAATTGAAGACCCTAATTTTAATCCCAGTCATACAGGAACCTATTTGGATGCGGAAGATTGGAATCGGTATTTAGACGATGAGAAAACCGTGGTTATTGATATGCGCAATCATTATGAGAGTGAGGTCGGTCGATTCGAAAATGCCGATTGTCCGGATGCCGATACCTTTCGGGAGGAGTTGCAATTAGTAATTGACAAATATGAGGGAGAGCGCGATAAACAAATACTGATGTATTGTACGGGAGGGATTCGATGTGAGAAAGCAAGCGCTTGGATGCGTCACAATGGATTTAACGAAGTGTATCATTTGAAAGGCGGGATTATTAATTATGTGAACCAAGTTAAAGAGAAGGCGCTAGAAAATCGATTTAAGGGAGTGAACTTTGTATTTGATCAACGTTTGCATGAACGCGTAAGCGACGACATCATTTCGCAATGCCATCAATGCGGCGAGCCGGCAGACGTACACATCAATTGTGCAAACACCGGTTGTCACTTGCTATTTATCCAATGTGAAACATGCGCAGAAAAATTCAATAAATGTTGTTGTTCTGCCTGTGCGGAAATTGTGGCTTTGCCGGAAGAACGACAAAAGGAATTGCGAAAGGGAATGAAAGCAGCGAGGGTATTTAGGAAAGGTCGTTTCCCAGGTGTCAATTTCGCGAAATAACCGTATCGAATAGAATAAATGATCCTTGAAAACGTTTAAGAGGGAGAAAAAAGAAATTTGCCCAATAAATCATACGATTGTATTGCAAATCTATAATTATGGATATAAGAGATTATATTCGCACTTTTTTATTTACAGGAAACAATAAGTGATAATGAGAAACGAAAACGAATCTTCCTTTAGGGTTCGATGGATAAGAGGTTTATTTTTATTGGGGTTCTTGGGTCTTAGTGGTTTGGCTCAAGCTCAATGGGGTGATTTTGATGAGGAAAAAGCGGGAGCGGTGACAAACGACACGCAGGTGTTGAATGGCGGCGGAGCTTGGGGTGGTGATGATGGCGGCGGAGGCGGATGGAGCGGTGGTGACGGTTTAGGTGGGAAACAGAAAGATACCTTGCCCCCTTATACGCGGTTTATACCTCCCTACGACAGTTTGAGGGAGATGATTTTTTATGAAGGTGTGGTAGAGGACATGGAATGTGAGTATTGTTCGGAGGACTCTTTATACAAAAGGGCTGAGCGGTATTTTCAATCCTTATATGGTGCCAAAGATTACAAACGGTTTATTGTTGAAGTAAAACCTTCGGGATTGATTTGGTTGAAGGTAGAAGTGCCGATGGTTATTGAACGCGGTGCTTACAGTAAGGGTCCAAGCGGATTATTAGAGTTTAGCTTGGTACTTCGCATGAAGGAAGCCCGTTATAAGTATCAATTTGGAAATTTTGCGCACATAACGGAACCAAAAGGATTGGCAGAATCTCGACTCAAGACCTACCATGAATATTATATGAAAACGAAACGCGGGTTTCGTTCTACAGATCAGTATTTAATTACAGCTGATAAAGAAGTAAAGAAAACGATAGAAGGGTTAAAGAAGGCATTGAAGGAGCCGTATAAGCCAGATGAAGACGATTGGTAGTAAATCACACATTTCAGGGGTGTTTTCACTGTCTATTCAAACTCTTTTTAAAAAAGTTTGTGGATATCTTGTTATATGCTGAAAATCTTCCTATTTTTGCAACCCGAAATTTGAACAAAGACCGATAAAAGTGAATCCGTTAACTACATACAAAACGATTTCTGCAAACAATGCCACTGTTACCAAGAATTGGTACGTAGTGGATGCAGCAGGGCAACCTCTGGGCCGTTTGGCGTCACAGATTGCGCGTATTATCCGTGGAAAGCACAAGGCATATTTTACGCCTCACGTAGACTGTGGTGATCATATTATTGTGGTCAATGCAGCGAGTGTAAAATTAACAGGTATGAAGATGGAGCAAAAGGAGTACATCCGCCACACGGGTTTCCCAGGTGGACAGCGTACAGCCCTAGCGAAGTCTTTAAAGCCAGAGCGCCTTATAGAGAGTGCGGTTCGTGGTATGTTACCTAAAAATCGCCTTGGCCGTAAAATATTTCACAACATGTTTGTTTATGCTGAATCTGAGCACCCACATGCTGCTCAACAGCCCAAAGAACTAAAATTCGATATCTGAGAATCCTATGACTAACAACTCAGGAAGAAGAAAAGCAGCCGTAGCTCGTGTATACCTTAAAGAAGGTAAAGGACAAATCACGGTAAATAAAAAAGCAATTGAACAGTACTTCCCATTAGAATGGCACCGTAATTCAATTGTTGCGCCTTTAACAATCACAGAAAACGCTCAAAACTATGATATCATGGTGAACGTACGTGGTGGCGGTATTTCAGGACAAGCAGAAGCAATTCGCTTAGGTATTTCAAAAGCATTGGTAGATATCAATCAGGAATACAAAAGTGCGTTACGTCAAGCTGGCTTCATGACCCGTGACTCACGTGTGGTTGAAAGAAAGAAACCAGGTCAAAAGAAAGCGCGTAAGCGTTTCCAATTCTCAAAACGTTAATAATTATTCATGGCTTATACTCAACAAGATTTATTGGATGCAGGTGTTCACTTTGGAC
>JAULUW010000163.1:0-3090 GCA_032111345.1 Bacteroidia bacterium
AACCGTACCAAAATGCTGTTGAATATACTCTTGCAACGCGTTTTGGGCTTCCAATTTTGGAATCGGTTCCGATCCAAAACGGGTTAATTCGACCAAAGCATGCCGACTGTCATAAGGCAATACATACATAAACTGGGTGTTCTCCATTTGAGGCACTTGAAAATCCATCATCACAAAACTCTCCGAATCAAAAACGGCTTCTTCACTCTCTACAACGTAACCATAGAATGACTGCAGTAGGTGCGTTTCGTTCGATTGGCATTGTGCAAATTGCGGTGGCCTGGAGTCAAACGCTTCCAAGCACCGGTACACGCTCCCACTTTCCCCTTTTACAATCAACGCATCCTGCTGGGAAACGGTTTCAACAATGGCATCCGCGTAAACAGGAATTTTGAGCCGTTCGATAATTTCATGAGAATAGGCAAAGAGATCCCAACTCTTTATTTGATAATAGGTAAACGGATGAATTTCGTTGGTTTGATTGTTAATTTGTGCTTTAGACCAAGATGCGCTTACCAAATGCGCCAAACCCATTTCGTTCATTTCAGCCACGGTAGCCCAAAAGCAGAACGTCTTATCACTCTGCTTCGGACTTCCCAAACGTTTAATCGGATCTATAATGGCCAGGTTCTTGTGTAAAAGACCTCCCGATTCAAATAATTTAATTAATATCAGCGAATTGGCAGCCCCCATGCCAATAAATACGTAATCAAACGCAATATCTTGGGCAATTGGTGCCTTTTCCTTAACCATAGTCTATTTATAGCAATCAAACCCTGTATTTTGTTCATTGCTATTGCTTTATACTTGGCCTTATTCTTCGGATACATTCTTTAATCTCGATAACAACAATCGAGCCCCTTGATCAACCCAATGCGCATGCTCATAATCAAAATCGCGCCCCTCCGGAATAATTTCCACCCAATTATCGCTTACAGTTCCCAGTTTCAATTCCTTAATTCGATATTCTGTTTTTGAAGAATTAGAATCGGTAAACGTATAAAAAGCATAATTCTTTTGTTGGAAATTAACCATACAGGAAGCAGGTATTTGTAAGACCCTTCTTGGATTGCACAATATTTCTGAATTCAAATACATGCCCGGTCTTAAATCGGAGTACTTTGTATTCAAATGTCCATGGATTTTTGCGGTTCCTTCACCCGTAATATTGGTGGAAATAAGAAAAACATGGGCATGGCGTGCTTCCGTTTCCGGAGCATCCTTTACCAATTTGAATTCAATCTGTTGCCCCTCTTTTATATACATCAAATCCTTTTCAAAAACATCTAATTCAATATGTAAATCGTCGAAACGATTCATAGTCAATACCACATCCTTATCCGAAACATACGCGCCGTTAGTCGCTTTCACAGATTCTATAAAGCCACTTTCCGGTGCCAAAACAGGCAACTCGGCTCGAATATCTTGTGGATTTAGGCTCTTCACATTCACCCCTATCATTTCAAGTTGTGATTTTAATGATTGCAACAAAACCCGGTTCATATCGCGCTCGGCTCGCAAAGATTCCAACGTTTTTGCCGCATTGATTTTTTCTTCCACCAAAGTAAATTCACGTTTATAGGCCAAATCCAACTGCTCTTGTTTTATTTTGGCTTCCAAATAAGCCTGTTGCATTTTAATAAATCCTGGATTTTGAACGTAAAACAACACCATGCCCTTTTTAATGGGTGTACCCGGAAGCAATTCTCCAATCTTTACAAATCCTCCATACGGAATATGTACCGTGTAGGAATTTTGTGGGGGAATGTTCACCAAACCCCGAGCACTCACCCTTTGCGACATTTCCATCCATTGTGCGGTTGTTTCGTGTATCTCCGCCAGTTTTTTCTCTTCCTGAGACAAAGCGATGCGCTCAGATTCGGTATTTTCTAATTTTGTTTCGACTACCGGTGCACTGCAAGCCGCCTGTATTGCGATTATACCCACCAAAGTGGTTTTTATACTAAATTTCATATTAATTAACATTTAAAAATTCTTGTTGAATAAGGTGTAGTTGATACTTTTTTTGTGTTTCAATGGCAAGTAATCTCTGATTCCAAACATGTTCCATCCCTTTTGAAAAATCCATAAAATCGATATTGCCCAATGCAAAGGCCGACTTTAACTGCCCTTCTATTTTCTCAGCCATCGGTAATAAAGTCTCTTGAAAATACAACATTCTGGATTCATCGAGTGCGATAAGTCGATTCAAATTTTTCCACTCAAGGAGGTATTGTTGGCTTAAATATTCCGTATGAGCTTGTGAACCTAAATAGGTTTCCCGTGTGGCTTTTATTCTTTGTGATTTAGAATACAAAGACCCTAAAGGAATATCCAAACCAAAGGTAAATCCACTAAATCGGTCTTGTGGCCTATGCCAAACATCCACCCCATTCAAATCGGTACTCGGGCCATTCAAGGTTTGATTGAAATATCCGATTCGCATATTCGGCCACAAACTCCTTTTCTCTAATTTCAAATCCCAAGCACGCAAGCGCAATTCCGAATTGAAACGTTCCAAATGACCGTTCGACTCCAATCCATTGCTGGGCTTTATCGGTACCGTTTCTGTAATTAAAATGGTATCTCCAGGACTTAAATTCAACTCCAAATATAAAGAGCGATACCATTCCATTTGGGTCGTTTCGAGCGCTTTCACTTCTAAATACAAGTCTTCTAGGGCCGAAGTGGCCAAATTCAAATCCAATTCGGTAGCATCGCCCAATTCCAAACGTTGTTTCAAGGATTTTTGCAGTTGCCTTAGAAACTCCAGCTTCTGTTTTAATACATTTTGGGATTGCTGCAGCCCATAAATTTCAACCCAACGACTTTGAATATCACTTCGAATGCGGGCCTTCTCTATTCGGGCACTTACACGGGTGTAAAGCGCCTGTTCTTGTTTTTGTTTCACTTGGGAAGCATAGACTAACGGATTTTTAAACCCTTGACTAATAGCGATATGATTGTCGTTTTTAAAAATACTGTTGTATTGGCCCAACATCACATCTACATTCGTATTATCGATATCCCAAGCGGCTTTTATCTGCGCTTCCGATGCATTTTGGAAATGTTTTTGGGCTTGCAATTCCA
>JAULUW010000164.1:0-405 GCA_032111345.1 Bacteroidia bacterium
CAACACCTTTGGAAATGGTAGCCGTTAATGATTCCTTTGGAGAAAGTGGAACTCCCGATCAGTTACTGGTAAAATATGGTTTGGATGCCCAAGATATTACAGCAGCTGCAGAAAGAGCGATTTTAAGAAAAAATTAAAACTCTTTGTGGGTTTTAAGGGTTTCCTTAATCGAAGCAGTTCATGAACACACGAGATATTTTACAGCGACAGCTGCAATCTGAGATCACGCAAGATTTCCTTTCCCATTTATCGGGCACCAAATGGGTTTATACCCGAGGCCTTCATGGTTCAGGAAATGCGCTACTCGTTGCAGCTGCCTTCTCTCGAAATGAAAGACCGGTGCTTTGGGTAGCCCCCAATAAAGAAGAAGCACTTTTCGTAAAATCAGATTTAGAACACCTTTTA
>JAULUW010000164.1:415-9348 GCA_032111345.1 Bacteroidia bacterium
ACCAATCCGAACGCGAACATGCGATGCATGTTCAAGAACGCATTGAAACTTTAAATGCCCTTCGTAAAAATACGCGAAGAATCGTAGTTACCTATGGCAGTGCTTTGGCCGAACATGTGGTCGAAAAAGAAGATTTAGCCAGCAATACTTTTGAAATCAGCCGCGGACAAAACCTAGATATTGATTTTTTAAGTGAGTTTTTATACGAAAATGGATTTGAACGCGAAGATTTTGTATTCGAACCCGGTCAATTTAGTATACGAGGCGGTATTTTAGATTTATTTTCTTTTGCGCACGAATACCCCTTTCGTTTGGAATTAGATGGCGATATTATTGATAATATTCGGGCCTTCGATGTAAATACCCAGCTTTCTATTAACGAAATGGCGCATTTTTCCTTGGTGCCCAAAGTAAGTCAAAAACAAACCAAACTGACCCCATTTTTGGGGTATTTTGATACCGATACGATTGTTTATTGGACAGAGCCTGAATTGCAATTGCAGCAGCTGGTGAAATTCTGGGAACAAGCTCTGCAACGCTATCACCAAGATAAAACCAACGGTATTAAAGAAGCAGGGAAACATCCCAAAGAAATTTGGCTAACCCCAAAGGAATTCCAGGAAATGGCATTTTCCTTTAAAAATGTACAATTGGGGGGCGATAAACCCGATATAAGTCACGATACCTTAAGTTTTGAGCAAGAACCACAACCCATTTTTAAGCGGAATATGGAATTGCTGCAACAAGCCTTACAGGAATACAAACAAAAAGGCTACAAAACCCTGGTTTTTAGCGATAATAACCGCCAAATTGAACGATTGCAAGTACTGCTGAAAGAGCAGCAATTGGATGAATTGTTTTCTCCGGTTTATGTAGGTTTGTCGAATGGCTTTATAGACGCAGATACCAAATTGGCCTGTATTACCGAACATCAATTATTCGATAAATATTATAAGCCCAAATCCAGAGATACCTTTTCCGGTAATGCCTCGATTTCTTTAAGGGACCTTCGAAATTTAAAGCCGGGAGATTTTATTACGCACATAGATCACGGTATTGGAAAATTTGCGGGACTTGAAACCATGGATGTCAATGGGGTGAAGCAAGAAGCACTTCGCATCGTATATCGCGATAACGATTTGTTGTATGTATCGGTAAACAGCCTCCATAAAGTAAGCAAATACAGCGGCAAAGACGGTACGCAACCTCATTTGCACAAATTGGGTTCGGGCACATGGGAAAAGCAAAAGAGAACGACTAAAAAGAAGGTAAAAGACATTGCCAGAGAGCTGATTCAACTGTACGCTCAACGAAAAAAGGAAAAAGGTTTTGCATTTTCCGAGGATAATTATTTGCAGTTGGAGCTAGAAGCTTCCTTTTTTTATGAAGATACCCCAGATCAAGCAAAGGCAATCGATGCCGTAAAGCGAGATATGGAAAAAGAACAACCCATGGATCGCTTGGTATGTGGAGATGTGGGTTTTGGAAAAACAGAAGTAGCCATGCGGGCGGCTTTTAAATCGGTTTGCGATTCAAAGCAAGTCGCCGTGTTGGTTCCAACCACCATTTTGGCCCAGCAACATTACCGCAGTTTTCGCAAACGTTATAACGGCTTCCCCGTAAATGTAGATTATTTGAACCGGTTTAAATCCGCCAAAGAACAAAAAGAAGTTATTCGGAAACTGGCTACAGGAGAAATAGATATTGTAATTGGCACGCATCGATTAATTGGTAAGGATATTAAATTCAAAGATTTAGGCCTATTGATCATCGATGAGGAGCAAAAGTTTGGAGTTGGAGCCAAAGAAAAATTAAAAAGTATCCGGGTAAATGTGGATACGCTTACCCTAACGGCAACGCCCATTCCCAGAACCCTGCATTTTAGTTTAATGGGGGCAAGAGATTTGAGCATTATCAATACACCGCCTCCTAACCGACAACCGGTTCACACGGAATTGGCTGTATTTTCAAAGGATACTATTCAGAAAGCCATCACCGATGAAATGAACCGCGGTGGACAAGCTTTTGTGGTTCATACCCGTATCAAGGATATTTATGACTTGGCGGCCTTGATCGAACGCGAAGTACCTGGTGCCCGCGTTTGTGTGGCACATGGTCAAATGGAAGGTTCAAAATTGGAAGATGTAATGGTGCGTTTCATCGAAGGGGAATACGATGTGTTGGTAGCAACAAGTATTATTGAGAGTGGCTTGGATATACCCAATGCCAACACCATTATTATCAATAACGCACACATGTTTGGACTTTCGGATTTACACCAAATGAGGGGCCGGGTGGGACGTAGTAACTTAAAAGCATTTTGTTATTTATTGAGTCCACCTGTATCCACGCTTCCGGAGGATTCTCGCAAGCGTTTGCGCACATTGGAAGAATATTCTGAATTGGGAAGTGGGTTTCAAGTGGCGATGCGCGACTTGGATATTCGGGGAGCTGGAAATTTATTAGGAGCGGAGCAGAGTGGTTTTATTGCCGATATGGGCTTTGATATGTATCATAAGATTCTGGATGAAGCCGTTCAAGAATTGAAAAAGGAAGAATTTCAAAACTTGTATGATATCACAGAAGAAAATATCGAAAGCCGCGATTGTCAAATCGATACCTATTATGAAATATTAATTCCTGCCTACTACGTAAGTCAAACGTCTGAACGCATTAGTTTATATAGCGAATTATCGAATGTGAGCACAGAAATAGGGCTCAGAGATTTTATGGCCGAGTTGAAAGACAGATTCGGGAAACCTCCCAAAGAAGTTTTGTCTTTGGTAGATTCCGTTCGTTTAAAATGGGCCGCCAAGGAATTGGGACTGGAAAAAGTAGCCTTAACACCCAACAAAATGCGTTGTTTCTTCCCGGGAGAATCCAGCGCAGCCGTATATCAATCACAATCTTTTGGCTTGTTGATCGGCATGTTGGCTCAAAATCCAAGTAAATACAATGCCAAACAAACCGACAAAGCCTTTATTGTTGAGGTAGCAGGTGTAAACGATGTATTTCAAGCCCTTTATGAATTGAATGAATGGAAAACCGCCATCAAACCCACGGTCCCCAGCCATGCGTAAATTTATTGGGCTGTTAACCTGCACGTTGGGATTATTAGGTGTATTAAACTCTTGTGAAATGTCGAAGAAATTACCCGTATACAATGAAGAATTGCCTTTTATCAAGGGAGTAGATACTCTTTTTAATTGGAAGGGAAATCCGGTAGTGAAAAATCAATACCAAAATCATGAATTTCCATTGACAAAAGGATTTTCAGAAGTTTGGAAATGGAAAAGTAAGAAAAATCCATACGAATTAGAGAAGCAGCAAGATACGTTCCGCTTGCCTGTGGCCGAAGATTTGCAAGATTTGAAGAATGCGAAAGCCGATGGCATTTTTTGGTTGGGTCATGCAAGTTTTGTAATTCGCTTTAATGGAATTCAGTTCATTACAGATCCCGTATTTAAAAAGGCAGCGGTAATAAAACGTTGGTCTAAACTACCCATTAAGCCTGAAGAATTGCCCCCAACCCATTATTTGTTGATGTCGCACGATCATCGCGACCATTGCGATAAAACCAGCTTGCGAAAGATGATAAAGCACAACCCAGAAATGCGGTTTTTTACGGGATTGAATATGGCGAAATTGCTCAGGAAGTTTTTGAATGATGCCGAAGGTCAGCAAGCTGGGTGGTATCAGCAATATAAAACCGAAGGTTTTGAGTTGTATTTTTTGCCAACGCGGCATTGGGCAAAACGCGGCTTAACAGATACAAACAAACGTTTGTGGGGCTCATTCATCCTTAAGATAGGTGAGGTGTGTATTTATTTCGGTGGAGATTCTGGATATGGATCGCATTATAAAGATATTGCGAAACTGTTTCCTAAAATAGATTATGCGATATTGGGAATAGGTGCTTATGAACCGGAATGGTTCATGGAAGACAATCATTCAAGTCCGACAAAAGCCTATCAAGCTTTTAAGGATTTAGGCGCAAAACACTTTATTCCCATGCACTATGGTACCTTTGATTTAAGTGATGAACCTATTGGGAAACCGCAAAGAGAATTAGAGAAAATCAAAGCAATTTCCCAAGATTCTGGAATTATTATACCTATTCTTGGTGCCAATTTGTTGAAAACGTATTAACGATTCATCAAATCTTCGAGAGAATCTGATTTTTTAGCCGGACTTTTTGCCTTTTTATCTTTAAGAGCGGCCTCTTTCGAACCTTTTGAAGGGACAGCCATTAAATCCATTGTCGATGCGTTTAAACTATCTGGGGTATTAGATGTTGCAGAATCGCTGGATCTACGTGTTAAAAGATCGGGCATTGCAGCCGTATCTGGGAGTAGCTCACCCCTTGTTTTCTGCTCAATAACGGATATTTCTGTACTTGGTGCATCGATACTTGCCGTTTGAATGTCAGTCGTTGCCTCTGCGTTCGTTTCAGTTTCTGCGTTTTCCACTGCGGAGTTCAATTTGGTATTGGTGCGAATTTCCGGAGATTTTTTAGGAGCTGTTTCTGGGCTTTCCCGGAGGAGGACTGGTTTTATTATAACGTTTTCAGCGGGTATCGCTTCGGTGCCTTCTTCAATTACTTCTTCGTTTTCGTCATAAGACATAGATCCACCTAAGAAGCCATACGGGCAACCGTCGTTGCTGATTACACCGAATGTTTTGAAACAACTATCGTGTTTATCGGGTACTTCATCGTAATCTCGATCTTTCCGACGCCCAATATTTATATTCAGACCAATAGTTCCAGAAGTACCTTGCATACTCCCGTAATTTACAATCCCTATTACATCATTTACCGCAGTAAATATCTGAATGGGTCCTAAGTTTAAACTTAAACCTAATCCGACGCGGTGTGAGGGATTTCCGAGATCATAAAGGGAATACCCCAAACGTAAATCTACCCATTCGCCCAATTCTTGATGTATCGTGGTGCTGATAAAGCTCTTATCGCCTTTTACCCCGAAACCATAGCCCCCGAAGGCTTGGATATGGGTTCTTGGGAATAATAAAAATTCAGCGCCTAAGGTGTATCTGGGATGTAATTGTGTGGTATATGAACTTATTCGACCACTCTGAACGTCAAATTTTTGGAGGAATGAATCCTGTAACTGTTGCGCAACATCTTCATTAAAGTTGGAAATCTGACTGGTATCAAGTCCGTTCCACTCCCAACGGGATTCATTGAGGGTAATTTCTTGTGCCCCTAAATTCCAAACAATACTTCCTAAATTTTGAACTGCTAAAGAGAATCTCCATTTTTCATTCATTCGGTAAACCGCTCCAAATCCTAAGGCATAACCTTGGTTTGTACCAAGAGAAAACTGAGAAACTTGGTCACTCACCGACTGGTTTACATCGTAGCTGGAATCGTTTAGCGCACGGTCTACATCCGCACCTAATAAGGATGCACGTCCGTCAATGGCACCGTTCAAGTTTAAGGAATATATAGACGCCGTTCCGGTATCGGTTCCAATTCCCAAACGGGCACGGTTTAAACTTAAATCGGCGATTCCGTTGATCAACGAAGCATTCATTCCAACAGAGAGTTCATTTGTTAAAAAGCGACCGTAACTCAAGGTGTTTTTCAAATAAGAACGAAATGCATTGCCCGAAAAATCGATTTCAGCGTCCTTTTCAATAAAGGCACCATTACCGAGAAAGGCCAATCCCATTAGATCTTTAGGCAAACGTACAGCGGCTTCGTTAATAAGAGTGGAGTTAATCGCGAAATAGGATTTCTTGCTGCGGAATCCAAAATGAAATAAATCCGTTTGATGCTCAAAATCCATACCCAATTGTTTTTCATCTTCACGAATCATACGGGTTGCCGTTTGCAGCGGTGTTTCCGTGCTTCCGAATAAACCGTTTAAAGTCGTTCCCACTAGACCTCCGCCAATTGTGGTTTGGCCGAAAGACAAAGTCGCTTTATATTGAGGCATAAAGCCCGGATTCCAAAGTTGCGATTGGGATAAATGACGGTTGTTGAATTCAAAAAACGACTGAGCTTTTAGATTGCCCATCCAACACAATGCCAAAGTAAGAGTTATTTTAATGGATTTCATGTTGTTTTTTTTATAAAGCGCTGGTATAAATGGCACGGAAGGCAAGTGAAATGTCAAGAGCACAAGAAGTGTAGATACTTACCGGGATGCTTCCCTTGTCGTAAGAGCTGAAATTAGTCCGAATGAGAATGTATTCACATTTTTTGGCATCTAATTTATCCAACATTTCTCCAGGCATGAGGAAGGTACTCATGTTTTCTGAGCTTTTCAAAATACGACCGTCTGTATCTACAACGGCAGATTGTAAAAGAGTAACGTTTACCAGAGAGTCAATTACTTTATAACTGGAATCGGTAAAGATTAGGTCTAAAGTTCCTCCTAAAGGAAAGCCATTTAAAGTTTTGATTTTGAGTTCTAATAAGTCAAAATCAGACAATCCTTGCAGGGTTCCACCTTGATCTAGGGTATCTGTATAGGCAAAGTTCTGAGCAGTGAATGTCATTGGAATGTCTGCATTGAAGCCTAGATCTATGGTGCTTTTCCGGGCTATATGATTCGTGTACCCGGTAAACCCGTCGGGATTCGTAATTACCCTTCCTTTTACATCGAATAGTACAGCCGGCATACCCAGGCATTCCACTATATCGGAATTGTTTTTGTTGATTTCAAAGTTCTCCGATTTTACGGTTCCTCTTTCTGAAATACTGGGGTAGGGGAATAGCATTTCCTGAACATTCATGGGTAAGGAATTGCCAGTTTTATCTTTTGAAGTGATATCCAACTCTACTAAAATGGGAATCCCAAAAGAGTTATTGACAAAAATGCGCATTTTAGGATTTTCCATTCGGATACCCTTGCCTAATTCGGCTAACTGACTTACATCTAAATTATCGATAGCCACCTCGAAGGTGTCTTGCCCCAAATACCCATCTAAGTATTCAAATTTTACTTTTGATGCGTCTATTTCAAAATCAATATAATCGGATGAATCAAACTCGATAAAAGCATCGGTATTCAACACGGTTGTTTGATAAAAAGTTTGAAGCATGTTGTACTCCTTCACGGATGAAGATCCTAAAAAGATTTTCGTATTGCTAAGATCCAAAGTGGTATTGGTAACCCCGTTAGGTACGTTTAGGGTTGTGGGTGCCACCGCCATGCCATTTTTAGTTGCATCCGGTAGGGATAGAATAACACTTAAATCGGTTTTAAAACTTGAGGTTATTTTAACAGGTACTATTGCATTTCCAAATTCTATATTTCTAAGGAAGGCATTAATTTTCGGATTGCTCAAATCTATTTCCGTACTTTTACTGTTGAGTTTTTGTTGGGGAATCTTGGCTTTTCCTCCGATACATCTGAAGTTATTATAGGATACATTTAGCGATATTTTATCGTTTAAATTTACGAGTACTTCATCGGTGCTTTTCGAAAAATTAACAATCGGAACATTATAACCAAGGGCATTTGAAACAGTTCGGGAACCCACATTGATGCTATCTACTGCCGTAGCAAAAGCTGGAATATTATTGAATTTCACGGTTCCAATGAGCGCAGGATTTGCAGTGTTTACGCTGTCAAAGATATTGATTTCCAAATCGGCCAATTCCGTGGGGAATCCATTATCTATGGTGAATACTATATGGCCTTTGGCGATTTTCAAATAAATGAAGTCAGCACTTGCGGCTAAAGGCGTAATATCAATTTTATCGGTACTGAAGGATGGAAAGGTATCCATAGAGCCATTCAAGGTCTTTATGAAATCTTGTTCAGGTTGGGTTAAACTGAGTATTAAATCGTTTAAATCTACACTGGAATTTTCTTCAGCACCGCTAACGTCTAATGCACCTACACTGTATCTAGAACTGCCAGAACCTAAAGCAATGGAATTGAAAATCGTGTCAGAATTTACCGCAAAAACAGAATCTTGTTTGAAAACGAAACGAATTAATCCATCTGGATCGTATTTGATTATGCTGTCTTGCTTTAGGAAGTCACTTGCTACAATACGCGCACTCGCCAAAGGGGTTAGTACCTCTGGTTTAATTTTGGTGTTGTTATATTTATCGAAATTCACATCGTTCTTTTTGCAAGAACCAATCGCGAGAAATAGGAAAATACCATACAATTTCAGTAATTTCATACGTTTTAGGCTTTAATAGAGTTCAAAGATACATATTAATATATATAACAATCCCTTATTTACAAGGTGAAAATGTTTAATGGCTCTTTTTTACTCCTTTTAAGTTTAAATACCCAAATTCAAGTAGCATTTTTAGACGAAAAAGTCGATTATTCACGGCATTTTAACCTGAAAATTGCGATATTCGCCAACATGAAAATTGCTCCTGAACATTTAAAATTGAAATTCCCAGATATTGAAGATGAATTATTGGAACAAATTAGTGCATTCAGCGAGGTAAAAGAAGTGCAATCTGGGGATGTTATCGTTCGCACTGGTCAGCACTTGAGTGCTGCAATTGTGGTCCTAAGGGGCGCAATTAAAATTTATAGAGAAGGCGAGGAAGGAGGGGAGTTTTTCCTTTATTATTTGCAAAGTGGACAAGCTTGTGCCATGTCGATGTCTTGTCTTCGGCACCAAGAACAAAGTCAAGTGATGGGAGTAGCCGTAGAGGATTCAGAAATATTGATGATTCCAATGGCCAAAGTCAACGAATGGGTGCGTGAATACCGGAGTTGGCAAGAATTTGTAATCAATACCTATCGAAACCGTTTCGAAGAAGTATTAGAAGTCCTCGACAGTGTGGCATTCAGAGGAATGGACGAGAGACTGGAGTTTTATCTCAAAAAAGAATCTCAAAAAGCCAAATCTAAAACCTTGAATATATCCCATCAAAGTATCGCCAATGATTTGAACACCTCAAGAGAGGTCATTTCAAGACTTCTTAA
>JAULUW010000165.1:0-4691 GCA_032111345.1 Bacteroidia bacterium
AATAATATACGTATCCATTTGGGCTCCTTTAAGATTCATCCATTCCGAGAACATCATAAGATGTCCGGTACTGCTTACGGGTAAGTACTCCGTTATGCCCTCAACCACGGAGAGGATGAGGTTTTCTATAAAGGTCATTTCTTACGAAAGAAAATGGCGTAAATCCCTAAACCAAAACCTAAAATAACCACAGCAGGGGCCAAAGTAGTGCGTCGGAAATCATAAATATCGCCGTTTGTACCGCTCATTAAAAAAAATCCAATAATTACGATTCCTAGGCTTAATGCAATGAGTCCGAAGTTTTCTTTTCCAAAAACCATTTCGTTCGAAGGCGTGTTTGCGGATTGTTTTTTGATTTTATCTTTCATTAGTATAGATTTTCAATTTTCATTTTGAGAAACTTGCGGGTACTGATCCAAGTTGAAACAGCCGCAAGAAGGACTCCAAAAATAGCGATAGAAAGTGAAAAAATCCCTAATTGTTTAAAATCGATATGTGCACTAATCGTTTTCAACATCGGAAACAAATCGGTGTTGTTGGGAATTCCCCAAAAAACCAACCATACACAAAAACCGGCTATGGGTACTCCCGTTAGGGCATGCCGCACGAATTTCCATATAAAGGGCCAAACAATAAAGGTATTGGTGGCCCCAACCAGTTGCATACTTTTTATGGTGTGGCGGTTGGCGAAAATGCCAAGGCGCACCGAACTTTGAATGAGTACAATGGCCACCAAACATAGGAGTAAAGTGATACTTGCCGCTGCAACTTGTATTTTTTGCAAATTTTCAGTCATAGATTCCAACCAATTCTGCTGAAAAATAACATCTTCCACATTTTCTTGTTGTTTGAAATAGGCGCTGAGTTCTTTAAAGAATTCTGGTTTGGCATATTCGGCTTTGGGATATATTTCTAGACTTAAGGGCAGGGAAACGGTTTCTACATAACTCATAAAATTGGGATCGTATTTATCACCCATTTCTAACATTGCTTGTTCTTTAGAGATAAATTTTGTTGCCTTTACCCAAGGTTTTTTATCAATGTTTTTTTGAAATTCTCGAACGAATCCCTCACTTACATCGTCGTTGAAATAAATATCGATACTGGTGGTCTCTAGCCAATAATTGCCTAAACCTTGAAAGGCGAGCCAACTCGTAGATAAAAGCCCCAACATGAACATTACGGCCGTTAAACTTAAAATACTGGGCAAAGCCGACGGTTTTTTGCGTTTTACGCGATTTTCTTCCATACGATTCTCTGCGAATTTCACAATTAACAGGGGTTAATTGAAAAATAGTTTTCCGCAATACCTACTTTTGTCCAACTCATTATTCAATCCCACCACCTGCATGCAACTATTAAAACAGATAGATATCAATAAAGTGTTATTCATTGATATCGAAACAGTTCCTGCAACGCCTTCCTACTCCAATCTCGATGGGCGTTGGAAAAAACTTTGGGATAAAAAGTCGCAAAGTTTGGTAAAAGAAAGTTTTACCGCGTCGGATCTTTATGATAGGGCCGCGATTTATGCGGAATTTGGCAAAATTGTATGTATTTGTGCTGGAATCTTAACCGGATATCCGGATAACCCCAAACTGCGGCTTAAGTCATTTGCGGGTCATAATGAAAAAGAATTACTCCAAGATTTTGCGGATATGTTACGGGGCTATTTCAGTACGCCTAATTCCAGGCTTTGCGCCCATAACGGTAAAGAATTTGACTTTCCTTATCTTTCGAGGCGCATGTTAATAAATGGCGTTTCGCTTCCTATGATGTTAGATAATGCTGGAAAAAAACCATGGGAAATCAATCATCTGGATACCATGGAAATCTGGAAGATGGGCGATTTTAAAAGCTTTACATCCTTAGACTTGCTCGCTGCGGTATTCGATATTCCAACTCCAAAAGACGATATCGATGGCAGCATGGTGGCAGATGTGTACTACCAAGAAAAAGATTTAAATCGTATTGTGCAATATTGCCTGAAAGATGTGGTAACCCTAACCCAAGTATTTTTAAAACTCATGAATCAACCCGTAATACCCGAAAATGGAATTCTCTATCCAGACTTGGGCAACTAAATATCTCTATAACACGTCTATTTTCCATATATTTGTATTATGATTAAACAGCTTTACACTTTTTGGGTCCTCATGCTTATCAGTGCTGCCGCGTTTGGGGCAGAGCCCACTACAGCACCTTCTAATGGTAGAGCGGGTTCCATTCAGTGTGATAAGGCTACTATTTCTTGGACCAACGGCAACGGAGGGTGGAGAATGGTGGTGGTTAAAAAAGGAAGCGCCGTAGATGCATTACCCGTTGACGGAACCGGTTACACCTCTTTCAATACATTTACCGCTGGCGATGAAATCGGAACCGGAAACTACGTTTGCTTTAATAACATAACCAATAATTTTGAACTTAAGGGTTTACAAACAAAAACCCGATACTACGTCGCCATTTTTGAACACGACGGAGCAGGCAGCATCGATTACCTTACAAGCAAATACGATACCTTTTCCTTCGTTACACAAAGCTTGGATTTAGCTTTTGATTTTGTAGTCGATGATACATGCGACCGCACAAATATTGTAACTTTTACCAATAAATCGACGGCTACTTTTTCCGGAATAACCTACACATGGGTCTTGAAAGACGGCAATGACAAACAAGGTAAAGACATTACGCATACCTATATGGAAGGCGGAAATTACCAAGTGACTTTAGTGGCATCGCCAAGTTTTGGGTGTGTAGATAATTACACCAATCAAAATGCTGTCCGCATCATTCCTAGACCGGTGAGTAAACCAATCGAAATGAATGGTCAGGTGCAACAATGCTTGGAAGGGAATGTATTCAGATTCTCCGATGTTACCACTATCAAGAATTTGCCTAAAATGGCATACGTACGTACATGGTTCTTTTCTTCTACGGATTCTTCTACCATCCCAAGGCCCGTAAAATCGTATTCCAAAGGCGGTACATATAGAATTGGGTACAAGAGTGAAACTTTTTTTGACAATAAGCCAACAGGGTGTACCGACACCACTTCCTTAATCATCGAAGTAATCCCTAGTCCTTCAAGCGGTATCGATATCAACGATCCCATTCAATGTTTGAACGGCAATAATTTTGTATTCGATAACACATTCCCGGGATTGGTCGCGTTCTCTTGGGATTTAGGTGATGGTACGGTTTCAACCAATAAATCCATCGCACATACCTATCCTTCAAAAGGGGTATATCGCATTATACATGAGGCAGAAAGCAGCATCGGTTGTAAATCCAAGGATACTGTAATGGTGTATGTTAAACCCAACGCTACCGCTTCGTTTACAGGTTTACCTACTCAAGTTTGTGAGGATGGACCTGCAATACCCTTGTTTCCTAACAATCCCAATGGCATTTTTAGTGCAAGCTCTGGAACTTTCAGCGGGTCTAAATACCTACCCGGTCCTGCAGGAAATCATAAAGTGAAATTTGTGGTACTCGATTCGTTTTGTCCCGATTCTGTAAGTTCGGATATCCTTATCGTTCAAAGACCTCAGTTTACATTAGGAAGAGATACCACGCTTTGTGATGGCGCATACATGGATCTTTTTGTTGGAGCAACAGGCGGTTTGACATGGGAAGACGGAACCTCCGTGAACCCTAGAACCGTGTTCTTGCAAGGTAAATATTGGGCTACCGTAAATAACAATGGATGTTCATGGACCGATACCATTCGCATACAGGAGGCTCTAAGTCCTCAAGCGATGTTGCCGGCAGATACGTTTATTTGTAAAGGATCCTTATTAAAGCTCACCCAGAAATGGCCAGGAGCCAATATTACCTGGAGTAATGGAGTACGAGATACCGTAATTTATGTAACCGAAGCGGGCACATACAGCGTAACGGTTTCGAATGCCTGTGGCACTGCGAGTGATAATGTTACCCTCCGTGTTTCAGATGGATTTTGCGATATTTTCCCTCCAACAGCATTTACACCAAATGGCGATGGCCGGAACGATTATTTTGAAATAATTGGCAGAGACGTAGATGCCGTAACCCTACAGATTTTTAACCGTTGGGGTGAACTAATTTTTGATTCAGAACGGAGTGGCGATTTCAAATGGTATGGAGATGCCAATGGGCAGCCCTGTATGCAAGGAAATTATCCCTATATATACCGTTACGAACAAAAAGTAGGCGATCGCGTGCGCAGATCAACCTATAAAGGGGCCGTGTACCTCTTGCGCTAATTCCTAATAAGTTTTTCAGTAATTCCCTCAGGAAGTATGTAAATTTGTGGGGATGAATCACCAACTTTTGGAGCAAGCCAAACAGCTCGGTCTGTTAGAAGAAGAATATCACAAGATTTGCGAAATCCTTAATAGAGAGCCCAACTTTACAGAATTGTCCATATTTTCTGTAATGTGGAGCGAACATTGCAGCTATAAAAATTCAATTGTTTGGCTTAAAACCTTGCCTAAAGAAGGTTCAAAAATGCTTGCCGAGGCAGGGGAAGAGAATGCCGGACTCGTAGATATTGGGGATGGATTAGCTTGTTGCTTCAAAATTGAAAGCCATAACCACCCCAGTGCCATAGAACCCTATCAAGGGGCCGCAACAGGCGTGGGAGGAATAAATAGAGATATTTTTTCTATGGGTGCCCGCCCCATTGCCCAACTAAACTCACTGCGTTTTGG
>JAULUW010000166.1:0-9295 GCA_032111345.1 Bacteroidia bacterium
GAATCGATTCGCAAAGCGGCCGAAGATTACAATTCGCTATTCAGTTTCAATATTAACAATTTCAAAATTGCACGGCCCGGCTCACAAAAACCCATGCCTTGGTCTATATCAAACTTTAACGGAAGTTATAGCTATCAAAGTAATTATCGCAGAAATCAGCAAATTGAAGAATATTTCATCAACACCACCCAAGCCACATTGGGTTATGCGTATTCCCTCAACACCAAATTTTATACCCCCTTCAAGAGTTTAAAAAGCAAACATTTGCAACTCATTCGCGATTTTAATTTCAACCTAATGCCTTCATCCTTCACTTCCCAAATGCAATTAAATCGTTTGTATAGTGAAAATCAATCCCGTAATAACAACAACTTTAAGCAAATCAATCCACGACTATTCGATAAGAATTTCACGTTGAATCGCAATTACAACATGGCTTTCCCGATTACCCGTTCGATTAATTTGAATTACGTAGCCAATTTGGAAGCCCGAATAGAAGAGCCATTCGGCAAAATCGATTCGAAAGAGAAACAAGATTCTATTTTATCGGAGTTTAAAGGATTTGGAAGAACCAGTCGCTTTTATCAATCTATAAACCTTACCTATACCCTACCTTTCTCTAAAGTGAAGTGGTTAAAATGGATCAATACCAGTGCCAATTACAGCGGCAGTTATGAATGGAAACAAGCGCCTCCTGCCTTTAATTCTTTAGGAAATAATATCCAAAACAGCCAGGATATCAGCATAACCAGCCAATTGAATTTCGCACAATTGTACAGTCTCGTTCCTTGGTTGAGAGATTATCGCAAGCCCAAACGCGTACTTGAAAAACCCGACGGCAATAAAGACGACGATGATAAAGATGCGAGTGCCTTGAAACGGGGTAAAACGACCATGAAACCTCCACATCCTTTTAAGGTTATCGTTGGGGATTTCTTAACCATGTTCAAAAACGCCAATCTTAACCTTAATAGAAAAGAGAACACCCAGTTGCCTGGTTTTGCTCACCGACCTGATTATTTCGGCTATAATTTCAGACATGCAGAACCTGGAATTGGCTTTGTATTTGGACTTCAAGATCCCAATATGCGTTACAAAATGGCGGAGAGCGGGGCATTGCGGAACGATAGCCGTCAGGCCAATTTCTATCAAAATAATATTTCCCAAAATCTGTCTGGAAACGTGACCATTGAACCCTTTAAGGACTTTAGAATCCGCTTGAGTTTCCTAAGAAATGAAACCAAAGGAATTCAAAGTATTTTCAAATACGACGGCACACAATGGATGGATCAAGGTTTAACAGAAACAGGTACATTCTCCATTTCTGGCATGTTCTTATCTTCACACTTTGTAAAAGACATTGACCAAAATGAAAATCATCCCAATCCCGTTTTCGACAATTTCTTAGCGAATCGCTATACCGTTGCCAGTCGCCTACAATTGCAAGATGCACGTTTCAATGGTACGGTAATTGATACCAGTACCGGTTTCCCTGTGGGGTATAGTAAAACGTCTCAAGATGTAATTTTAGGAGGATTTTATGCGGCATATAGTGGTTTAGATGTGGGTCGTTCCGAATTGGGTATATTCCCAACCATTCCAATGCCCAATTGGAATATCGATTACAACGGGTTATCAAAATTGCCATTCTTAAGCGAGATATTCACAAATATTAATGTAAAACATGCCTATAAAGGCACCTATACAGTTGGAAATTATCAGCGAAATTTAAAGTTTGATGAAACGGAAACACCCGAAATTGGAAGCGACTTAATTCCCAAATATCAGATCGCCGATGTTACTATTACCGAGGGCTTCTTCCCCCTTATCGGATTGAATTTTACCACTAAGAACAATTGGACGCTGGGTATGGAGTATAAACGCAATCGCGTTCTGAAATTATTTGCTGCCAGTTTCAATCTCACTGAAATGCGGCAGAATGAATTTACCTTGAATGCCGGATACCGGGTTGCCGGTCTTACATTACCGATTAAGCGCAAAGGAAGGAAGATTTATCTGCCCAATGATTTCCGTTTTGATCTTGCAGTTAGCATCAGCGACAATACTACGATTATCCGCAAAATTGATGTGAATGTGAATCGGTACACTGCGGGCATGCTCAATATCCGCATAACTCCGTCAATCACGTATCAGATCAACCAAAAAATCAACTTGGCCCTTCGCTATAACCGTAATATCATGGACCCAAAGATTGCCACCCAATTTTATACTTCGCTCACCGATTTTGGTTTGGAATTGCGCTATACCTTTAATTAAATATGAGGCCTTTCCGAGTACATAAAGCCGCGCTTTTCTTAATCTTAGGATTTCTTCTGCCGGGAATGGCCTTATACGCACAAAGCCAATCCCTCATTCCCACAGGAACTTGGCGCACCCATCTCAGTTATCACAATCCAAGGTTTTGTGAATCAACCACGAAATACGTGTATGCCTCCACCGATAACGGTTTGTGGCGTACCGATAACTTCGGTCAAATGACCGTTTTGCGCAAAACAGATGGATTTCTTGCTGAAGAAATCACCTTTATGAAATTTAATGAAGCTAAGAATATCCTAGTAATCGGATATATCGATGGCGGAATTGACCTGCTCATCAACGATAACAGAATCGTTCCCGTTCTTGGCTTCAAAAACAAACCCTTACAAGGCAATAAACAAATTAATTTTATCTCCTTCGTTGGAAACGACGCACTTGTAGCTACAGAATTTGGATTATTGGTCTTGGATTTAAACAAGTTTGAAATTCGAGATAGTTACACTACCATCGGTAATTTTGGTGCTCAAGAGCCCATCAAAAGCGCATGTGTAGTCAAAGACTCGATTTATGTTGCCACCCTTGAAAATATCCGTTGTGCTCCTTGGAATCCTTTTGTCAATCTCAACGATTATTTACAATGGAATACGCTAAAATCCATTCCGTTGCCCAAATTTTTACATAATTGGAACGACACGCTCTTATACGAATCTGAAAATCGCGTATACACCTATCATAAGGGAAACCATAAAACCATGCTTACTTCTCCTGAAAGCATTCGCGATATTTTCATCAATAACAATGGGCTGCATATCTTCAGACCCGGATTGATAACTAATTACCATCAGGGACAAGTAAAGACACAATCCATAAATCTGGTGGTAAATGCAACACAAGCCCCGGATGGGATTTATTGGTTTTGTACCGGTTTGAAAACGGGGGTAATTAAAAAAGATCCCAATGGAGAATTGTCTTTCAGACCTAATGGTCCGCCCAATCGCTCGGTTTTCAATATGACACAATCTGGAAATTGGCTACTTACTGCAGGAGGAGGCGTGAGCGCCACCTTTGGAAACGCGTTTAATACTTCCGGATATTATTTGTATAACCAACAAGGTTGGAAAAGTGAAATACCCTCTAACTTCAGTCGAAATCTTTACGATTATATTTTTGTATCTCACAATCCCATTAATAATCGATATTACGCGGCTACGCACAGCTTTGGGATGATTGAATTTACGGGAGATCAAATTACCGCTCGATTCGACGAAACCAATTCCCCTCTAAAACGTATTGACGATAGTATGTTCATTCACATCGGCGGAATGGGCGTAGATTCCAAAGGAGGATTATGGGTTGTAAATCGCAATAACGACAAAGCGCTTTTATACAAAACACTAAGCGGGGATTGGATTTCAATGTCGATGAAGAACAATGAAAATGATGTTGTTTCTCTGCATATTGATGACCAAGATCGCAAATGGTTTGTAATGCAGGGCGGCGGAATATGGGTTTTTCACGAAGGTAAAAACCTAAGTAGCAGCAGCGATGACAAATGGGTAAAAATCACTCAAAATAATGGCTTAGTCAGTAACCAAGTACTTAGTGTAAAAAGCGATAAAAACGGCTATGTTTGGATAGGCACCAATCAAGGATTGAATGTTTTTACCGCACGAGACCCCTTTATCAACAATAAAGTTGAACGCTTTATTGTTGAACAAGATGCAGCCATTGGCTATTTAATGGGTGAAGAATACATCCGCGACATATTAGTAGATGGTGGAAATCGCAAATGGTTTGCAACCACCAATGGGGTTTTCTGTATCGATGAATTCGGACAACGCGTTATCAAACATTTCACTAAGGAAAACAGTCCCTTAATATCCAATAGAACCCTGTGTTTGGGCCAAGTTGAATATTCATCAGAGTTATTCATTGGAACAGACTTTGGTATTATTTCCTATCAGAACGATGCCGGAAAGGGCAGCGATGCCTTCCAGGAAATTAAGGTATATCCCAATCCCGTATATCCCAAGTACACAGGAGAAATCACTATAGACGGATTGGCCCAAAATTCTGAGATTCGTATTGCCGATGTACAGGGAAGGGTGCTTTACCAAACCAAGTCTAATGGAAGTAAAGCCACTTGGAATGGATACCGCTTTGATGGTACGCGCCCCAATAGCGGTGTGTATTTCATTTTCGCGATCAATCAAGACGGATCTGAAACCGCTTTAGGTAAGTTTATCTTTATTCAATAATTAATTTGAGCCCATCGTGAGCCAAATCAATTCCTTGAGGCAACTCGGCACACACGACATCATGCAAACCTATTTGGTGACTCATATGGGTAAAATAAGTCTGTTTTGCCCCTAGCTTCAAAGCCAATTCCGTCGCTTCTTCTAAGGTAAAATGACTTATATGTGGGGTTGTTCGCAATGCATTCAAGACTAAGACATCCAAATTTTGCAATTTCTGCAATTCTTTTTCCGAAATAAAGTTGGCATCTGTGATATACGCGAACTTCCCAATTCGGAAACCCAGTACAGGCAATTTATAATGCATGACTTCAATGGGTATAATAGGCAATCCAAACAGTTCAAAAGAATGATTCTCATCGATCAAATGAAAATCTACTAAGGGAATACCTGGATAAGGTACTTCTTGAAAGAAATAACTGTATTGCTCTTTAAACGAGTCAAAAACCCTTTGGTGGCAATAAACAGGTACGCGTTTATTATTGTGATTGAAATTTATAGGCCGAATATCGTCGAGACCTCCGGTATGATCGCGATGCTCATGGGTAAATAAAATAGCATCGACATCGTTTATGCCTTCACGCAGTAATTGATACCGAAAATCAGGTCCGGTATCAATTACTATGCTTTTATCCTTATACTGGATATGAAGGCTGCTTCTTAATCGCTTATCTTTGGTATTGGTACTTAAACACACCTCGCTGTTACATCCTATAGGAGGAACGCCCTGAGAGGTTCCCGTGCCTAAAAAGGTAATTACCAAAGGATCGGACATTTTATGCTTTTTGAGCTAAATATCCCTTTAAATCCATAATAATACCCACTTCCATATTGTTTTCGTTCTTGTCGTTGGAAGCCCAAATACTCAACCAGTCGGTGGCATGAATCACTTCAAACAAGTCAGACAAACGAGCACTATTAATGGGATATTGATAAATCAAATTTCCTTTTTTCGTTAACAATTCTGCCAAGAATTCAAAACGAGCCGTAACCCTATCGTTGTTACCGCTGTTCAAGAAAATAAAATTATGATCGCGTTTTTGGTAATAACTTTCGATCATATTATGATTCGATTCAGGTAATACAGATACAAAGGCCTCTCCTTTTGCATTTTCTTGTATTTGTTGACAGATACGAATACCTACTGCTTCATAGGCTGCATCGGTTACAATAACGAAAGAATTGGCAATCTGCTTACCGAAACAAGCGTGCATTTCTTTTGCGCGCAACAATGCGGTTTCTGGATTCTTGAATTGATCTCTTACTTGCTCGAGACTTGGCTTCATATCTTTTCCTAAAACTTCGCCTAAAATTAAGACCAAATTCGATAAAGAAAATCCCAAAGTCATGCGAGGCTGATAACCCAAGGCGATTGTATATAAAGGCAACTCGTGTTTTTTAGCCAATTCAGAAAGCGCACCACCTGCCGCCATCACGATGATATCGGCATTGCGTTCTTGTGCTTCTGCAAACATGGTGAGGGTTTCTTCTGTATTGCCCGAATAGGAACACAAAATCGCTAGCGTATGCTCATTGGTATAGGCAGGAACATGATAATCCGAAAACACTTCAACGGGAACGGGCATTTCGTTAATGAAATAGGCACGGGCAATTCGACCACCTATACCACTTCCTCCCAATCCACCTATGATTATATTGCGATAGTTGCTGATGTGTTTTCCATGAGGCACATACTGTGAAAGGGCATATTCAAACTGTTCTTGAAAATTTTCAAGGGATTTTTCGTGCGTAATTACTGACATGCTGCAAAGGTACTCCGATTTAAGAAGATTCTCAAACTCTATAGGTTTGAAATACGAGAATTTACCCATAAAAAAAGGCCGCTAAAAAGCGGCCTTTACGTTATATCTCATGTAAATTAATTATGCCACTCAAACTTGTAGCGGAAATCTTGAACCGCACTTTCACGCATCAAGATTTCTTGCAAGCGATTCAACATAAAATTAGGTTGGCGACTGAAATCGTCTTGTTCAGGAGCATTGTAAACAGAGTTAGGAACTTCAACCGTATTCACTTTATCAATGCGTACCATTCCAACCGACTCTTTTCCAACTATTGGCTTACTGGTAGTACCGGCATTCAATCCAAATACAGCACCTAACAATCCAAACTCGCTTCCAATTTGAGGTAAAAATCCTTGTCCAAAACGCGCAACGTCTAAATCTACTACCGTTGCGTTCAATTTTTGAGCCAATTTATCAAGATCTTTCTCCTGAGCAGCAAATTTCTCAAAACGTTCAACCAACATTTTACCTTTTAAATATTTACGAACTTCTGGTTCAATTTCTTTACCCGTGTTTTCCGGAGTTGCGTAACCCATATGTTTGATATTCTCGAGTTTTACAATCACGTGCTTGGTAGGGAAGGCAAACACTTCAGAAATGTCATTTTTTACCCGTTTGTTATCAAATAACCAGTAGTTCAATTGGCGTATTTCGCTCATATCTGAAATACCACCCAAAGTACGTTGATCGGTTCCGAAGTCGTTTGCAATCATCGGAATAAGTGCAAACTTCTCCACCGCTTTATCAAAGGATTCTGGGTTGCTCACATCAATTTGGTTCTTGAACTTACGTGATTTTTCATCTACCATTTTCACGGTATTACTTCCAGGTCCAATTTGCACGCTATTCATAGCGAAACGAATTTTTTGATAATCCGGAGCTTCCATCATTTTCATGATGTGATATCCATATTCGGTTTTCACCAATCCCAATTGTCCTTTGGTAGCCGTTAAACAAAAGTTTTTATAGGCCGACACATATTGATTCGGATCTGCCCAACCGTAAGAACCCCCTTTAGTTGCAGAACCTTGGTCTGTAGAATAATCTGCTGCCAAATCGGCGATGGTTTTTCCACCAGCAACCATATCATATACCTTTTTCGCTTCTACTTCCGCTTGAATAGAATCATTAATTTCGGTGCCATTCGGCAATTTACCTTTAAACGGAATCAAGATATGAGAAACATTTACTACCGGAATGGTATCGGTAATTTGGGCTACTTTTTGAAATACACTGAATACGCCTTCTTTGTAAACAGGACCCACTACTTTACCTAAGGGAGCATCCCATAAAGAGTCTTTCACTACCTCAGGCATTTTGTCATTGCTCAAATCGGAACGACGTACAAAGCCACTTGCTCCTAATGTATCCGGTTTGGCTGTTTGACGAGCGTAACTCTGGGCAATTCGCAGGGCACGGGTTTGCGCATCCAAAGTATCTTCCGTTGAAGGAACAATATTGAACACTACATATTTCAAACTGCGCTTTTCTTGTGTGATTTTGTATTTCTCCTTATTTAATTCTAAGTATTCTGCGACATCCTTATCGGTAATCTTAACGTCACCGTCTTTAATTTCATCCAAATTTACGGCAATCATTTTACCGTTTACACTTTCATTCGAACCGATAAACTGTTGTGCCTGCTCTACCTTGGTATTAAATGCTCGTGCTTTTCCAACATAAGTAGCATAGCGCGTTTCCAATTCCCCTGTGCGCATGCGCTCTACATAACTCGCCAATTGCTTACGCATTGTGGCATTGGATTTTGCCTGACGGAAAATATCTTCCACCTTTTTTGGATCAAATTTGCCATCTGTTTGGAAGGAAGGATCGCCCTTAATAGATTCTTCTGGGTGCAAACCCACCATCATTTCGTTGATATCGGCATCCGTAACTTCAATGCCCGATCTTTCGATTTGATCCATTACGGTTTTATTTTTCAACAGATCGAACCAAGAGCGCTGAAACAATTGACTTGATTTTTCTTGATCCAATTGATAATTGGGGTCCCGCTCTAATTCTTCGCGGTAGTATTTATCGGCTATAGAAACAATTTCTGCTTCTTTAATCTTTTCACCACCGATGATAGCGATTACATCGCGATCTTCATCGATTACGGGTCCGTTTCCTTTTCCAGTTAACCAATCCCCTACAATAAAGAGTACCAAGGCACTGCCAATTACAATGGCCACCGATTTGGAGTTTCTAAGTCTTTGTATTATTGCCATATCAAATTTCTCTACACGTTTTTAAAAAGAAAGCAAAAATAGGATTTCAGAACCGATAAAACAACCAAAATCAAAACCTTTCAAATCCACTCCTTATTCCACCCAAAATCGTTTCTTTATTGCTTTTTTATTTCTTCGTACAACGATGTTATATACGCCAGAGGGCAATCGGTTTTTAGGAATAAAGATTTCCTGAAACGCATCTTCTTTAAATCCATTTTTATCATCAGCTTCGAAAATTTGTTGCGCGTATACCTTGGGTCCCGATTTCACTTCAAACGTAAAGGACGTTTCCTTAGGCATATTTACTAAAAACAAAACGGAATCGATATCGTCACATGGATTAATCATTAAAACCGGTGCTTGTTTTTGCTTTTTAATGTGTTTACCCGACCACTCTAATAATTGAATGACAATGCTGTGGGTACGGTCATCGAAAGCCGTAACCGCGGCCATTCCTCCCCCACCCTTTGCGGTGCTGAAACTGATATAATCCCCATAAAATCTTTTTTTTCCAACCAAGGCTATGGGCTCTAAGCTCATACATATATTTTCGGAAGCCGTAATTGGGCCCAATTCAGCGGTAAAAACTTGGGCAAATCTACCCGAGGGACTGGCCCGCATATCGTACCAAATAACTCTGGGCATTCCTGTATTCCTGTCCATGGCAGCATAGGGAAAAACTTGGTCGGCATTGGCTAAATCATCATTAATTTTAATGGGCTTTCCA
>JAULUW010000167.1:0-3426 GCA_032111345.1 Bacteroidia bacterium
AAAGCCATTTATATGTAGCCATTTGGTTCTATATCGCAACTTGGGTAACCGTTGCCATGTTGCATATTGTGAACAGCATCGAGTTGCCCATCAGTTTAACCAAGAGTTACAGTTGGTATGCCGGTGTTCAAGATGCCTTGGTGCAATGGTGGTACGGTCACAATGCGGTGGCGTTCTTTTTAACCACACCGTATTTAGGACTGATGTATTATTTCCTTCCAAAGGCGGCTAACAGACCGGTATATTCCTACCGACTTTCGATCATCCATTTCTGGGCTTTGATCTTCATTTATATTTGGGCAGGACCACACCATTTGTTGTATTCGGCATTGCCAGATTGGGCACAATCTCTTGGAGTGGTATTTTCTGTGATGTTAATCGCACCCAGTTGGGGCGGTATGATCAACGGCTTGTTTACCTTAAGAGGTGCATGGGATCGGGTTCGGGAAGACGCGGTTCTGAAGTTCATGGTGGTAGCCATTACCGCTTATGGTATGGCCACTTTCGAGGGTCCAATGTTATCCCTCAAAAACGTAAACGCCATATCGCATTTTACCGATTGGACCATTGCTCACGTGCATGTGGGAGCATTGGGATGGAATGGTTTCTTAACCTTCGCGGTGTTGTATTGGTTGATTCCTAGAATGTGGCGAACCGAATTGTATTCAAAAGCCTTGGCCAATGCGCACTTTTGGTTGGGTACTTTGGGAATTATCTTTTACGCAGTTCCTATGTACTGGTCGGGATTTGCACAAAGTTTGAACTGGAAAACCTTTACTCCTGAAGGTACCTTGCAATACTCCTTCTTAGATACCGTAAACATGGTTATTCCTATGTATCAATTGCGGAGTATCGGCGGATTGTTGTACTTAACAGGGGCCATTATCATGGTGTATAATTTGCGTAAAACCATGAAATCGGGCGTATTTCTTGCGGAAGAAGAAACCGAAGCACCTGCATTGGTTAAGCACGAAAAGCATGCCGGTGAACATTGGCACCGTGTTGTGGAGCGCAAGCCCATTCAAATGTTGGTATTGAGTTTATTGGTTGTGGCCTTAGGGGGTGCAATTGAAATGATTCCTACCTTCTTGGTGAAAACGAATGTTCCCACTATTTCAGCTGTAAAACCCTATTCTCCTTTAGAATTACACGGTCGCGATATTTATGTGGCAGAGGGCTGTTACACCTGCCATTCGCAAATGGTTCGTCCTTTCAGAGACGAGGTTAAACGCTATGGAGAGTATTCCAAAGCGGGTGAATTTGTGTACGACCATCCCTTCCAATGGGGTAGTAAACGCACAGGTCCAGATTTGGCGCGTATTGGAGGCAAATACAACCATGCATGGCATTTCAATCACATGTATGAGCCTACTTCTACCAGTCCGGGTTCTATTATGCCTCGTTACCCTTGGTTGTTTACACAAGGAATCGATATCATGCGCACACCCAAAATGATCCGTGCCATGCAAACGTTTGAAATACCGTATGAACCGGGTTATGCGAATCGCGCGAATGCCGATTTAGAAAAGCAGGCAATTGAGATTTCTAAAGAGCTGATGAAAGACAAAGGCATCCAACAAATTGTGGAGTTGGAAGGTATCAAGAGCTTGGAATACTCCAAAATTGTGGCCTTGGTTGCTTATTTACAACGCGTGGGTACCGATATCAAACAAATGCCAGAAAAAGACCGTCCAGAACATTAAAACGCGACTCATGAAATTTATACACTATTTAAAAAATATCGACGACGTAACGTGGTATCCCATAATAACATTCGTACTTTTTGGATTGTTCTTCCTTCTTGTAATGGTTTGGGTACTGGGAGCTCGGAAATCTTATATTGATCAAGCAAAAGAAATTCCCCTTAAAGATTGAAGCCTTATGAAAGCTATAGATAAAAAAACTCCGTTGTTTGCCCTTTTGGCCCTTATTTCTGGGTCAATTGGCGCCCAAGATGCCGCAGTTGTTGCTGTTGCAGAAACTGCTAAAAAAGGGAGTTCCATGACAGAATATTTGCCTTGGGTTTTATTGGTTACTGCAATTGCCTTGGCCATCGTAATTCTTTTTATGGGAACCTTGCTCTCTCGGGTGGCGATCTTAAAAGCCCGAAAAGAACTTAAAGTTATTGCCGGAATTTCATTGGCTTTATGGGGAAATTCTCTGTATGCGGCGGGAACGGCTGCTGAGTCTGTTTTCTTCACTGCGAATGTACTCAATCAGGTATTGTTACTGGTGATTTTCTTTGAGGTACTGATTATTTTGTATTTCGCGAATTGGCTCAAGGCTGTGATACTTCCCCCGAAAGAAAAAAGACCCAGCCGAATCGCAATATGGGCGCAATGGTGGGAAAAAGCCAATAATTCGGTCGCTTTGGAACACGAAGAAGACGTGCAATTGGATCACGATTACGACGGCATTAAAGAACTTGATAATGCCTTGCCACCTTGGTGGGTGTATGGGTTTTATTTAACGATCGTATTTTCGGGAATTTATGTTTGGAGGTATCACATCAGTGGAACCGCTCCTTTGCAAGTACAAGAATTGAAAATTGCATTGGCCGAGGCGAAATTGCAACAAGAGGAATACGACAAAAAGAACGCCAATAAAATCGATGAGAACTCCATCGAATATAAAGCGGACGCTACTTTAATTGCCAATGGACAGGCCTTATTTGCCAAGAATTGTGTGGCCTGCCACGGTGCCGAAGCAGGCGGAGGAACCGGGCCAAATCTAACCGATAATTATTGGAAACACGGAGGAAATATAAAAAATATTTTCAAAACCATCCGTTATGGAGTGCCTGATATGGGAATGATTGCCTGGGGCGATATTCTAACGCCGTCGGAAATGGCAGCTTTGGCAACCTATATCAAATCGATTAAAGGAAGTAAACCCAAAGATCCCAAAGATCCAGAAGGCAAATTGGAAGAGGATACTGGAGAAGAGCAAAATGCCGATTCAGAAATACCTGCGGTAGCGGCTTCGTTATAATATGGAAAACCACGAAGTATACCGCGATAAGGTTTCAACAATCGACGAAAAAGGAAAGCGTAAGTGGGTTTATGCATACAAGCCATCCGGGCGTTTTTTCAACGCCCGGTCTTGGCTCACCGCTGTGTATTTACTCCTGTTTTTTGGATTGCCCCTAATCAAATACAAAGGCGAACCGTTTATGTTGCTCAATATTCTTGAGCGTAAATTTGTCGTTTTTGGATTTGTGTTTTGGTCCCAAGATTTCTTTTTATTCGGACTCACCATGATTCTTTTCGTGGTGTTTATTATTGTATTTACCGTTGCTTTTGGCCGACTTTTTTGTGGTTGGGCCTGCCCGCAAACGGTATTTATGGAAATGGTATTTCGGCGCATCGAATTTTGGATCGAAGGCGATGCACCCAAACAAAAAGCCTTAGACGCTAAACCTTGGAA
>JAULUW010000168.1:0-3904 GCA_032111345.1 Bacteroidia bacterium
ACCAAATATGCAGTGATGAAGGTAATCCAGAAGTGGAAATAACCCAAAGTATTGTTCATCATACGTCCGTACATTTTTGGGAACCAATGGTAGATACCTGCAAACATTCCGAAGATTGCCGCTGAACCCATTACCAAGTGGAAATGTGCCACAACGAAATACGAATCGTGCAATTGAATATCTAGGGCAGCATTACCTAAGTAAATACCAGTTAATCCCCCAGAGATGAAGAAAGATACCAATCCGATGGAGAACAACATCGCCGGAGTAAAACGCAAGTTACCCTTCCATAATGTCGTCAAATAGTTGAACGCTTTCACCGCAGAAGGTACCGCAATAATCAAGGTAAGTATCATAAATACCGATCCCAAGAACGGATTCATACCTGTGATAAACATATGGTGTCCCCAAACGATGAACGACAAGAAGGAAATTCCCATCAACGAAATAATCATCGCTGTGTATCCGAAGATTGGTTTACGTGCATTGGTTGAAATTACCTCAGAGGTAATACCCAAGGCAGGCATTAAGATGATATAAACCTCAGGGTGACCTAAGAACCAGAATAAATGCTGGTACAATACAGGACTTCCCCCGATGTTTTCCAAAGCGCCTACACCCTCTAAATAAATATCAGACAAGTAGAAACTCGTTCCAAAAGAACGGTCAAAAATCAAAAACAAGGCCGCACCCAATAATACTGGGAAAGATAAAAGACCTAAAATGGCAGTGAAGAAAAACGCCCAAATAGTCAATGGCATGCGATTCATGCTCATCCCCTTTGTACGCATATTCAACACGGTAGATATGTAGTTAATACCGCCTAAAAGAGAACTCACAATGAACAGAGCAATCGCACTCAACCAAAGAGTCATACCCAAACCAGAACCAGGCATGGCCTTTTCTAAAGCACTCAAAGGAGGGTAAACAGTCCAACCACCAGATGCTGGTCCGGTTTCAATAAATACACTGCTTAATAAGGTAATCGAGCTGGCCAAAAAGAACCAATAACTCAACATATTCATAAACGGTGAGGCCATATCTCTAGCACCTACCTGCAAAGGAATAAGTAAGTTACTAAACGTACCGCTCAAGCCGGCTGTTAATACATAAAATACCATAATGGTACCGTGAATCGTAACCAAACCCATATAAAAGTTGGGGTCTAATTTACCATCTACTGCCCATTTCCCTAATAGCATTTCCATGAAACCAAATTGCTCATCTGGCCAAGCCAATTGCAATCGGAATATCATAGACATTACCATTCCCACGACCCCCATGATAATTCCTGTTATAAGGAATTGCTTGGAAATCATTTTGTGATCCATTGAGAACACATACTTGCTGATAAAGCTTTCCTTGTGCTCGTGGTGATCGTGATGTGAATCTGCGTGTAAAGCGGCTGTACTCATATCTATTTTTTTATCGGAATTTTTTAATTTAATGCAACCGTTTTATCCGTTGCGGGCTCAGTTTTAGTGTCAGTGTCTGCAGGAGCTTCTGTTTTGGTATCTTCTGCAATTTTAGGCGCTACCAAAGGTGCTTGGGAAGCCAACCAAGTGTTATACTCAGCCTCATTCTCAACCACAGTTACCTTGATTTTCATATTATAATGCGCAGCACCACAAATCTTATTGCAATACAAATAATAATCGTATTCAGGTTTGTTCTTTACCTCACGCGCTTGCTGCGTTGTCATGCTAGGTGTGAACGCAAACTGTGTGGGCATTCCTGGAACACAGTTCATCTGAACTCTGAAATCAGGCATATACGCAGAGTGAATTACATCGCGAGCACGGAATTTGAAAATATAGGGCTTGTTCTTAACCAAAACAATCTCCGTGGTAACTTTATCGTCATTAGCAGTACCATCAAAGAAATCTTTATCCTTTTGGTATTCCGCAATGCGATTCAATGCCGTGCGCTTTCTTTTGATGTCTTTCTCTAAAGTACGCTCATAGGCGCCACTAATTCCATCGTTGTATTTCGTTTTTAACGTCTTATAATCCTCAGGGTAGGTGCGATTCAAACCTGTAGCAACAAAACGATCGTGGCGACCTTTCCAAGCTAAAATAGAATCTTTAGCACTGGCCTGGAATGCCTCTAACTTCGAAATTTCTGTTTCAAGTTCAAGTATCAATTCTTTAACTTGACCTTCTTCAGCCACCCCTAAAGGATTGCTTCCAGATATAAAGTTGAAGTTTTGATTTCCTAAAGAACCGTCATCACCCGCATAACGCGCTTTCCAACCGAATTGGTATGCGAAAACCTCAATTTCTTGACTTTCCTTTGGAATTTCTGTGGTTATTTTAGACCAAGTTGTAAATCCACGCAATACCAAAAAGGTTAAAACGATAGAGGGAACAATTGTCCAAAGAATTTCAAGTTTATTATTGTGGAAATAGTACAAAGCTTTGCGGTTCTTGTCGTAACGGTAACGGAACATAAAGTAGAACAACAAAAACTCTGTAACTACAAAAACGAAAAACGTAAATCCGAACGTCCAGTAGAACATGGAATCATAAGTTTCACCGTGAACCGATGCCGAATTTCCAAGCATCAATAAAGGACCATGAACTTCCAATTCGTACCAAACACCTGCTAAACCCGCAATCAGGAAAATGATTCCGACCCATGCATTGATGTTGTTCCAGCTTACAACGGTTTTACCAGTGATTTTTTCGGTTAAAGCACCGATATCAAACGCACGGGCAACCACCAAAATAATCAATAGGGCCAAGACCCAGGATAAAATCGTAATCCAATCAAAATTAGCCAAGCTAAATTCTTTTGGCGCTTCGATTACATCGGCTGCGGCCATCAAAAACATTGGCGCCAATACAAAGCTCAGCACGGCCAATGATTTCTTGAAAATTGAATTCAGACGAATTCTAAGGGTATCAATTCTCATATCTTTCCAAATAGGGTTTTCGCTACAAATTTAGTATTTCACAAACGTTATTTACTCAACATTTCGGTTTTTTTTGAAAAAAGCAAGTCCGTTCATGTCAGTTTGCCGTAATTAAAAATTCTTATTAACAATAAATCAATGAGTTGCGTTCTTGTATTGTTGCGCCATTTTGTGGTAATCTTCCACACGCAAAGCTTCCGCGCGAAGGCCCTTCCAAGATTCTGGCAAGGTAAATTCGGGCTTGGCCGTTAAAAACGGTTTCAAAGCATTCGATAGGGTTTTTCGACGCTGTGAAAATGCCAATTTAACTACCGATTTCAAGGCCTTCCAATCCGGCACCTCCGCATCCTTAATTCGGCTTGCATGCATTACCGCACTCTTTACTTTGGGCGGAGGCAAAAACGCTTCCTCCCCAACTGTAAATTCGTACCGGCAGGAAAAATACGATTGCAACAATACACTGGTTACCCCATATACACGCGATCCAGAGGCCGCGCAAAAGCGTTCCGCCACTTCCTTCTGAAACATCCCAACAAAAGAAACAACATCCCAATCTTCCTCCAGAATTTTGAAGGCTATTTGGGTCGATATATTATAAGGATAGTTTCCAACAATGCCAATGCGCATGCCCCTATACGGCCGTACATCCAGTTGTAAAAAATCCAATTCCAAAATGCGCAATCCTTTTGCCCATTCAACCCGATTCAAATACGCCACCGATTGCGAATCCAATTCAATACACAATAACTTGTCGCCAAATCGCGGATATAAATATTCGGTTAATACCCCTGTTCCCGGACCTACCTCGATTACCAAATCCAAATCATCCGGTACCAGTTCCGCCGTTTTTCGAGCAACCTCCCCATCTACCAAGAAATGCTGTCCCAAATGTTTTTTTGCAACTACCCCGTGCTGCCTTGGAGCGTGTTTCATACCGGCCAATGAATTAAATAATATTTAACCACGGTTTCCTTTAAGGCAGTCAAATTA
>JAULUW010000168.1:3914-6582 GCA_032111345.1 Bacteroidia bacterium
GCATGGTTTTCCAATCTTCCTGTTTTTACAAAATATTGCAAGGTATCGCCCTCGCTGAATCCAAATTTTTTCATGCTCTGCTCCGATGCTTCCGCGACCAAACGCGCATCAAAATCAGTAGTTGAAATCGACACTTTGGGCAATTTCCGATTCAAAAGCCGCTTGCATAAGGTCGATAAAATCGGATCTTCATGAAACTGCCATTGTTTCACGCTCGAAAGGATATCGATATCATCCAACACTAAAAATAGATCCAAAGCCTCTTCATCAAAATGTGCTGCATTGATTTCATGCATTAAAAAATGCAGTAAGGGATGGTAAGATCCCAATCCATGACCTTTGTGTGCAAGCACCCTTGCTCGTTTCAAAATAGAAACCAATAAAGCATCCGCAGCAATGACCGTTTTATGCAAATAGACTTGCCAATACATCAAACGCCGCGCAATGAGGAATTTCTCTACCGAATAAATGCCCTTTTCCTCTACGACCAAATTGCCATCGGCTACGTTTAACATGCTGATAATCCGCTCTCCACCCACAATGCCCTCACTCACCCCCGTATAAAAACTATCCCGAAGCAAATAATCCAAACGATCCATGTCTAATTGGCCCGATATCAACTGACTCAAAAAAGGCTTTTCCGTATAGGTATGTTGAAAAATGGAAATCGCCATTTCCAAAGCGCCGCCGAAAATGCCATTCAAACGCTGCATGATGCGCGTAGAAATATCTTCATGATGCACCTCTTGAATGAGTGTATGCTCCAAAGTATGTGAATAGGGTCCATGACCAATATCGTGCAATAAAATAGCCAAAGCCGTAGACTCGTATTCCTTTTCAGAAATTTCTATCCCTTTTCGGCGCAGGGTATCCATGGCTTGCAAGGTTAAATTCAAGGCCCCTAAGGCGTGGTGAAAACGCGTGTGTGTGGCACCCGGATACACCCAATCGCTCATTCCCAATTGTCGAATTCTTCGCAAACGTTGGAAATAAGGATGTTGAATTACATCGTAAATTAAATCGGTTGGAACCGTTAAAAATCCATGTAATGGATCGTTAATAATCTTATTCTTGTTCAAAGTCACTGTGGTACTGCAAAGTTAGGACTTCTCATCCCAAATCAACACAGCATCCGGATCGGGCCTTTTCGCTGTGGCTTTTTCCAAAAAGAGGCGCAATTGATATTGCGCAGGTTCATTGGGCTTAATTTCCAAATACCGCTCATAAGCCGCCATCATTTCAATCCACTGTTTATCTGTTATGCCGCGCTGATGCATGCGCACTCGATAAATATTACCAATATACAACCAAGCCCTCGGATCTTCCGATTCTGCAGAACCCGTTTCCCTTATTTTCCGAGCAGTAATGCCAATATACCTCCTGAAATAATGCAAGGCACTGTCCTCCTGCCGCTGACCTAAATAGTTCTTAGCCAAGTTATAATACGACAGCAAAAACATCGAGTCCTTATTGATTGCCCAACGCAACTGTCTGTCGGCCTCTTCATAATTGCGCCTGCAGGTATTACTCACTGCCATGCCCATGAAATCCGACAAAAGGGAATCCTGACCATACAAACGGTCATAAATGGCATACGAATCGTCGCAATATCCCTTATCCAATAACTTTCCGGCTTCTTGCCTCGGCGTCAATTCTCCCCGATCTAAATCGCGTTGCGCATGCAATCCCCGTGCACCCAAACATCCCCCAAAAATGCAAAACAAAACCGCTATACTGCCTCTATTTTTCATGCTTTTGTAACAAATGTAAATTAGTTTCTCCAATTTTGTATGAAATCCATTTCAAACCCCGCACTCTCATGTTCCGAGAAATTTCCTCCAAACAACACCGTGGCCCTGCATTTATCCTGTTGCTTTTTATGCTTCTCGGGGGAAGTTGCTCGCGCTGGAATCTCGGCGACGCCGGACCTACCACAACGGTGTTCAGGGCCGTTTCTGCAACAACCTCTTTGCGGGTAGGTCAAAAGTTTGACCTGTATTTAGAGTCCGACAGCCTCAAACCCGAGGGATATACCCTCGAGTATCCCGAAAAATTAATTCCCAATATCCACCACCGCTTAGAAGGAGGAAGCCTCATTTTCAAGGATGAAAATCAAGCAAAATGGACACAAGATTTGACATTGCGACCCAAAATAACCCTGAATTTACACCACTATCATACCTTATATATAGAGGGCGCTTCGCAATGGCGCTGCCTCGACACCCTACACGGCGATGCCTTGAGCATCGAAATGCACTCCGTAATGGATCACGATTTATGGATCGATTATAACAAAGTGAGCGGAAAATGCAATAACTTGGGGGCACTGAAACTGAGCGGCAGAGGCACCATTTTTTCTTTTTCGGTGGAAGCCGGTTCGCAACTCGATGCACAAAATATGCAATGTCACGATGCCTATTTCTGGCACTTTACCCAAAGAGATTGTTTCATCCAACCCGAAAAACAGGCCGTACTTTCGGTCTATAATTCGGGGAATCTCTACATCAAAAAATACGATTTTTACCGCTACGAAGCACAAGAAAAAGGCTCTGGCCGCATTATTCAAAAACCCTAATGGATTTTACCCTTAACATTATTATCATCCTTATTGCTGCACAGCTCATGCTTAGCGCCAATCTTGAAGCTTATGAAAAAAGCATTTTCAGCC
>JAULUW010000168.1:6592-7256 GCA_032111345.1 Bacteroidia bacterium
TTTCAGCCTCCAGCATATCCGAAAAAACAAAGAATACCACCGGCTGCTCTCCTCTGCCTTCGTGCATTCGGGTTGGATGCATCTCTTCGTAAACGCCTTTGCCATCTACAATTTCAGTCCCGTATTGGTCCAAACCTTTGGCTCCTTAATTACCACTGGGGTATTCCTGCTATCGGCGATTGGAAGTTCTTTGGCGATGTTATGGACCAAAAGAAAATGGAGCGAATACCAAGCAGTTGGTGCCTCTGGGGGCGTTAGCGGATTGGTGATGCTCGCTTTTTTCATCTATCCCGAAATGCGAATCGGAATTTTCCTCATTCCCGGACATTTGCCCGCTTATGTTTTTGGAATTTTATTCAGCTTGATATCCATTGCCCTTACGTATGTGCCCAATAAACAGCAAATTGCCCACGAAGGGCATTTAGGTGGCTTGCTTGTTGGAGGAATCATGGGTGGATTCGTGTATCAATTTCAATTTCCCAACCTGCCCCTACAACTTCTATTTTATTTGGGAACTTTAAGCATTGCCCTTTGGCTCTTGTTGCCGGCTAGAAAGCCCTAATGCTTGAAGCTCGAAAATTTGCAATAAAAAAGGCCGTTCAGTGAACGACCTTTAAGTGCCCAGTACTGGATTCGAACCAGCAAGTCTTGCGACACCACCCCC
>JAULUW010000169.1:0-2936 GCA_032111345.1 Bacteroidia bacterium
TGTTATTATGACAGTATCCTAGGAGCGTATCGATACGTGCATCTACGGGATATTGCGTATTTCGCACCTCGTTCAATGCGTCGGCGGTGTCCCAACAACCGTCAATATCTTGCACTATGAGTCGGCCATAAAACACCCCATCTTGTTCATATCGATGCTTCCCAAAGAGCAAAGGCAAAGTATCGGAAGCAGCAGTATCTCCCCAAATCCACATTACCCGTTTTAAATCGGCAGAATCTCGGTTGGTGCCATTTTGAAACAACACATCGGCCCCAAAACAGCCCACAACCTTTGGATTGGAAATGCGCGCTATGAGTTTGGGGTGAATCACAACCGCCGAATCAAGAAATTGCGTTGAAGAACAGCCATTGGTATCGGTTAATTCCACCGTAATTTTATAGGTCCCCCCATCCGGATCAATATAAGAATGACACTCAATGGAGTCTTTCGGATCATCCACTTGGGCAATATACCCATCATCGAAACTTACCGAACGTTTCGAAACGCTGAAATCGTGTTGAAGGGAAATACACACTTGATTGTGCCTGAAACACTGCGTATCGTTCCATATCTTAAAACGGGCATTGGGAATTGGATTGACTTTTATGGAATCGAGGTCAATTGCGCAGGTAGTCGTGGGATAGGTAACCCACAATTTCGGCAAGATCCAACCCGTTTTGCTATATACGTGATCTACAATACGCTGCGTAAACATGGAACTATCTCCAAAATCAAAGGTATAGGCCGTTGCCGCGGATTTCGTATCTGCTGTAAATCCAACCGTGCTGTTTTGACACACTTCTTTCAAACTTATGCTTGCGCTCGGTCGATCATAAATGCGAATACTTTGTGAAAGGGAATCGGTACATCCAAACTTAGAAATCACCTTAAGTTTTACGGTGTAATTTTGAGCTTTGGCATACGTTACCACTACCTGTGCTGATTTTGAAGAATCGGAATTCCCTAAATCCCAATAATAATGCGCAATTGAGTCACTTGAATCGGCATTTACGTTACTGTTTAAACGACTTGGAAGGTCTTTACACGCATTTTCATAGGAAAAATTCAGGATTGGTGTTTTAAAAACTGTAAGCTTACGAGAAAAAGAATCTCGGCAGGAACTGTCCGTTTCAATAATCAGCGTTACCGTATATACACCAGATTTTGAATAAGAATGCGCTGTTTGGGCCAGGGTGTCGTAGTTAGAATTTCCAGAACTTAGATCCCCAAAATCCCAGGTATAGTGCGTTCCTGAATCCTGCGAATTTGCAACAAATACCACATTATCGCCGCTACAACTTAGGGTATCCGCGCTAAAACTTGCCGAACATTGTGCGTGAAGGTGTTGGGAAAATGCCCCAAGCAGGAAAAGGCTGCAAACCACTAGTTTCAACAAACGCATGTTGCACAAATGTAATAAAATACATTAAAAATGAATCTTATAAATCCATAAAAAAAGGCCGTTTCCCCCCAGGGGAAAACGGCCTTAGTACCAGCTACTTTAGCGCTTAGTTTTTGGGAGCTGGAGCACTAGGCACTCCTGCTTTTACACTTAAAAGCGTAACTTCAAAAATAGAAATCCCATAACGGTTTTTAAAATCTCCTTGTGGATCTACCAAACGAGGGTGTAGTTCATTCGAGATATATAAATTGAATTTTCCACCTGCTTGTGTTTTTTGAAAGGCTTCTTCCAATGGAGCCAATCTCAAACTGCTCAATTCACCCGTAAAAGGCAATGCGCTGCTCATATTGTCAATAAGTACTTTACCGCTCGCATCTTTCATTAAGAAACGACATACGATGGTATCGTAGGTTTGAGGTACGGCACCCGCACCGGCTTCTATTACTTCGTAATACGCATTGCTTGGAAGGGCCGTTACGCCTTTTTTCTTGGCAATTTCATCCAGTTTTTTCTTAGTTTCGGCCTGAATTCCCTTCATTTTCTCAGCTTGTACAGATGCTACGTAATCGGGTTGAATGCGAGCCATTTGATCTTCTGTTAATGCATAACCAGAATCCAAGGCCATTCCATCTCTCAATCCTTTCACGAAACCACTGATAGAGATTTTATCTAAACCTTTGATTTTTAAATTCTGTCCGATATTAACCCCAACAGCATAGCTGAATGAATCTTCGGTAGTTTTTGGCAAAGAACCAGTAGGCTCTGATTCTCCGCAAGAACCAAAAGCCAAGGCGATTAATACGCCTGTTAATAGAGTATTTTTCATGTGTTTGTTTTATGCGTAAAGTTCAAGACGTCGTGTTTTAATTTCGGAAGATTCGGCATACTCTTCGTACGACATGTGTTTGTCAATTATTCCGTTTGGAGTAATTTCAATAATGCGATTGGCGATACTATTCATTACCTCTTGGTCATGAGAATGGAATAAAACCGTACCTACAAATTCTTTCATTCCATTATTCAAAGCCTGGATACTTTCTAAGTCCAAATGGTTGGTAGGTTCGTCAAAAATGGCTACGTTGGGAGACTCCAACATCATTTTCGACAACATGCAGCGCACTTTTTCTCCTCCGCTTAGAACCGTACACATTTTCTGAGTTTCTTCACCCGAGAATAGCATTCTGCCTAAAAAACCACGGATATACGTTTCATCTTTTTCTTCTGAATATTGACGCAGCCAATCTACCAGGTTGATTTTCTCGGTAAAGTAATGGGCGTTCTCATTGGGCAAAAATCCCATGGTTACGGTTACGCCCCAACGGATATCGCCGGTACCGCCTTTTTCTTCTCCCCAAAGGGCTTTGAAAAGCGTATTCAAGGCAAGGGTATTTCGAGAAACAAAGGCAATTTTATCTCCTTTATTAACCGTGAAATTTACATCCTTATATAGGTATTCGCCATTCGCAGCTTTAAATGAGGCATTTTCTACCGACAATACTTGATCGCCTACTTCGCGATTTTGCCTAAAGAAAAT
>JAULUW010000170.1:0-5825 GCA_032111345.1 Bacteroidia bacterium
CTTCTTCGAGGTCTTTCGATTTTAATACGATGCGGTTGGTTTTTGTAGCTAAAAGTTCAAGGGCTTCTGTTGTGAAATCGGGAGCAATCAATACTTCAAAGAACAGGGTATGGATTTCCTTAGCTGTGTCTAAATCGATTGTTTGGTTGCAGGCCAAAATTCCACCAAAAGCACTAACAGGATCGCACTCCAACGCGGCATGCCAAGCCTCTAAGGTGGTAGCTCTTTGCGCCAATCCGCAGGCGTTATTGTGCTTAACAATTATAAAAGTCGCACCTTCCGATGTAGGAAACTCACGCAATAAGGATACCGCACTGTCAACATCCAATAAGTTGTTGTAACTCAGCTCTTTTCCCTGTAATTTATCAAACAAGGCATCTAAATTGCCCGTGAAATAGCCTTTTTGATGCGGATTTTCCCCATATCGAAGGGAATACGTCTTGAATCCCGCAAACCAACGGTTTATTTGTCCGTCGTATTCATGCGTATGCATAAAGGCTTCTTTGGCGAGGTTTCTGCGAATTTCCAATGGAATTTCGGCCCCGTTTTGAAGCAAGGTTTCTACGAAAAACGAATATTGCGATTTGTGCGAAATAATGCTGCAATGTTCGTGGTTTTTAGCCGCAGCGCGGATCAAGGAAACGCCGCCAATATCAATTTTTTCAATGATTTCCTCGTCGCTACCCCCAGCAGCAACCGTTTCGGCGAAGGGATATAAATCTACCATCACCAAATCAAATGCCGGTAATTCGTATTGTTCGGCTTGCGCGATATGATCGGGGTTGTTGCGTTGTGTTAAAATTCCCCCGAAAACTTTTGGATGTAAGGTTTTAACACGACCGTCCAGAATACTTGGATACCCGGTAACGGACTCTATCGATGTGCAGGGATAGCCCAATTGTTCAATAAATGCTTGCGTTCCACCCGTAGAGTAAAACTGCACATTTAATTTATGAAGTACATGTAAAACAGGCTCTAAGCCTTCTTTGTTAAAAACTGAAATGAGGGCAGATTGTATGCGAAAATTCACGCTGCAAAAATACGCAGCCCGCACTGAAAAAGGGTTAATGTTTACAAGTTTTTAAGAACTTGTTTGCGCAATTTGATGCTCCCGTTTTGGTGCTTGGGTTGATAGGGGCAATGCCGGCAGCCAGAACCGCAGCAAGCCCCTTTCTTGGCTAAAAAAGTTTCTGTAAATACGCAAAAACCGTCTTCCCAATAATAGTTTTCCGTATTTTTTTCGGGTTCTCTTACTGGTGGTTTATGCACGTCCGTGACATTGCTTGAATTTTTTACCACTTCCACACGGACACGCATCGTTGCGACCTACTTTGAGTTCGTTGCGAATAGGATTGGATACCGGTCTTGGTGCGGTTTCTGCTTGAACATCATCAGAAGGGCCTCCAATACTAGAACCAGCGTCGTCTTTGCTCTCGATGGTTTTGGGTGCTTGTTTGCGAGCCGGTGCTTTGGCTTCGCTTACATCTCCACCATCGTGAATGCGGGTGCGGAACAACATGCCCAATATTTTCTGATTTAGGCGCTGTAACATTTGACCATACAATTCAAAGCTCTCGATTTTGTATATCAAAAGCGGATCTTTTTGCTCGTATTGTGCATTGGATGTGCTTTGTTTCAATTCATCCAACTCGCGCAAATGCTCTTTCCACTCATCGTCGATGTTTTGCAGCGTAGTCGATTTCTCAAAATCACGAACCATAGAGATGCAATCGCTGTCGAGTGCTTTTTGCATCGGAACGGTTATTTGATATTGGTGTGTGCCATCGGTGATAGGAACTACCACATTTTCAATGCGATCGCCTTGTGCTTGACGTATTTGTTGGAAAACAGGTAGGGCTTGAGCGGCCATTGCATGCGACTTTTGCGCATAATAGTCGTTCAAGGTATCGAATAATTCTTCCGTTAATGCATCCGCCGTTTTGCTGTTAAAATCGCTTTCTTTGAATGGAGGTGCAACGGCTAATGTGCGCATTACATCAAATTCGAAATCGGCAAAACTTCCGCCTTCTTTATGACCGTGAACCACCTCTTCACACCAACTCCAAAGCATGTTTTTTAAATCAATGCTCAATTTATCTCCAAACAAAGCATTTCTTCGAATGCGATAAATACTGGTGCGTTGTTTGTTCATTACGTCGTCGTATTCCAACAAACGCTTACGGATACCAAAATTATTCTGTTCAACGCGCTTTTGATTTCTTTCGATGGTTTTAGACATCCAAGAATGTTCAATAACATCGCCTTCCTTGTATCCAAATTTATCCATAAATCCGGCTACTTTTTCAGAACCGAAAATACGCATCAAATTATCTTCCAAAGACACATAAAACACGGAACTACCTGGATCCCCTTGTCGACCCGCACGACCGCGTAACTGACGGTCTACCCGGCGACTTTCATGTCGTTCGGTACCGATAATGGCCAAACCACCGGCTTTTTTTACTTCATCTGAGATCTTAATATCCGTTCCACGACCCGCCATATTGGTGGCAATGGTAACGGCACCGGGTAAACCGGCTTCTGCAACAATTTCAGCCTCTTTTTGGTGCTGTTTTGCATTCAAAACATTGTGTTTGATGCCCCGTAATTTCAGCATCTTGGAAAGCAATTCGCTGACTTCAACGCTGGTGGTTCCCACCAAAACAGGTCTTCCGGCTTGTGTGAGTTCGTTTACCAAATCAATTACCGCATTGTATTTTTCACGTTTGGTTTTATATACCAAATCTTCGCGATCGGCACGAATAACGGGCTTATTGGTAGGAATAACTTTTACGCCTAATTTGTAAATATCCCACAATTCCTGCGCTTCGGTTTCTGCCGTACCCGTCATACCTGATAATTTGTGGTACATACGGAAATAGTTTTGTAGGGTTATGGTGGCATAGGTTTGAGTTGCCGCTTCGACACGTACATTTTCCTTGGCCTCGATTGCTTGGTGCAAGCCGTCGGAATAACGGCGGCCATCCATAACACGACCGGTTTGCTCGTCTACGATTTTAACTTTACCATCTTGCAAAATGTATTCTACATCGCGCTCGAACATGGTGTAGGCCTTCAACAATTGTTGAACCGAATGAATGCGTTCGCTTTTTTCGGCAAAATCTTGCATCAAACGCGTTTTTTGAGCCGTTTTTTCCTCGGCGCTGCTCGTACTTTGGTCAATTTGGACCATCTGAGCGCCTACATCGGGCATAATGAAGAACTGGGGATCTTCTCCGGATTGGGTTATAAGTTCGATCCCTTTCTCGGTTAAATCAACGCTATTGGATTTTTCATCAATCGTGAAGTAAAGCGGCGCATCGGCCTTGGGCATTTCCTTCTGTTGATCTTGTAAATAATAACTTTCTACTTTAGTAAGAAGCGCGCGCATACCTGATTCTCCTAGGAATTTAATCAAGGTTTTGTTCTTGGGTAGAGCGCGATGTGCGCGGAAAAGTGCCAATCCGCCTTCGCCTTCTTTCGGTCCGGTATTGCCTTCTGCGATCAGCTTTTTGGCTTCGTTTAAAGAATTTAGTGCGTATTTCTTTTGCGCATCTACCAAGGCTTGAATCCGTGGTTTTAACGCGTTGAATTCTTGGATATCGCCACGAGGAGTAGGTCCGCTGATAATCAAAGGCGTACGTGCATCGTCGATCAAAACGCTATCGACCTCATCTATAATGGCATAATGGTGTTTTCCTTGAACCAATTCGGAAGGATCATGTGCCATATTATCGCGCAAATAATCGAATCCAAACTCGTTATTGGTACCGTAGGTAATATCGGCTTTGTAGGCTTGGCGGCGTTCTTCGCTATTCGGTCTGTGGTATTCTAAACAATCTACGGTAAGTCCTAAAAAATTAAAAATGGGGGCATTCCATTCCGCATCCCTTCGAGCCAAGTAATCGTTCACGGTAACCATGTGCACGCCTCTTCCGCCAAGGGCATTGAGGTAGGCTGGCAAGGTACTCACGAGTGTTTTACCTTCTCCGGTACTCATTTCAGCAATATTTCCCGAGTGTAATGCATATCCACCAATAAGCTGCACATCGTAATGAATCATGTTCCATTGGATGCGTGCCCCAGCGGCGTCCCATTCGTTCTGGTAAATCGCGCGATCGGTTTCGATCGTAATATGAGGGTGTTTTACCGCTAATTGGCGGTCTAAATCGTTGGCTTGAACGGTAATGGCGTTATTTTCTGTAAAACGACGCGCCGTTTCCTTAACAACGGCAAAGGCTTCGGGCAATAGTTCCAACAAAACGACTTCCAAGCGTTCGTCTCTTTGCTTCTCCAACCCAGAAATAGTCTCAAAAAGGGCTTCTTTTTCAGAAACAGATTCATTGGAAAGCGCGGAAACTTGCGTTTGCGCATCGGCGATTTGTGTGTCGATTTCCGATAAGAAATCCGCAATTCTAGCTTTAAATTCTGCCGTTTTCGCGCGCAATTCGTCGTGACTTAAATCGGCGAGCGAAGCGTAAGCGGCATTTATTTTATCAACGATGGGCGCTACCTCTTTCATAGCACGCTCTTGAGCGCTCCCCCCGAATATTTTGGCAATATTGCCTAAGATGTTTCCAAGCATAAATTTAGGATTGCGAAGTTACAATTTTTGTGGGATTTATGACTGCTTTCAATTGGGTTTTCGTCGTTAAATTTAGCCGCTTGTTTGATTTTTAAACCATTTGGGGCATCGATTGTTAAACAAATGAATGAAAAACGCAACTGTTCTGAAATCCTTAGCCCTAGTTCTCTTTTTTTTCGGGGGATATGTAAGTGACGCCTTTGCTCAAAGTGAAAATGAATTGAGTATCAAAGGCCGGATTATTGACGTAGAAACCAATAAGCCCATTGAAAACGCATGGGTCAAATATGCAAAAGATTCTGATTCCACACGTACCAATGCAGAGGGTTCTTTTACCTTGAAATTGAAAAATCCAGGATTCTATGTCTTTTACGCCCAAGCGCCTGGCTATAAATCGGGCAACAGCGCGGAACAATTGGTAACCTACGACAAAAAAGCCCCCGTGCTGATCGCCCTAGAATCCATAGCCGATCAAATAAAAGCCGTAGACATCCGCCGTACTTCCCTCCAAAAGAGAGATGCAGGCAGCCCATTGTCGTCACAAGAATTATCCATCCGCGAAATAGAACGCAATCCAGGTGGTAACCGAGATATTTCGAAAATCATTCAATCTTTGCCCGGTGTAATTAGCATTCCCGGTTTTAGAAACGATATAGTAATTCGAGGAGGGGCACCTTCCGAAAATAAATTCTATTTAGATGGTATCGAAATTCCGGTAATCAACCATTTCCAAACACAAGGAAGTACAGGTGGACCTGTGGGTTTGTTGAATGTGAACTTTATCAAAAAAGTAAATTTTTACACCGGTGCCTTTCCTGTAAATTATTCCAACGGATTGAGTTCGGTTTTTGATTTTCAACAAATTGAAGGAAATAAAGAAAAAGGGAATTACCGATTCACAGTGGGAAGCAGCGATTTGGGTTTCACTGCCGACGGACCTATGGGTAAAAAAGCAACCTATATATTTTCCGCCCGCCAGAGTTATTTACAAGGCCTGTTTTCGGTTTTGGGATTGCCTTTTTTACCCAATTTCATCGACTATCAAGGAAAAGTGCAAATCGATCTCGGTAAGAACGATAAACTGAGCATTATTACGGTAGGAGCAATCGATTATTTCCGACTCAACACGGGGGTAAACGATGGCATTACCGATAGCGTGAAACTCAAGTCAAACCGCTACATATTAGGATATTTACCCGATTATTCGCAGTGGAATTATGCCTTTGGAACCGTGTATACC
>JAULUW010000171.1:0-4198 GCA_032111345.1 Bacteroidia bacterium
ACCGTGGTTTGAGCGAAGCGGAGTCTAAGGTTTGGCATGCTCACCCGGTATGGTTTTTAGAGGGTAATCCGATAGTAGGGTATAGCATTCAGAAGAAAGGACTTCGATTGATGTTTTGGAGCGGTGCCGATTTTGAAGTACCCGAATTGATTCCCTCGGAAGGAAAATTCAAAGATGCCTCGATTTTTTACACCCATATCGATGAAATCAAGGAATCAGATATCACCAAATGGTTGCAAAAGTCCCGAGAAATTCAATGGGATTATAAAAATATTGTTAAAAGAAAGGGCAAGCTCGAGCGACTTTAAATTCGCTTTGTCCTGCCATGATAATGTGAGACTCAATTGCAATTTCGAATAACGTCACATTGACAATTACTCGAATCGCATATCTTTGCCCTTGCAATGGCAAATAAAAAATATTTCGATGCATTGTCTTACCACGCGGAAGGTAGACCCGGAAAGATAGAGGTGGTATCCACAAAACCAACACGCACCCAATTCGATTTGGCTTTGGCATACTCCCCAGGCGTAGCCGAACCTTGCGAGCGTATCGCTGAAAATAAAGAAGACGTTTATAAATATACCGCCAAAGGAAATCTCGTTGCCGTCATCTCCAATGGCACGGCCGTTTTAGGTCTCGGTAACATCGGTCCCGAAGCCAGTAAACCCGTTATGGAAGGCAAAGGCGTCCTCTTCAAACTCTTCGCCGATATCGACGTGTTCGACATCGAGCTCAACTGCGACAACGTGGAAGATTTCATCCGAACCGTGAAAGCCATGGAACCCACCTTCGGAGGAATCAATTTGGAAGATATCAAAGCTCCCGAAAGTTTTGAAATCGAAGAGCGTCTGAAAGCCGAACTGAATATTCCTATAATGCACGACGACCAGCACGGAACTGCCATTATTTCCGGTGCAGGGCTCATCAATGCCCTTCAAATCGTAAACAAACGCATCGACGAGGTCAAACTCGTTGTGAACGGTGCAGGCGCAAGTGCTATTGCCTGTACCAAACTTTTTGCGGCATTGGGAGCCAAAATTGAAAATATTGTCATGCTCGATTCCAAAGGGGTAATTCGGGCGGATCGAAACGATTTAGACAAATACAAATCCCAATTCGCCACCCATAGAAACATTCATACCCTAGAAGAAGCTCTTGTAGGGGCCGAAGTTTTTGTGGGCTTGAGCAAAGGGAATATTTTAACACCCGAAATGATTCTTTCCATGGCAAGCAATCCAATTGTCTTTGCAATGGCGAATCCAACCCCGGAAATCGATTATAACTTGGCCATAAAAACCAGACCGGATCTCATTATGGCAACCGGTCGAAGCGATTACCCCAATCAAGTAAACAACGTTTTAGGTTTTCCGTTTATCTTCAGAGGAGCCTTAGATGTGCGAGCAACCGAAATAAACGAGGAAATGAAATTGGCCGCGGTTCGCGCCATTGCTTCCCTCGCGCACGAACCCGTTCCCGAAGTGGTAATGATGGCCTATAACGAATCCAACATGAGTTTTGGGCCTACCTATATCATTCCCAAACCCATGGATCCCCGATTGATCACTACGGTAGCTCCAGCAGTGGCAAAAGCCGCTATGGACAGTGGAGTAGCGAAAGCACCTATTACCGATTGGGAAGGATATAAAGACCAACTCAGAAAACGCCTGGGAATCGATAACGATTTTGTGAATCGTTTGATGATGAAAGCCAAAAAAGATCCCAAAAAAGTGGTTTTTGCAGAAGCAGACAATGTGCGCATTCTGCGCGCCGCTCAAGGTTGCTACAACGATAAAATTGCCCTGCCCATCCTTCTGGGAAAACAAGATGCCATCGAGGCCATGATGACCGAGAACAACATCCATATTCCGGGAGTTCAAATTATAGATCCCCGTAAAGAAGAAGAATTGCGACAAACGTTTGGCGAAATACTCTTCCAAAAAAGAGGTCGCAAAGGCGTTACCCGCTACGAAGCCGAATATCAAATGCGCAACCGCAATTATTTCGGATCCATGATGGTCGAAACCGGTTATGCCGATGTCTTTATTTCCGGACTTACCCGCAGCTATCCCTTAGCACTAAAACCGGCCTTAGCAAGTATCGGTATGAGTTCCGATACCCAGAGAATTGCAGGAATGCATATCATGATGAGCAAAAGCGGACCCATTTTCTTCGCCGATACTACCGTAAACGTCGAAATGGACGAAGAAGAAATGTACTGCTTGGTCAAAAATGTGCACGATCGCGTGAAATCCTTCCAAATTGAGCCCAAAATCGCCATGATTTCCTATTCCAACTTCGGATCCAATAACGGCGAATCCCCTGAAACCATTCGAAAAGTGGTAAAACGCTTGCATAAAAACGATCCCCATATCATCGTGGACGGTGAAATGCAACCTGTTTTTGCCTTAGACGGTGAACAACGCCACGAATTTTATCCATTCAATAAATTAGGAAAAGAGCCTGCTAATACCTTCATTTTTGCCGATTTAAATGCCGCAAATGCGGCCTATCAACTCCTCAGAACTATGGGCGGTAGCGAAGCCATCGGACCTGTTTTATTGGGAATGAACAAAACCGTTCACATTCTGCATCACAGTTCTACCGTTCGAGAGATCATGAATATGGTTGCTCTGGGCGTTTGTGAAGCCCAAGACCGAGCCAAAAAATAATGGATATCCGCAAAATCGAATTCCAATCGCCCGAATATTATCAAGCCCTGGCGCTGCGCGATGCCGTTTTGCGCGCGCCCCTAAACTTGTTTTTTTCGGGGGAAGATATCCGCGCAGAAGCTTCCTACACCCATTTTGGGGCCTTTCAAAATTCGAAAATTATCGCCACCGCCCAATGGGTGCAAGTCGGAAATAATACCTTTAAAATGCGACAAGTAGCCGTAGATTTTAGTCATCAAGGAAAAGGAATTGGAGCCCAATTAATCGATTATTTAGAAAACTGGGCCCAAAATCAAAATGCACATTTACTCGAACTCCATGCCCGTGAAACCGCCGTTCCTTTTTACCTTAAAAAAGCCTACCAAATTAAAGGCGACGCCTTTTTAGAGGTAGGAATTCCGCATTATTATATGTTTAAACCGTTTTCGTCTTGATATTTCGCTATTTATCCAAATTCCCAAGTTTAAACCCCTTGCCATATCGTATTATTGCAATTTAATACCCCAAATAAAACCCCAAAATAACCTCCCAATTAAAATTCAACGGAACAAAAAGCAATTATGAATACCCTAATAACACTCTTGCAGTTCTTCGCTGCACTCGGACTGCTTGTAACCTTGCACGAACTCGGTCACTTTTTAGCCGCACGTGCTTTCGGCATTAAAGTAGAGAAATTCTACCTCTTCTTTGATGCTTTCGGGGTTAAACTCTTTAAATTTACAAAAGGCGATACCGAATACGGCATAGGTTGGTTGCCCCTAGGCGGTTATGTGAAAATAGCCGGTATGGTCGATGAAAGTTTAGATAAAGAACAATTGAAGTCAGAACCCGAACCTTGGGAATTCCGCTCCAAACCCGCTTGGCAGCGCTTGATCGTAATGATCGGCGGCGTCGTGGTAAACGTGATACTCGGAATCGTAATCATTTCGGGATTAACCTTTTCTCAAGGAGAAACCTATGTGCCTACCCAAGCCATCAACGACCGCGGGGGTATTTATGTAAGTCCAGAAGCCCAAAAATGGGGACTAAAAACCGGAGACCAAATTATAGCCCTGAATGGTGAAAAGGTAGACAACCTCTTGGGAAGCTTCATGAATCCCGATTTCCTAACCGGCACCAAAAAAGAAGTAAGCATTGTTCGCGATAATCAAAATCTGAATATTACCCTTCCCGATAATTTGGAAAATTCTTTTTCCATGTCGAGCGACTTGCCCTTGATTGCTCCCAGATATCAATTTAAAGTGAAACGCGTGGTTGGCGGAAGTCCAGCCGACAAAGCAGGCGTAATCGATGGAGAAGCTTTCTTGGCTATCGATTCGCAAAAATTTGGATCCTTCTTCGAATTCAAGGAATTATTGACGCAAAAAGCCGGACAAACTGCGGAATTCAGCGTGCAATCGGCAAACGGAAATATCCGCAAAGCCTATATCACCATTTCAGAAGCCGGTACCTTGGGTTTTCAACCCGAAATTTTGGGATTTGAAGGCGCCGAAAAGAAAATTTCCTACTCCGCCGGAAAATCATTG
>JAULUW010000172.1:0-4129 GCA_032111345.1 Bacteroidia bacterium
TTGCACGAAAGCTACCTGATCACAAATCTTACCTTCTTTGATCCAAAGGCTTCCTTTTGCAATTGTAACTGGTCTGAACGATTCGTCAATACGATTTTTTTCGTCCGTCGTCAATTTTAGCATATAGCCAATGTTTTCGGATATTGTAGTCATATTATCGGGATGTAATTCAATTGCCAATATTGTTCGCTAGTATGTAATTCAAAATGTCGCTGACAAAAAATGGGTTCTTGGTCAAATATAATGGGTATTGAGATCTAGCTCCCCTAAAACGGCCCTAGTGTTTTCTAGAGCCCCGTTAGGGGCGTGATATGGGTAGCAACGGCCACCGTGTTTTCCGGAGTCCCGTAAGGACGAAATGTGGGTGTGATTCTCAATCATCCATTATTCCAACGGTTTGAAAATATACCGTTCATCTTATGTAACTCCGGAAAACACCGGGATTGTTGTTTTCTACCCATATTCCGTCCCTACGGGTCTACCTACATTCCGTCCCTACGGGTCTACCTACATTCCGTCCCTACGGGTCTACCTACATTCCGTCCCTACGGGTCTACCCACATTCCGTCCCTACGGGACTCCTGAAAACACCGGCCCCGGTGTTTTCTACCCACATCGCGGCCCTACGGGTCTACCCATATCGCGTCCCTACGGGACTACGGAAAACACCGGGGTTGTTGGTTTCTACCCACATTCCGTCCCTACGGGACTACCTACATCGCGGCCCTACGGGACTACAAAAAACAACGGCCCCGGTGTTTTCTACCCATATTCCGTCCCCACGAGACTCCTGGAAACAACGGGCGCAAACCAGATTGTCGCATAAAATCGCTGATGCACCTGGTTCAGCCCCCTGTTACAGCCCCCCTATAAGCAGACACCGATTACAGAAATAAATTGTAACTAGTCGGGCGTAAATCAAATTGTCGTATTAAAAAATATACAATATTTAAGAACGCCTTTATTTGTTGGACAATTTTCATCGGATGCTAGGTGCATCAGCGATTTTATGCGACAATCTGGTTTGCGCCCAACTAGTCGTGGTATTTTTTAACACGTGCAACAAAAAAATATGGAGATGAACAAAATGCATAATTACAAAGCCACCGTCAAGTGGACAGGCAATAAAGGTTCAGGCACGAGCCAATACCAGGCCTATGAGCGAGCGCATTTGATAAGCATTGACAACAAGGATACTATTTTCGGTTCATCAGATCCTGCATTTCGTGGTGACAGGACAAAACACAATCCGGAAGACCTTTTGGTGTCGTCGTTATCTGCTTGCCACATGCTTTGGTATTTACATCTATGCTCGCAGGCGGGTGTTGTTGTAACTGACTATGTTGACAATGCAACGGGCGTTATGCAAGAAATGGACCAAGGGGGTGGATATTTTACGGAAGTAACTTTACACCCAATCGTAACAGTGACTGAACCGACAATGGTTGACAAAGCGAAAGCGCTTCACGAAAAGGCAAACGAATTTTGCTTTATTGCCAATTCGGTTAACTTCCCGGTGAATCACAGATCGATAATAAAGGTACAATAGTGTGTAGGCAGTGAATAAAAATCTTGTAAACCAATAACTTACACGCTTTCTGTACAGTTTTGTACTGTATTTTGCGGAGAGTTAGGATTATGAACCACAAGCACTAAACTCCTGTACATCAAGTATTTTACTTCTATATTTCTCTTTGCCTCCTTAGAAACCAAGCAGCCAAAAGGAGGGCTTGATTGTCTAGTTTGAGTTTCCTTAGGTTTCACAAAAAAAATGAACCTAATTGATTTATCATAGTTACTTATAATTTTTTAACCCACTCATTAAATTCATTCTCCAATTGTTCAGCAAATGACATAAGCTCTTCAAACGATGGGATGTCTTTATAAATCATTACGGCAGTTCGAGTGTAGTCACTACGCCAATCTGCCCAACTATCTTTTGATGGCACAACGCGTACGCCATTGCTTGAAATGCCTTCATAATCCAAGGTGTTATAACGGAAAAAAGTTTGCCGATGCTCCACAACCATTTGCAAAAGTTCACGATTACTTTTTATTCGTTCAAAAACACCTGCCTTATAAAGTTTTTGAAGGTCGTAATAATGTCTACTTTTTCTTTCGCTGCCTTTATTAAACCCTTCTAGTGTTTCGTGAATGAAAAGTAACTTTTCTAAAAAGGTACGCTCTGGTGCTAAAGTGGATATATGAAATGAGCCATTTCCCAATAGATCTTCAAACACCTCGTAAATGATAGGCGTTATTTTTCTTTTTTCATTTGGAATTTCATCAGCCCTTGGAACCAGCTCAATTAAAACAACAGGAAGCAATCCACCCAATTCATTTTTAAGTGTACCAGGATATTCAAATTCTATATTGATTTCATTACCCTTTTGAATTGGTTTGAGAGTGAATTCTGCGGGGTTTAGATGCCCTTCGATTTTTTCTTGTAAAATTGGCAAGAGTACCTCAATAATAAAAGAGGCACTCTTTTCTTCTAGTTCTACCAAACGCGTCTTTCGTTGTGTGTTAGATGTAGCATCCTCCGCACCATAAGGCGGCTGTTGTCCAAATATTTTTCGGTTAATAGCAATATCTATATCTTCTGAAAAACGCTCAATCAAACCCCAAGCTTTCGATAAAGATGTTCCTCCCTTGAAGGTGATATTCCCTTTTAATTCAGGAATTTCATTCAGTAAATTGAGTGTCCAACAGACCCAGAAATCTTTTTCAATTACTGCAGCAGGTAAAGGAGTCTCCATTCTCTCTGCTGCTTGTCGACAATACAAGTTTCTTTCGTTGGATGATAATTGTATAAATGTATTCATGGTTTAGTTTTCATTAATGAGCGTACGCATGATTTTGGCAATCCATACTGGTGCAAACTGAATCTGTTTTTTGATGTGTTTGATATCTTGTTTTTCTATCTTGCTCCTAATCTGCTTTATCATTTCATCAGTTACATTATCCTTTCCAATTTGTTTAAGTGCATGAAGAATCAACCCAGCTTTCGTTCCAGCACCTATCATATTTTTTGGTGTAGTTGGCTTAAGAATGATTTCTTGTTTCCCGATTCGTATCGTCTTTTTAGGGCCGTTTGTATAGAGCTCAATTCTCATTGGAATCTGCGTTGACAATCCAAGTAGATTGGCTGCATAAGCTCCTGTAGGCTGCACTTCTATTGCATCAGATACTTTAATTGCTTCAATGATCTTTTGGGTTGTAGGCATGATTTCCCCAAGTTTCGGATGAACTTCAGGTAGATCATAAAGCCCATGCGTCAGTCTGCGTATGACTTTTTTTTGCACCAATCTACTAAGTGCGGATGTTACCACACTAACGTCATCGGCTTGAGAGGAAAAGTACTTTGATGTAAACACAAATCCTTTTCCTTTTGCCTTGATAAGTTCTAGTATTTTACTTTCAGTCAATTGCATAGTTGTCTTGCTTCTTTTCGTGACAAATATACACTATTATTTGTCACGAAAATGGTTTTCTGTAATCAGACATTTAAATAGAATCTATTCATGTTATTACAGCCCCCCCTGTAAGCAGACGCCGATTACAGAAATAAATTGTAACTAGTCGTGGTATTTTTTAACACGTGCAACAAAAAAATATGGAGATGGACAAAATGCATAATTACAAAGCCACCGTCAAGTGGACAGGCAATAAAGGTTCAGGCACGAGCCAATACCAGGCCTATGAGCGAGCGCATTTGATAAGCATTGACAACAAGGATACTATTTTCGGTTCATCAGATCCTGCATTTCGTGGTGACAGGACAAAACACAATCCGGAAGACCTTTTGGTGTCGTCGTTATCTGCTTGCCACATGCTTTGGTATTTACATCTATGCTCGCAGGCGGGTGTTGTTGTAACTGACTATGTTGACAATGCAACGGGCGTTATGAAAGAAATGGACCAGGGGGGTGGATATTTTACGGAAGTAACTTTACACCCAATCGTAACAGTGACTGAACCTTCAATGGTTGACAAAGCGAAAGCGCTTCACGAAAAGGCAAACGAATTTTGCTTTATTGCCAATTCGGTTAACTTCCCGGTGAATCACAGATCGATAATAAAGGTACAATAGTGGGCGGGCAGGGAACAAAAAAAGCGTGTAAATCAA
>JAULUW010000173.1:0-4210 GCA_032111345.1 Bacteroidia bacterium
TGCCAACGGCGGATAATACATCCGCGGGCAAAAATTCCTTCGTTAAAATAGGTTGAGCAACTTCTTTAAATTCCGATTTCCATTCATTACCATGTGGTTTTACCCTAAATCCTTGTTTTTCAAAATTAATTAAATGTGCCGTTTCATGGAGGAAGGTGACTAAAAATGAATATGGATTTAGATCGTTATTTACACTGATTCGGTGGGGTTCTCCAGGTCGCGGAGGACGATAATCGCCAAGTTTCGTTTTTCTCGGCTTTTTAATATGCAGCTGAATGCCGTATTTCCATAATAATTCATATGCATATTGTGCACTGCCTTGAGGAAGGTACTTTTCAAGCGTACTTAGAAGGCTTTTGCTCATTGAATTCTTTGAATATCCTTGAAATCTAAAACTTCAAGCGTTCGGCAACGGTGAGGCCAATCGATAAGGAAGAAGTAGCTGCGGGACTGGGCGCATTCAGTACATGAATAAAAAAAGGACTTTCTTGAATAAAAAAATCATCGAGAAGATTCCCTTCTTTATCCACTGCTTGAGCCCTTACCCCAGCAGGGGCGGGAATAAGATCATTTTCGCGAATATCCGGAATAAGTTTTTGAAGGGCTTTTGTGAATGCCGCTTTAGAAAAAGATCGGTAATATTCACCAAACCCGGTTTTCCAATATTTGAAGGCCACTTTTTGAAATCCCCTCCATGAAATACTTCCCCAAAAATCAGCGAAACTAAAACTCGTTTTGTAGTAGCCTTCTCTTTTAAAGGCAAAAACAGCGTTTGGACCTGCTTCAATTTCACCTGTAATTCTTCGCGTAAAATGTACACCTAAAAAAGGAAATTGGCTATCAGGAACGGGATAAATCAAAGACTTTACTAAATGTGCTTTTTCGGGCTTTATAGTATAATACTCTCCTCTAAAGGGAATAATCCGCACGTGTAATTCTTCTCCGGCCAAAGCTGCAATTTTATCGCAATAGAGCCCCGCACAATTCACCACTTTGTCGGCGGTGATTTTGCCCTTGTTCGTTGAAATTTGCACCTGTCCTTCTGTTTGGTGAAATCCAGTCACCGTCTCGTTCAGGCGGATTGATACCCGATCACTTTCTGCAAGAACACGGGCCATGGACGCTGTTAATTGTCGGTAATTCACAATACCCGTTTGGGGAACATAAATCCCTTTTAAACCTTTGGAATAGGGTTCGTATTCTTTAATTTGGGTTGCATCTAACCATTCCAAACCTTCTAGTCCATTTTCTGTCCCGCGATCGTACAAGGTATTCAGGGCTCCAAATTCAGAGGGATCGGTAGCCACCACAATTTTCCCACACAATTCGTATGGGATCTGATGCTCTTCACAAAAATCTAATAAAAGTTGATATCCTCTCAAACAGTTTTTAGCTTTCAAACTACCCGGTTTATAATAAATTCCTGAATGAATCACTCCACTATTATGACCGGTCTGATGTGCCGCAACATGGTTTTCTTTTTCAATAATGGTTATTCCAACGTGGGGATATAGTTTCCAAATTTGATACGCAGTGGCTATTCCAACGATACCACCACCCACTATAACACATTGTTTCATGTTGCAAATGTATGGAATCTTCGAAAGTTAAATGGGAGCACTTCCTTTTACCCTTAATCATTTTTTGGGATAAAAGGTTATACGCCAGGGTGTACTGGGCAATGACCCCATACCTATTGCGACACATTCCACATTGCCTTGCCTATTTTACAATGAGAACATCGTTTTTCAGAACAATATTGCTTGTATTGTTGAATCAAACCATAGCTCATACGTTGCTGATATTTTTGTACGGGAAGCAAGAACCTAATCTCCGATGTTATGCGATTCAATTCAAAAGTACCTGCTTCGAGAATGTTTAATAAACTGCTGTCAAGAGATAGCCCTAGAAACATACGCCTGGCTCCCCAAACGGGTAATAGGGCATTTTGAATCAATTTGCCTCTTTGAAGTTCATTCCAAGATCCTGACATTAAATTAATATCGGCCTCTGTATGGGATTGTTCGGCTAATAAATCATCCCAATAGCCTTTTCTAGATCCCACCCAATTAAAAAAATGCCCAATACGCACTAATGGATATGATCCAGGTCTTAAATTCCGATGCTGCCAGGCTCCTACATCGGTTATTCGGGGAAACACATTCTTTTTATAGGTGTGCAAGTATATTTCCGTTTGTTTTTGAACACTTTTGGGACTTGCCCTCCATAAGCCCGATTCTTCGATTATCCATCCTAAATAATCTGATTCAGGATACCTTCGAAAAATCTTCAATGGCAATTGCCGTGCCAGCTGCAGCGCACTCATTCGGTTTTGTGGATCTACACAATATGCGAGCATTCGAATAAAAAGCACGCGCTCCCAATCAAAATTTACAGATGCCGCCAATTGAAAACACTCTTCCGATTGCTCTATGAGTCTGTTAAATGCGGCATCGTTCAGTTGTTCATTACGAATATCCGCATCGAGGTTATTTATGGCATTCTTACACGGATACACCCTTTTATGGGTTTGGGCAACTTGCATTTTTTGCAAATCTTTTTCCGTAAAATGGTCTTCTAAACATAATGTGGGGATGGTATTTCCAAGTTGATTGCAGATTTCACGATTATGAAACCATACCACGTGAAGCACTACTTGGTTATACCTTGGGTCTTGTTGATGTTGATGTTCGTCCCAATGAGAAGACTGCAAATGTATTTCAATCGCCCCGTATTGCACCAATCCATCTATTTCCACCTCAGCCCCAATAAAATCAGGGCCTTGCAAGGGATTTAACGTTCCAAAATTTCTTATTTTAAGGGATTCAGAACGGGTTCCTTTAAAGGTATCCTTTTTGAGCCAAATGGGGTTCCAAAATTGGTGTAAAACTGCTTCTTTCATATCTCTTTCCACTAACGAGTATGAAGTTACAATAAAAAAATAAAACTTACCTACAACCCAAAACAGCTTGTTCAATTGCTATTTTGGACTCCCATTTTGGATACGTCCAATAATTCACAAAGCTCCGAATTCAAAAAAGTCGTACACAGACATACCCATTGACATCCTATTTTCAAACAAACTCGAAATAAAGAAAGGTGTTGATTATATAGCGAACTTACTTAACGCTACAAACTGTTTCGATTGTGGTATGAGTAACCCGGTAAGATTGTAACAAATCCTTAATTTGGGATTTGATATAAGCTTGTTCCTCAGCACCCGCACAATCCACTTGAACACAGGCGGTAAAGGCATTTCGAGTAGTACTTATGGCCCATAAATGCACATTATCAATCGCAGAAACCCCTTTTATCTCATTAATTTTATTCGATAAAACCTCCATATCAATACCTTCTGGAACCCCATCTAGACTCAGTCGTAAACTGCTACCAAAAAGTCTCCAAGTACCTATGAAAATCACAATACAAATACCTAAACCCAGCACAGGATCTATCCAAACTCCCATACCTAGTGACATCAACCAAGCTCCGACAATAACGGCCACACTAACCAGGGCATCTGCCGCCATGTGAAGAAAGGCTGCCCGATTATTCAATTCGCTGCTATTCATAAACAGAAGTGCGGTGAGCGTGTTTATTACAACACCCACACCGGCAATCCACATAATAGAATTCGGGTCTGGTTCTACCAGGTGAAACAATCGGTAAGAAGCCGATTGGGCCATATATATTATAGCCAGAAACAAAAGTACTGCATTTGCCAAGGATGCAAGGATGGTTCCTTTGCTAAAACCATACGTAAAGACCCCACTCGGAGGAATTGCGGCCATGCGAAAGGCGAACCAACTTATGACCAAACCTAATACATCACTGAGGTTATGCCATGCATCCGCTTGAAGGGAAATTGAATTTATTTTCCAACCGTAATACAGTTCAACCAATACAAACACCACGTTCATAATTATGCCTAAAAGGAACTTATTCCCCATGAGCACATGGTGATCGTGGTGTTCGTGATTATGCATTTTATAATCCTAAAAGTGCTTCTTCTGGGCGTTTACCGCTAAGTAACATTTCAGGATTCTCAAGCAATGTTTTGATACGTACTAGGAAACTTACACTCTCACGGCCATCGATAATGCGGTGATCGTAACTCAACGCCAGATACATCATCGGTCTAATTACAACCTGTCCTTTTTCAGCTATTGGCCGTTCCACAATATTGTGCATCCCTAAAATGCCACTTTGG
>JAULUW010000174.1:0-3748 GCA_032111345.1 Bacteroidia bacterium
GCCTAAACCGATAATGATGTATTTCATGCGTTAAAATCGTTTACAATCTTAGTTAATATTAATGTCTTCTTTGGGATATCGGTAACTCTTTTCTTTGGTTTTTCGGACGAAGGCCAATAGCAGGGTTAACATACCCACTCTGCCGATAAACATGATCCCCATGATAACGATTTTGGCTTTATACCCCAATAAGGGGGTAATTCCCAGGCTCAAACCCGCGGTACCAAAGGCGGATACCACTTCAAAAGCCACATCGCGTGTAGGCAGTTTGGGCTCTAGGATACTGATGCTCAAAATTCCCAAGAAAATAATTAAAAGCGATAAATAGACCACGGCAAAGGCACGGCGTACGGAATTATTGGAGATTTCCCGGCGGTAAATTTCAATACGGTCTTTGCCTTTGGCCATGCTGAATACATTCAAAATCATGATGGCCAGGGTACTGGTTTTGATACCGCCACCTGTACCTGCGGGGGAAGCACCGATCCACATCAATCCCATAGTCAACAAAATGGCAGGCAATGTAAGTTGCGCCATATCGATGTTATTGAAACCGGCGGTTCTGGGAGTGGTGGCTTCGAAAAGGGCTACAATCCATTTAGACCAGCCCTCGTGTTGGGCCAAGGTGTTTTGGGCTTCTAAGCGATAAAAAATGAGGGTTCCGATAAAAATCAAACCGAGTGTGGTAATCAAATTTATACGGGAGTTGATATTAAAAACCCAAGGGCGGTACTGTCCTTTGGTTTTTGCAAAAATCGTTTTACGGATCCAATAGCGCAAATATTCAACGGTATTGGCCACGATGGGGAATCCCAATCCCCCAAAAACAAAGGTGGCAATCAAAATCAATTGAAAGCCGTAATTGAACGCGAAATTTCCCGTATAAATGCTTCCAGACAAGGTAGAAAATCCGGCATTACAGAACGCCGAAACGGCATGAAATGAGGCAAAAAACACCTGCTCATTCCAAGAATGAAAGTCTTTGGGATTGAGAGAGAAATAAATGGCGATTGCAGAAAGTCCTTCTACCACCAAGGTAATACCGATAATATATTTCAGGGTTCGGAATACTTCGGAAATGCGGTTAGAGGAATTGATGTCGCTCAGGGCCAATTGATTTTCATAGGAAGCGCCTCCTTTAAATAAATAGGAGAAATAACTTGCAAAGGTTAAAATTCCCAAGCCTCCAATTTGAATGAGGGCCATAATCACAGACTGACCGAAAACGGTAAAATGGGTTCCGGTGTCTACCACCACCAAACCGGTAACGCAAACGGCACTTACGGAGGTAAAGAGGGCATCGATAAAAGAGATGCCTTCGTGGGTAGAACGGGGAGCCATGAGTAAGAATGCTCCAATAAAGAATATCAAACTGAAACTCATTGCAAAGATTACGGGTGGCGGTAAATTTCTTCGCGTGTAATGCAAGTCGATCACCGAAAGATCGGCAATAAAGGCCATTACCACGGATAACTTCACCAGAAACACGTATCCAAAAATGAAGATATAATCAGAGCTGAACCATTCAATCAGTCCCCAATGGGGCAATACGATAATGTATAATTGGGCAATTCGCCAGGCGATTTCCTTGGCCCATCGTTTCCACGTAAATTTCTTTTGAAGCAAGATGGCAAATGCATGCAAACCAAAAAAGAAATGCAGGGTCATTAATCCCCGATAAAAATTGATTTCTGCATGGATATTGGAGTCTGCTTCGGCGGTAAATGCACCGTGTTGTATCCAGTAAAAAATACCCCAAAAGGACAGTGCTAATTGCACATATCGCAATACTTTAAAGGGTTTTTCGACAGAAATTTTGGGGGATATGGGCATCTATCCTTTTATTACGTGCGCCAAATATACAACCGCATACGTTCCCGTGCATAATAGGGTATGAATATTCATGTTTTTGAATAAAGAAATTTTGGGCTCGCGCTCTGGGAAGAGCCACATTCCCAAGCCCCAGAACAATACAGCACCCCATAAATCTTGCACATCGGCATGTCCGGCGGACCATCCCCAATATTGAAAAACCTCAAATCCCAGCGCTAAAATTAAGGGTATATAATACATGGAAAAGACTTTCTTCCCCCAATGGAACACATAGCGTTTGGAAAGCAGGGTTATGGATAAAATCCATAGGGCTTCGGGTAGGGAATAGCGTTGAAAACCGGAAAGCGTTACATGGGCATGCATCCATATTCGGCTTTGGGAAAACGCATCGATTCCGACGAGTTGAATGCAGAGGTAATTTACCAAGGTTTGTTCGGTGCGGTAAAACACATACACGAAAAGGCTCAACAGCAGGGAAATAGCGATTATGAAATATTTAATCTTCAAAGCTTCCGCAAAGTTATCAATTTGAAATAGGAAAAGCGACCCAATTTTTGGGTATCGAGGAGAATCCAAGAGGCATTATCGATATGTGAGGTAATGAAAAAGGGCAATTGCACCCCCAACATCCGGGCAAAAGGTTGGATCAAGCGATCTAATAAGTGCCAATTTTGGGAATCGTGATTTTGTAGGATTAACAGGCCTCCGGGCTTTAAAACGCGATGGGCTTCGGACATAATGTGCTCGGGATCTGGGGTGGTGCTTAATACATGGGCCAGTACCACGATATCAAATTCGGCATCGCGAAAGGGCAGATTCCGGGCATCGGCATGTTTCAGGCGTTCTTGAAATTCCCTCGGAGCGGTTTGCAACATTTTCGCAGAAGCATCTACGCCCCAACATTCGTGTTTACTCCAATGCGACCAAGAGTGGGCATTGCCGCAACCGATATCGAGCAATTTACCCGGTTCTTGTAGGTGTAATTTGGCGTTCAAGTGCGATTTTGAGGGCATGCTCAAACGGTGCAATAAAGAATACACAGGCGCTATGGCGTCGTACAATTTCAAGGCCGGAATTTCCTTATATATAAGGTGTACGCATTATTGGAATTATACGCATTATTAGAAATGGAATCGCATAGAAAATAATGGGCATCGAGCCAAGGGATGATTTTGGCATAATCAAAAACATTCGCCCATTCGCTGCGCTGGGTTGAAAGGATAAAGGTTGGGGGATTATGCAGGAAATCGGCTTTAAAACGATTCCGATGTGCCTCTAAATCGGGCCTCTGATTGTCTGCGGGATTGTAAAAATAGGTGTAATACGGAACGGGGTAGCGCGAAACTTTTTGGGCATTGAGGTAATAATAAAAGCGCCCGAAATGCTCCTTATCGACATACACCCGGCTATTTTGGGGGATTTTCTTGCAAATTTCCCGCATTTCCAGGCTTTGAAGGCTCTGATTTAAAGCATGGGTTGCCGGGGCATTGATTTCGTTTCGATACCCAAAGAGTAAGGCGGTTCCCAATAAGAGCCAAGGTGTAAATACCTTTCCCAATTTTGAAGATAGCAGCTGAATTCCATCGACCCAAAACAATACAAATCCGAACGCATAAACCGAGGTAAAGGGGATGGCATAATGCAGGTATCCGTGCGCGCCCAAGCTCATGAAAATCATCCCCGCCAAAAGGGCAAGTCCCCAAGCCAAATACCAAGATCCGATGGCATGTATTTCGGCAAAGCGGAATCGGCGGTATAAGAGCCAAGCGCTTCGAGCCGCCATAAGCACCATTATAAATCGGCGCCAAGAAGCCATTTTCAAAATCCACGGATTGAAAAATTGGGTAATTTGTTCCCAACGGGGTGTAAAACTACCCAAGCCGGAACCCGCTTCCCCCGAATATAAAAAAGCGCC
>JAULUW010000175.1:0-6365 GCA_032111345.1 Bacteroidia bacterium
TGAACAATCAAAATTGAGGACGGTATCCTTTGAGGATGCAAAGTATAAACTATCGATTCCACATGCGTCGCTTACAGATTGAACCACCTTGCTGATGCCCAAGGTGAAAACACCGTTTGCATTTAAAAATTGTGTAGAAACCGTTCTTGTTTTAAGGACGGGCGCTATCGTATCGTGGACTGCAACTTTTGCAATTACACTTGATCTATTTGACGAATAATCTTCTTGTTCGTAGTCTACATCGATGATTGTTCCAACGTCACCGCAGTTAAACGAAGTAGGATTTAAGTACATCAATATTTCATCTATTGCACACGCATCGAAGGAAATACTATCAATGGTTGAGCGAGATATTGATGCATTACCTGAGGAGTCCAAGTATACGTGTGTTATTTTCTTGGTAATAAGCGTAGGCGGTGTTACATCCTTTATGTCGATCCTCACAACACGCGTAGAGTCCGTGTTCCCATTTAAATCTCTTGCATAAAATCTTACACTTCGTGTTAAATCGGTACAATCAAAAACGCTATCCGCAAGTGCAAAACGAAGCGAACCGCAATTATCAGTGGAACCATTATTTAAGTCCGCGGCATTTACCGTTACTAAACCTGTTGCCGAATCCAAAACAACATTAATATTTTTAGTACGAGCGGTAGGCCTAACATTGTCTGTGTGTTTTATAACAAGGGCCTCTTTATCCACACATCCATTAGCGTCTTTCACTGCTGAAAACACACCACTGGCGTCGTTCTGATTCGTAAATGTATTTGAAGAAACAAAAGTTCCGGTTCCTCTTAAATCGTAGGTGTAGGGACTTGTCCCTCCCACAGCAGACAAGGAAACAGAAGCAGATCCGTCACAAACGGAATTCGTTACCGAGATGGACAAAACAACCGCAGTGGGCTCTGTAATTGTAATGGTTTGTTTAAAAACACAATTGTTTTTATCAACCACCATAAACACGTGATTTCCAGCTTTTACATTGGTGTAAATGGAATCCTTCACACTGGTATCGGTATTCCAAGAATATTTGTACGGATAGGTTAAACCCGATACGTTCATTACGATTATTCCAGTCGCCGAATCCTTACATGTTGTTTGAAGTTTAGACGCCCCAGCATTATTAGAGAGTAATACCGGTAAGGGCTCGTTTACGTTAATCGAAGATATCGTTGTAGACGTTGATGTGGCGTTTTCTGTAACTTTCACGGAATACCCCGTATATCCATAAACTCCCACGAAATCGTGCACCCTTTTATTATTTGCAGCTGTGGGAATTGACGTGGTGTATGTTTGAAGGATTGTTCCCGCAGAATCTAACTCCACTTTAAACGTAGTGGAAACAGTGTGACTAAATTCAACAGAAATCACCCCAGTTGGAGTGCGATAACAAGAAGCATCAAGAACTCCTAATATCGTTGTGGTAGGTTGCGCAATAATTTTGTGGGAAGCAAGCAAAAAAAGAATAAGTAGGAAAAAGCGAATTCTGTTTTTTGTGTTTTGAATTGTATACATTTTAATTTTAATTAACATATTTTGAACGCTTTTAACGCCTGTTGTCAGATTACATGCTTTGCATAGAGAAAGTGTTCTGATAACACCTACAAAGATACTACGCCCCAAAAGGGGTTAAAATAACATTTTATAACATTGTCTGTTATTACATACAGAAACAGTCCATTTTTACTCAAAACTCGGTAGAATAACAAGGGAATTTTCTGCTTCGCGCGTTTTAGAGAGATCCGTACAAAGTAGTACGGTTGTACTTTACTCCAGCACGTTCAGATTTTAAAGGATCAAGTCTTTAATTTAGTATCTTTATTTCACAAAAAAAGGGGGGCTATTTGCCCCCCTTCAATTTATGAATATATTTATATTATTTCATTACGCGCACGCCATCGTCAAATTTAACGACAAATGCGTCTTTGTAACCCATATTTCTAAGTTCCGTTTTATATGCCTCCGCTTCTTTTTCAGTATTGAAAGCGCCACTGCAATACTTATAATATTGACTGGAGCGGTACATATAAAGATCCTTTAACCCGATCTCGTTCACGGTACCCTCATTCAAGGGATTGGTGGTCATCTTAAATTGAACGCGAAATACAATTCCTGGCACTATTGAAGTTTCGAGGTAATCTGAGCTTTTCACATTTTGTGTGTTTTGTGGGGCGGGTTTATCTACTGCCATGGACCCATCATTTAGAGAATTGCTTGAAATTTCGGATTTTAGATTACCCGTTTTATTCGGCACTATCTCTTTGGGATAGTTTTTATAGTTGGAAGGGGCTTCAAATTTATCTGGTATACCATCTTCGTCCGAATCGGTATCGATATAATCCGCTTTGCCGTCGTTGTCTGTGTCTTTAATCCCTTCCACCTTGTCAGGAATACCGTCGTTATCTGAATCATCGTCGCGGTAGTTAGGCATACCATCTCCATCCGTATCTTTAACTCCCTCAACACTATCTGGAATACCGTCATTGTCTGAATCTTGGTCTAAGAAGTTCAAGACTCCATCATTATCAGAATCGCGAGTACCTTCCAGCTTATCTGTGATTCCATCACCGTCTGAATCCAAATCTAAATAATTTGGATTTCCGTCGTTATCAGGATCGCCCGCACCCTCTAAATTATCAGGAATTCCATCATTGTCGCTATCGGTATCCAAGAAGTTCTTAACACCATCGCGATCAAAATCGGAAGAACCTTCCATACGGTCAGGGATACCATCGTTATCAGAATCCAAATCAATAAAATTGGGTAACCCATCTTTATCGGTATCAACACGACCCTCTGTTGCATCTGGAATACCATCATTGTCAGAATCTGGGTCTAAATAATCTGGGATTCCGTCACCATCCGCATCGCCCATTGTCATATCGCTTTGAACTAGATCTTCTTGATTAATGACCCCTGTATTTGGATTCTTTGATTTTGTATTTTTGCCAACTTTATCAGAACCCTGAGATGTTTGATTGTCTTGGAAATTGTCGTTTGGATCGTTTGTTGCCAATGGGTTTTTGTCTATAATTACAGAACCGTCACAAGGCAATAACCCTGAAATGATGTATTCGGTACGGCGGTTGAGAGCGTGTTCTTGATCGTTACATTCCACACCGTCTAAACACTTATTCATGATCATTGATTCTCCGAAACCCTTGTATGAAATCGAATTGGATTTAACGCCTTTTTTAATGAGATAATCATAAACGGACTTTGCCCTAGCGGTAGAAAGTGTAAGGTTACTTTCATTGCTTCCTCTAGAATCCGTATGAGAACCTAATTGCACCCTAAGGCCAGGATTGTCTTTTATTACAATCGCTACACGATCTAGTTCTTCCTTACTCTGTCGCGTTAATTGATAGCTATTTAGTTCATAATAAATGGGTTTGACCTCAAACAAAAGTCCTAAATCCTCCCCAACTCTAAATTTCTGAAGGCCTAAACGCAATTTGCGCTTTCCATCATTGGTAACTATATAATTGCTAATCGCACCATATTTGTAACCACATGGATGTGCAGAAAGTTGCACTTTAGCGTCTTTGGGAATCCCAGAATAAATGGAATTTCCATTTTCATCTAATTCTCCTTTAATCGCCACATTATCATCTTCCAAGTTATCCAAGGTGTATGCAGCATTGGGGATTATTTCTCCAGATTCCTCATCGTATACCTCCACGATTAACTCGTCTTGAGTAGGTGCTTTTTGGGTCGAATCGGTATCGCCAAATCTAAAATAATACAAATCGTCGTTCATGGATTTGTTATCTCTATTAGAGGCAAAAACACCATTGCCCTCGAAGATTAGCGGTGCAAAATCATCGCCATTGCTATTTAATGGTTTCCCAACATTGAGAATCATGTTTGAGTTTCTATCAATGGTATAAATATCCAATCCTCCAAAACCCAAATGTCCTTCCGAAGAAAAATAAAAATCACCGGTATTGCTAAAACGAGGAAAATTATCACGAAGCATCGTGTTTATTTGTGGCCCCATATTTACGGGTTCCCCTATTTTAACCCCTTCTGGTCCGTTAGAGATAATCGGTGCTTCGTACAAATCTGACTTACCATATCCCCCGGGCATATCGGAAACAAAAACCACTTTGCTAGCATCGGGCGCAATTACAAGGTCTGCAACATTATATTTGTCGTTATTCAGCTGAAAAGGAATTTCTTTCCATTTCTTACCCACTTGTTTAAGTGCAAAAACTTGTAACAAACGCTCTCTATCTGCATTGGGTTTGGCAGCATTTCGTGTAATGTATACCAAACCATTTGCTTCGTCGTAATGGGATACATATTGATGCGTTCTGGAACGATTAACCTCTATTTCCTTGGCGGCCCCGAGGGTGCTATCGTTGAACTTTGCCTTCATGATCACATTGTATGGAGCATAATGCGTTGCGGACCTAATTTTCCAAAGGCCTTTTTCTTTTTTTGTTTGAGTAAAGAAGGCTTTTCCATCTGGAGTCGTAATCAAACCATAATCGCCTTTGGCGCTACTTTGGGGGATTTTTTTAACGGTATAGTTCTCCGTAAAGTTAAACTCTGCCCAATAATCTTGGCGTTTCTCTTTGTTTTCTTGATAAAAATCGGGGGTTAGTTCGTCAAAAAGAGGAACTCCCGAATAAAAATTATCCTTTAAAAACAGAATTATAGAGTCTGATAATCCATACATTTCCATTTTTCTCGCAGAGAGAGAAAAATACAAAAGATCCAAAGGACTCACCTCGTTTGGATACTTTTCAGCGAGCTCAAAATATGCATCGAAGGCCTTGTCTGTAATTTCCATCCGGCTGTATGCGTACGCTAATATCTTTTGATTGGGATAATCGCGTGTTTTTGCTACTGTTTTATTATCATTTCTGCGCACAATCTCTTCGTATTTTTCCTGTTTAAGGAGCTTCAACATTCCCTTTTGTGCGCTAGAAACACCTACCCAGAAAAACGCAAGCGCCATGAGGATAGTTCTATTTGAAACATTTATTTTTATGCTTTTCATTACTTGTTTTATTAGAAATAACGTGGGGCAATTACTCTGCGATTCTCAACATAAGGAATGGTGTATTGAAGACCAAATTCATGCGAACCGTTTACGTAACTATTAATTGGAGCCAAACGATGGTCATAAGAATATACCAAAGAAAAATTGGGCGTTACTTGGGCCATTGCCATGATGCCCGCTTCCCCTCCTGTGCGATAAAACGCACCGATTGAGTAATCGTCCATATAAATGGCATGAACATTCAAATCCACTTGTACCGGTGCTCCCTCCGCGATTTTTATTTGCGTTGTGGGTTTGATTTTCAAATCGCTGTTAACGTCAAACACATATCCTGCAAAGCCATAATACTGTGTGCTGGTAGCATAACTGATGTCTATATTGTTTACGGGATTATCACCAACAAATACCATGCGAGGGGCTGAAATACCTGCAAAAAACTTTTCTGAATATAGATAAACACCAAAACCTGTCATCGGAGCTAAAATATTCAAATCGTTATTCTGAAAAGCAACATCTATATCTTCATTTCGATTTAACTGAGATAAGTTGATGTTGTAATTAAATAAGCCCCCTCTTAAACCTACCGCCAAGCGCAGGTCTTTGGTAATTTGCTTGTTCCATGCTAATGAGAGCGCCACTTGTGTTTCACGCATGGCACTCGCTCTTTGAAACTTACCTATACTGCCGGTCTGAAGGTTTAATCCTGCACCAAAATCTCCAACGATAGGGCTGTGAACGCCTAAATTATAATATCTAGGAGCACCTGGCACATTTAGCCATTGCATACGTGCTAGGCTATTTGCCACGAAGGTTTGCTTCGAACCCGCATACGCTGGATTTAGTGCAAGTGCATTATAGTCGTAATGGGAATACATTTGCTCCTGCTGAGCCGATAAATCTGCCGTTATTGAAATTCCCGAAAGAACGAACAATAGGCTATATATTCTAAACTTTTTCATACTGCTTTTTTAATGGATTAACGCTTGATGTAAATATTGCCGGTTATATCTTCTCTGTTCTGTGCGTTTGGTTTGAACACATAAAAATAGAGGCCTTCTGTAAGTTCGTTTGAAAGTCCTGGAACTGTTGAATTGCCTGTTCCGTCCCAATTGTTTTTGTATCCATTTCCAGAATCAAAAACTACTTGTCCGTTTCGATTAAATACAAGGAGTTGCGCATTTGTATACACCTTCAACCCTTTAATCTCTAATACTTCATTTACCCCATCACCATTGGGAGAAAAGGCCTCTGGGATTCGGAATTGTGCGTCGATATAATCTGGAATTCCATTTCCATCGGCATCTCCAAGACCTTCTTCAGAATCTAATACATCGTCGTTATCTGAATCTGTATC
>JAULUW010000176.1:0-3326 GCA_032111345.1 Bacteroidia bacterium
TCGGAAACATCGATGCGCACGGTGCGCGTGTTAAGAGAGTTGAAACCAGAATTTACCTTAGAAGACGCTTGCAGTGGGGATACCGTTTATTTTAAAAACAAAACCCAATTGAAAAGCGGAGATCAGGTTAGCTGGTTTTGGGATTTTGCGGATGGCACCACACATCAAGATTTTGAGCGGAATCACGCCTTCAATACGGCACAATCACGCACGCTTAATGTAGCCTTGCGTGCCACTTTAAACGGAGCTTGTGAGAGTCAGTTGGTGCAACCCATTAATATATGGGAAAAGCCTCGGACATGTGAGTTTATCAGCACCCCTGCTTATGATGTGGCCTATTATGCCTTGAAGTTTGAACCTGCTTCAGACGGAGTTGCAGGCGGTCAAGATAATGTAACATATACTTGGAATTTGAAATGGTTTCAAGAACAAACGAGTCAGGGTACTTCAGCGGCAGTGGTATATTCGCTCCCAGAAGACGGGGCTTATGACATGCGTATGATAGCTACCACAGATGATCACGGCTGTACGTGTGAATCAAGAGCTATTGCTACCTTAGATAGACTTTCCGATGCATCTTTGAGTGCTGCCGTATCCGTATATCCCAATCCATCTACGGGCAGATTTACGATAAATAATACGAGCTCGGATGCCCTTCAGATTCAGGTTTTCAATGCCCAGGGTCAATGGGTGTGGCAATCAAACACAGAATTCGCTTCAAAAGAAATCGATTTATCGCATTTGTCTGCGGGTACGTATTTGATGCATATCCGGTCCCAATCGGGAAAGTTGCATGTCGAAAAATTGAGTATTTTGTCGCATTAATGATTGATTAAATAGCTTTCAACTGTGCGTTATTTCAATAAGTGGAGATAACGCACATGTCTTTTTTAGCTTACGCATAGCTTGGTATTGGAGTAAAAAACGATCTTTATGAATAATCTTAGATGCTTTTATCTTTCGAATAAATTGGCTGCCATCGTATTGGTATGTGTAGGGATGTTTTCCTGTAATCGGGATATCTCAAAAGCCGAATTGCAACATTTCGGATACAATTGTACGGATTTAGATTCGCTCAAGTCTTTCATCATTCAGAATGAAAAAGATATACCCAATCAATTTGGCAGGGTGGTTTATTATAATCTCAAACAAAAGAATTTCCCGAAAAGGTCAGATTCTTTTATGCTTTGGGCACATGACTACTTTAAACAAATAAAATCGGAACCCAAACAAATGAATATGCAATTGGATATTGCATATCGAGATATTTACAGCCAAGAATTATTAAGGCTTCATTTAGATACCATTGAAAACAGTTCGTATTTCAAAAGCAATTCAGATACCGTATTGATTTTGAATTATCTCAATTTACTGGGTCAATACCACTATTTAGGCCAGCGATTTACGGATGCCGCAACAGCCTTCAAACAAGGGTATCAATTGGTGCTGCGATTTAATTTAGATGTTGAAATCGAGCGTTTTGCAAATAATTGTGGCGCCGTTTATTACGAACTCAAACAAGAGGAAACAGCCATAAACTATTTCCTAAGGGCGTATGAGTATCTTCAAAAGCGCAAGGGTAAGAATCCCGTGCTGAATAATAACATTGCAGCCATATTAATTTCCCAAAATAAGTTGAAGGAGGCAGAGCGTTATTTCTTAGATTGTTCGGATGAATTAAAGGTAAAAAACACCAGTTATCAAGGGCAACTGATAAAGCTCAATTATGCCCGGTTACTCATTTCCATGAATAAACGGAAAGAGGCAAAATTGTTGATGTCGGAGTTGCAATATGATTCCCTGATGCCGGTTTTTCACGATGATTTTTTAGTCAATTACATCAAACTCAAACAAACTGAAGGAACGCAGGCTTTCTCGGATTTTGTAAGTCATTTTAAAAGTGAACTCTATCAAAATCGATATCAAATATTATCTAAAAATAATATCGATTGGGCCAAAACGATTTATACGTATCCGAGCTTATTGGAAGTATTGAATTTTAAAGAAAGCGATATCGATTCTATCGGAGATTATTTTTTATTTGAAGGCAACGCATCCAAATTATACCAGATTTTAGCGCAAAAGGCCTTGAGATCGGGTGCAACCAGGGAGGTGACGCAGTTTTTAGAGAAATCATATTCGTATTCCTTGCGTTTTAACCGTTTTTCCGATTCTTTGAACTCCATGGATATTAATGAAAAAATGCAATTTCAGAATTTCGTAAAAGAATTTGATGAGATTCAAAAAATCAACATTCAACAACGGAAAACCATTCTATACCAGCAGATTTTAGTGGCTCTTATCGTGTTGTTGGTGTTGGCATTATTGGGGATCTTAATTTTCAGAAATAAGCTTCAAAGGGAACAACGCAACCTGATGAAAATGGAATTGGAACTTAAGGTGACGGAAACAGAGCGTTTTAAATTAGAGGGTCGATTGCAATCCAAAATGAATGCGATTTCAGCTTTGGTCGTTAAAAAAGCGAACGAAATCAGCGAAAGATTGCAACAGGGAAATTTCAATAAAGATCCTGAAATTATTCAAATTAGACAGGATTTAGATGCCTTGATTTCCATTGATTTTAAGGATGATTTTGAACGTAATGCCCTCCTTGAAAAATGGAATGCTCCGAATGTTATCATTGCTGAAGTATTCGGAGAATTATCCCAAACGCAAAAAGATATCTTGGTTCTTTCTATTGAGGGAATTAAAGCAAAAGAAATTTCTAATATGTTGAATATGAGTTATTCTCATATTCGAAATACCCGTTCTCATTTGTTGAAAAAGCTTCAAGCGCATGGCTTTGAAGATTTTACCCAATTAAAAGGGATAAGTTAGGTTTGGGATAATTATTGCTATACGTCTATGGTGATAGGCGTATATTCCGTGCATGACTTAAAACAAATCGCCAAAATCAAAACCATTTTCCAAGCGCTCTTTGCCAATCTTTTGGTGTTCTGCCAAATACCATAAAATGAGCTCCTTGTAGAAATTTTGATCCGTTTTTTGCAAATCTTTTTGGAATTGACCGAGCAGGTCGTTTAATGCCGAAATCTCATTTAAGGATTCCACATATTCCGCCTCTGCACTGTCGTCGTACAACACAATACCGCCTTCACTAATAAGCTCGGCCAATAGTTCATCATAGGGCGTAGCTTCCGTCTTTTTACTCAATTTTTCTATTCGGGGGAAATACCCTGGAATCAAGCTTTTAACCGCCGATTTGATGAGTTGCTCGGCCACAAAGGCGCCGCCTTCTTGTTCGCCCTCATAAACCAGTTCCACTTTGCCCGTAATAGCAGGAATGATTCCCATGAAATCGCTGA
>JAULUW010000177.1:0-3630 GCA_032111345.1 Bacteroidia bacterium
CATGACTGTGGCTGCCAGTTTATTCCCCGATTGGACATTCAAAGAAACATCCGCTTTGCACTTGTTGGTCCACATGCCTCTTAATTGCGGACAATCGGATACAGAAATCTCAAATACCCTGCTTCAGCACGAAATTGTTACGCAAAGTCTAAGCAGTTTGTATATAGAAAATCCCACGCAACAGGGCTTGATCTTGGGGTATTCGAGTACGCCGGCATCGGTTATTATACAAAAACTGGCGAAGTGGCATGCAATAATTTGAACAACTGGTATGTATTCTAGCCCAAAAGTATATCCAATTTGCAAATTGATGAACGGCAGACGATTTGGATTTTTGTGGATCACCCTATTCTTATTTTGGGGATGTGAGGAACCGGCGGCCTCTGGGGGACTTCCTCTAAATACAAAGGAGATTTCGGGAAGTGGTTTCCTCAAATTTCCTATTAATTCAGATTCCAATGCGCCCAAAATGAAGGTCTTTTATCACATTCCTAAAAATGCCCATACCCAATCCCCCATATTATTTGTATTTCACGGAAACGGCCGCGATGCAGAAAATTGCCGAAATCTGCTTTTAAAAGAAGCAGAAACGCGCAACCTTATTATAATTTGCCCTGAATTCAGCACTTCGTTATTCCCCGGATCCAATGCCTATCAATTAGGGGGCATGTTCGACAATGGTGAAAATGCCAAGAAAGAAGAATTGCGCGATCCTTCCAAATGGACCTTTGCTTTGGTCGAAAAAATCTTCGATAAATTCACAGGAAGTCTCGAAAGTGCGCTTAAATATTACGACATGTTCGGCCATTCAGCAGGAGCTCAATTTGTACATCGCTATTTCAGCTTCGTGCCCAATTCCCGAATGAAAAAAGCCGTGAGCGCAGCATCGGGGTGGTATACCCTCCCCAGAACCGATATTGACTTTCCCTATGGCTTGGGTCAGACGGGATTAATCGAATCGAATCTCGAAGATATTTTTGCAAAAAACATTTTAATCAGCGTGGGAAGTCTCGATACGGACCCCAATTCCTCTGCGCTTCGACATGATACCGAATCGGATGCACAGGGAATAAACCGCGTGGAACGGGCCGAATATTATTTTAATGAATGTCAAAAACAGGCCAGTACCAACGGCTTTCCCCTTTCTTGGAAATTCAAAAAAAATGCGGGTGTTGAACACGATTTCTTAGGAAACGCAAAAGCCGCATTGCAATGGCTATACCCATGAAAAATCTCCTATTATATCTCAAAATTAGAGGGATTATTATTGCATTAGGTCCTGTTTTATTCTGTGTTTTTAGTTTTTTATTGCCCTTTGAAGGCATGTCGGCCACAAGCAAATATACGCTGGGCATAACAGCGTGGATGGCTGCGTGGTGGATTTCAGAAGTCATTGCAATAGAAGCTACTGCATTATTGCCCCTAATTTTATTTCCATTCTTTGGAATTTTGGATTTGAAATCTGCGGCTGCTCCCTATGCGCATCCGTTTATTTTCCTTTTTTTAGGGGGATTTATTTTGGCGCTGGCAATTGAAAAATGGGACTTACATAAACGCATTGCGCTCAAAATTATTTCTATTTTTGGCACCCAACCTGCACAATTGATTGGTGGAGTAATGGCCGCTACGGCATTTTTATCGATGTGGATTTCCAATACGGCAACCGCGGTAATGATGCTGCCAATAGCATTATCCTTAATCCGTTCCCTTGCTTTAGGTGCGGATTCCAAATTTGCAGAATCCATGTTACTGGGAGTTGCCTATTCTGCTTCCATCGGAGGCATTGCCACCTTAATTGGAACGCCGCCTAATTTGGTTTTTGCCAGTTTCATGGAACAAAAATTGCACCGGGTAATTACCTTCATGGAATGGATGAGTTGGGCCTTCCCCTTGGCATTAATTGTTTTAGTTTGTACTTGGTATCTCTTGACCCGATCGCTTAAAAGGGAAGTGCCCGAATCGCATTTGAGTAAGATTCAACTTGAAAAGCTCAAACCTATGTCTTCCGATGAGAAAAAGGTTATGTGGGTGTTTTCATGTACGGCATTGGCATGGATATTCCGCAGCACCTTAATAGAGCCCTTGTTTCCACATATTGACGATACGCTCATTGCCCTTATTTCGGCTTTGATTTTATTTACGTGGACATCGAGTAAAGGCAAACCCTTAATCCAATGGAAGGATACCCAAAAACTGTCTTGGGGGTCGCTTATTTTATTTGGGGGTGGATTGAGTTTGGCTGCTGCTTTTGATAAAAGTGGATTGGCGACATGGATGACCGAATGGATTTCCACTTGGAACCATTTGCATCCTGCCCTTATTGTATTGTTGGTGTTGGTTTTTATGAATTTCCTTACCGAATTAACGTCAAACTTGGCCGCAACGGTGGTGGTACTCCCCTTACTTTTACCGATTTCAATTTCTATGGGAATCGACCCCTATTTTTTCTTAGCGGGAACCGCAATTTCCGCCTCTGCTGCGTTCATGTTGCCTGTTGCTACGCCCCCCAATACGTTGGTATTCAGCAGCGGCCATATCCGTATCAATAGAATGATTCAGGTAGGATTCAAACTGAACCTAATTTCCATAATTATTGTATTCACTTTTGTGGAATTTCTTATGTGGTTTAACCAATTTGGGAACAACTAATTGTCAAAAAGACACCTATTTATATTAATATTGTATCATAAACCATTAAATAACAACAAAACAATGAAAAAAATCCTACAACTCATCTTGTTTGTTGCCGCTTCCATTGGCGTGGCCAAGGCACAAACAACGTATCTGACCGAGCATTTCGATTACCCGGCAGATTCTGCCTTAACCAATCACGGTTGGTATGTGCACAGTGGCACATCTGGTACCATCTTGGTAAATGATGGCGGCTTGACACTTTCTAAAACCAATTACAAAGGCAACGCAGTGGGTAATGCAGCTAGAATTAACAATAACGGATACGATATTAACCGTCCGTTTAGTTCTGATGCTACTTCAGGAAGCGTTTACGCTTCATTTTTACTGAAAGTAAATAAAGCGGCCCCTGTTACCTCCGCTGGATATATGTTCCATTTCGGACAATATCAAACGCCTGCAACTCCTGATTTTGCGAAATTATCCACTGCCTTCAGAGCGAGAACACACGTTTTGGAAGGTTCTGATACTACAAAATTCAAATTAGGCTTGTCTTTCAATTCAAACACCGCTGATGGCACAACTTCAGAGATGAATGTTGGTGAAACCTATCTAGTGGTTTTGAAATACACCATTAATACCGGTTCAAATAATGACGATTCTGTTAGCTTGTATGTGTTTGCTGATGGAGATGATATCAAAATGGAACCTGCAACTCCAACCTTAGGACCTTACGGTTCTACTATCACAGCGGGTGATTTAAGCAGCTTGCAATGCGTGGTATTGCGTCAGTATAACGGATCTCAGGATTATGTTGTAGACGGTATCATTGCACAAGACAATTGGGATATTGAAGCAGCGGCGGCAAAAACAACCCGCACAGTTAAAATTTCCGTAGACATGAAAAACGAAACCATTTCTGCAAATGGTGTTCATGTTGCAGGATCTTTCCAAGGTTGGAGCCCTTCGGCTACTACCCTTTCTCAAGAAGGTGCAACT
>JAULUW010000178.1:0-4494 GCA_032111345.1 Bacteroidia bacterium
AAATTTCCGCTGTTTTGGGATATCGGATGGTAAATAGTTCTAATTTGAAAATTGGATTGGGTACTACCTTAAAAGGAATTCTAGGGATGGGAAGTGTCAATATTTGCAATACCGGGGCGCAGTTTACAACAAAATGTATGGATTCTATAATTATGAATTCGGGTCGAATGGAATTGGCTTATACCGACAATAATGTGCTGAAGCAACTATTTAGAGGCGTATTATTGGGGAGTATGCCGAGTTTAGGAAATATAAATGGGTTTGGTTATGGATTAGATCTTGGTATTACCCTGGAAATTGGAAGGAATATGGAAACTGGGTTAAACGAGAGGCCAAGCTATAAAGATTATACTTTTAAGTTCAGTGCCGCCGTTTTGGATCTGGGTAGCGTCAGTTACAACAATCAGAATGAAGGTTATATTATCGATTCAGATGTACAACCCTTTAGAATGGCATTAAATTCGCCTGATTTTATTCAGGCCTTATCGGAAGGAAGTCAAGCGGTTCTCGACCATACGTTGGAAGTGGCACGCGAACAAGGAGTACTAAAAAATAATAACGAAAAGACCCAAGTAGTGTTGCCTACTACGTTGCAATTGCAGGCAGATTGGAAAATTCTACCCGGTATATTGATTGGTGCCCATTGGCAACAAGCGCTAAAACTTGGGAGTAAATGGGAATTTTCACAACTCAGTAACATTAGTGTGATTCCTAGATTTGAACATAAATGGTTTGAATTCGCATTACCCATTCGATATCAATCTTATACACATGATGTAAATTTGGGTATCCATACACGGTTGGGTCCTGTATTTCTGGGAACTGACAATTTGAACAATATTTTTAAAGTGGTACCGTATTCAGGAATGACCTTTTATTTTGGGATTGCAACTTTGATTCGGTAAGTACTTTATAAAAAATAATTTCCGATTGCTTGGTTTTTTCTTGAATTTAAAATGGGTTTAAAATTAACATAAGAATTAAAACGTAGCTTTGTCATATGTCAGTTCTGCAAATGTTGTATCAACTTTTTCCCGGGATTGTCGGCCTAATGGCCTTAATTATGGCACTGAATTTAGGAATAATTGGGTTTAAAAAGCAACCCATGTTGCTGTACTTATCCATAATTTTATATGCGCGTGCGCATCGGATTTTAATGCATTTTTGCAATAAATACGATCTGTTAGACCCTCAATTTTATTTCATTACGGTTTTAGGAGCGGTGCAGTTTTTAGTTCCTGCTGCCATATTTTTGCATTTATCCATTGCTCTTAAAGGTTCGGAAAAAAAAGGAGTCCCTGTATGGATGCATTTTATTCCTGCTTTTATTGTATTCATATTCCTTATTCTTTCAATCGCATCCATTCCAATTGATATGGAATTTGGATCCCTAGCCGAGTACACTTTGTTTGTTTCAAATCGAATTATTTCAGCGAGAATGTATTTGTTTTCTTTTTCGTTAATAGGAGTTTTCTATGTTCTACTATGTTTGAGATTAATCTCAAGATCTATCCGACATGGAGCCTTAATTGGAGAACTTGGTCGCGATGTGTTTAGTTGGCTACTGTATATTTTGATGCCAAGTGTGATCATATTAACCGCGTTTTTAACCAGTTTAATACATGCACCGAATGACCTGAATTTTACCTTGGTGGGTTCCATCAGTGATAATGCTGCATTTATTCGGGCCTTATTAATTGCGGTTTTTATGTATTTCGTTTACCGATTTGATAGCTTGAAAATAAGTCGTTTTTATAATCCAGAGTATGCGGATATTCCCAGTTTAGAAAGCCGAGTGGATACAGAAATATCAGAAAAACACCCTGGTTTTTGGAAAAGTGAAGCGGATACTGAAAATATTCAATTGGCGCATTCCTTGTATCAGAATCAAAGCAATATCAACAATCTAATTAATAAAATTGAAGTGTTCGTGCAATCCCAATTCCCTTTCAGAAATACGCAATATGGATTGGAACAACTATCAAGTGATTTGAATATTCCTTTACACCATTTGCGGTATATTTTCAAATACCACCATCAACATGGATTCGTTGATTATCGAAACTATAAACGCTGTGAAGACTTAATAAAATCCTATAGAAAAAAAGAATTCAAGAATAAAAAATTGGAAGCGGTGGCAATGGAATGTGGATTTGGATCTCAAAGTGCGATGTTTAGAGCATTTAAGAAACTCTACAACAGCACTCCCAATGAATTGTTTTACGATCAACTTTTGGATGAATCCAATAAATGATTTACCCTTACGAATGGCCCCAAAACCGATTTTTTCGCCATAGTAATATCTCCTTTGTTCGGAAAATCATTCGGATGAATCGTTAACGTTGTTTTATTGAAACGCGTACCTGCGTGACAAGTCTCCATTTCTTAATAAATATCAATCTTCAAATCGTGTAATACGCGCACCTAATGGATTCAAGCGTTCTTCTATGCGTTCATATCCGCGATCGATTTGCTCAATATTTTTTATGATACTTTTCCCTTTAGCGCTCATAGCGGCAATGAGTAAGGCTACACCCGCCCGAATATCGGGAGACGACATTCGGATGCCTTTTAATTGCGTTTTGCGATCTAACCCAATAACCGTTGCCCTGTGTGGATCGCATAAAATGATTTGTGCTCCCATATCGATGAGGTTGTCAACGAAGAACAAGCGACTTTCAAACATTTTCTGGTGAATTAAAACGGTACCTCGTGCTTGAGTGGCTGTTACTAAGGCAATCGAAATCAAATCGGGTGTGAAACCTGGCCATATTTGATCGGAAACGGTAAGAATAGAGCCGTCTATAAAACTATCGATTTCATAATGTTCGTTTTTCGGGATAAAAATGTCATCGCCCCGAAACTCCATTTGAACCCCCAATCTTTGGAAAGTTCTAGGTATAATACCCAGTTGGTCTATCCTACAATTCTTTAAGGTTATTTCACTTTGGGTGATTGCCGCCATTCCAATGAAGGAGCCAATTTCAATCATATCAGGAAGACATTGGTGCTCACAACCGCTTAATTGAGAAACTCCATTTATTTTCAACTTATTGCTTCCAATTCCTTCTATTTTGGCTCCCATAGAAACCAGCATATTGCACAATTGTTGCAAATAGGGTTCACAAGCGGCATTATAAATAGTGGTTTCTCCATGTGCCAATACGGCGGCCATTAAAAGGTTGGCCGTTCCTGTAACCGAGGCTTCATCTAAATGCATGAATGTGCCTTTTAATTTATCAGCATGTACCCGGTAAAAACTTTCTTCGGCCAGGTATTCGAATTGTGCACCCAATTTAATGAAGCCTTCAAAATGAGTATCAAGACGTCGTCTGCCAATTTTGTCGCCACCTGGACTCGGTATATACCCTTTCCCAAAACGCGCTAGTAATGGCCCAACTATCATTATGGAACCCCTTAAAGCAGCCCCTTGAATTTTGAATTCTGGCGAATCCAAAAAATCCAAATCCACAGAATCAGATTGAAAGCGATACGTGCCTCGAGATTCGCGATGAACTTTTACACCGAGATTTTTCAATAAATCAATCAGTTTTAAAACATCTCGTATTTCAGGGATATTCGAAATTCGAATGGGTTCCGCACTCAATAATACTGCGCATAAAATTTGCAAGGCTTCATTTTTAGCCCCTTGTGGGGTAATTTCCCCTTTTAGCGAATTACCGCCCTCTATCTCAAAATACGCCATGTGAAATGTCTAAAAACGGCGATGCCGCTTGTTTTTATTAAAGTTGTTTTTGTTGTTCTTGCGATTGAAATTGTTGCGATTGGTATTGCTGAAATTCTTTTTGGGGGTGAAGTGACTGCTGGCATCCGCTGTTACCGTAATCTCATCCCCAGATAATTTTAATTTCCCTTTGGATAAAATAGACAAATGTTCGGCGATTACTTCATTCGTCAAATTCTCATCATTCCAGATTTTACAGCTGTTGAACATGAACGAGGCAATTAAGTTGACTAAATCCTGACGCAGGTTCTCATCTTCGATTTCAGTTACTTTGTCGATCATGTTTTGAAGATTGCGTCCATAAAAACGGAAGCGAATTCCTGTATCAGAATATAAAATTCGATCTGGCTTTTCTGTCTTTTTCTCTTCTGTAGGAAGTGGAAAAGGGGAATCTATATCTAAGGTATAACCGCTAATTTGATAAATATGACCCCAGAGAACCGCTTGATAATCAGATTGTAACTTGATTTGTGGATTTAGGGTAGCCATAATGTTTACCAATTGGGTGACCCATTTGGTGCGCTCTTCTTTGGTGGGAAGGCTTTGAATATGGGCAACATATTCCTGCACCGTTCTGCCGTATTCGGCAATACTGAGTGGGGGCCTTTGGGTATTATAATCCTCTTGAATGCTTAACATACTTCAGCATACAAAGTAAAAGCACTTTGTCAAATTACCTAAACTTTTAGCGTAATAAAGTGTTAATTATTTACAAATGAGAACAGAAATCCTCAACCACTACATGAAAG
>JAULUW010000179.1:0-6179 GCA_032111345.1 Bacteroidia bacterium
CAGTTTCCGACCTACAGCAGGCGCCAATCCGCATACCGGCACCTTGGGATTGCGGCATACCGCCGATGAAATGCGCTTAGAGGTATTGCTTAGCGAACACCAAAAACAGGCCGTTTTAAGAGCCATGCGACAGGCCCATCCCTATGAAGAAGTGGCCTATGAGTTGATTCAATTGGAAAACGAAGGGTCGCAAGTGGGTTCTGGATTGATTGGCGATTTGGCGGAGCCGCTTCCGGTCGACGATTTTTTGCAATTATTGAAAAACAACATGGAGCTTTCTTTTGTGAAATTCACAAAAACCAATAAAACAGCCATTCAACGGGTTGCAGTCTGCGGCGGTGCGGGCTCCTTTTTAATTAAAAAGGCCCGAGCCCAAGCCGATGCTTATGTAACTTCGGATGTGAAATATCACGAGTTTTTTGATGCAGAAGGACAACTTTTACTCTGTGATATCGGGCATTTTGAGTCCGAAAAATATACAATTGAAATCTTCCATAAACTATTATCGAAAAAAATGCCTAATTTTGCAAGCATTTTTGCACAAACACAAACCAACCCAGTACAATACAAATAAGCCCTATGGACGTAACCGTTGAAAAAAAATTACAAGACCTTTGGAAATTACAGATCATCGACAATAAGTTAGATCAATTGCGTGCTGTATTAGGTGAATTGCCCATGGAGGTATCCGATTTAGAAGACGATATCGCCGGTCTTGAAACCCGTTTGCAGCATATCCAAGGCGAAATGGCCGAGTACAATGCGCAAATTTCAGCTAAAAAGAATGCCATAAAAGAATTCCAAGCTGCCATTCATAAATACGATGAGCAGATGGGCAATATCAAAAACAGCCGCGAATACGAAGCCATCGATAAGGAAAAAGAAATCGCAGGCCTAGAAATTATGTCGGCTGAAAAGAAAATCAAAGATTTTCAACGTCAAATCGAAATGAAGAACGAAGTGTTGGAATCTACCCAACGCGCTCTGGATTCTCGCCGTGCAGACATCGAATTCAAACGCAATGAACTTGCAGAAATCGAAAAAGAGAACGAAGAAGAGATCAATAAATTGAATAAGGACCGTGAAAATGCGGCCAAAAGATTAGACGAGCGTTACAACCGTGCTTACCACCGTATTCGCGAGAATATGAAAAACGGAGTGGCCGTGGCTGCGATTGTTCGTGGTGCCTGCGGAGGTTGTTTCTCTAAAGTTCCTCCACAACGTCATAGCGATATCCGCGCCCATATCAAGATTACCGATTGCGAACATTGCGGTCGTATCTTGGTGGACCAAGAAATCAGCGGTATTGCAGCGTTCGATGCAGAAAAAGAAGCCAAGCCAACACGCCGCAAGATGCGTTTAACGGCAACAAAATAACCCCATTAGGGCGGATTAAAATCCGCCCTAATGGCCGGATTTTAATCCGGCCCTAATAACGGCGGATTTTAATCCGCCCTTAATCCAGCCCTAGTATTGCTCCTTCTCGTTCGGGAAATCCGTACTCTTCACATCCTGAATGTACTGGCCCACCGCGTTTTTGATTTCAGAATACAAATCCAAATACCGTCTTAAGAAACGCGGATTGAACTGTTTGTTGATTCCCAACATATCGTGCAATACCAATACCTGACCGTCGACCCCATTGCCGGCGCCAATTCCAATTACCGGTATATTCAGATTCTCGGCGACACGCTTTGCCAATGTGGCGGGAATTTTTTCCAATACCAGGGCAAAACAACCCGCTTCTTGCAATAACAAACTGTCTTGGATCAACTTTTCCGCTTCTTCCTCTTCCTTAGCCCGCACCGTGTACGTCCCAAATTTATAAATGCTCTGTGGCGTTAGTCCCAAATGACCCATCACCGGCACTCCCGCAGTTAAAATACGCTGGATGCTTTCGATGATTTCGGAACCCCCTTCCATTTTAATGGCATGGGCGCCGCTTTCCTTCATTATGCGTATGGTGGAATTCAAGGCCTCTTTGCTGTTCCCTTGATAACTTCCAAAAGGCAGATCTACCACCACCAAGGCGCGATCGATGGCACGCACCACACTGCTGGCGTGATAGATCATTTGATCTAAGGTAATCGGCAGCGTCGTTTCATGTCCCGCCATTACGTTAGATGCACTGTCGCCAACCAAAATGACGTCGATTCCGGCATCGTCAATGATTTTTGCCGTTGAATAATCGTAGGCCGTTAGCATCGATATTTTTTCACCCCGGAGCTTCATTTCACTCAATACGTGGGTGGTGACTTTTTTAATTTCGCGGTGTACAGACATGTTTCGTACTGCAATATTTGACAATATTTTGGAGAACCTCTGCATTTTTGTCAAAATATTGGCAGCAAATTCCGAAGCCCGGACATTATTAGCCGCTTTTCGATACCTTTGTAAGTGGATGTTAAAAAAATCATTTATAGGATTTTTCCTTGTTTTGGGATTGTCTTTTGGCATGAGTGCTTGCGATAACGAAGTCGATATCAATGCCGATTGGAAAGAAATCATGGTGGTTTATGGCCTGCTCGATCCCCTCGATTCGGTGCAATACATCAAAATCAACAAAGCCTTCTTGAATGAGGATGAAAGTGCCTACAAAATCGCACAAAATCCAGATAGCCTGTTCCTAAAAGATGCCCGCGTTTCCCTTTTGCATATCAATTCCGGAAAACGCATCGATTTGCAAAGGGTGAATGAAGTAGCTAAAGATTCAGGCATTTTCGCCACCAATCCCAATTACCTCTATAAAACCACCGAGCCCATTTTAGAGAACGAACCCTATAAGTTATTCGTAGAAAGTGCAAGCAGCGGTAAAAAAATTGAAGCGGTAACTTGGACCCTGCGACGTGCGCGTATCGAAGCCCCCTTCAAAAGTTCCAATCCCGTATTTTCCTTGGGCGCCAAATTTATCGTGATTTCGTATGTGCCCGGCTGGAATTCCTACGCCTACGACATCAAAATGCGCGTAAGCATCGATGAATTTAATCGGGAAGACACCTCTTTTATACGCAGTCGCGAATTGAATTGGAAGGTTATTTCCAATTATATCGTGTCTCAAAATACCACTGCTGCCGTTTTGCATCAAATCGAACGAGAGTCTTTCATGCAATTTTTAGCCTCTTCTTTAGATACCTCGAAAAATATCGTGCGCCGCTTCAAACATATCGCCGTGGAGTATTATGGGGGAAGTCAAAACCTCATCGATTACATTTCGGTAAACGAACCCAGTATCGGTATTGTGCAGAAAACCGCCGAATATACCAATATCGAAGGCGGAATGGGCCTTTTCGGATCGCGCTGCCGTCAAGAAATCGGAACTTCCAACTTTGAACCGGCCAGCGTGGGTATTTTACAGAACAATAAACTGACGGCCCCGCTCAATTTTATTCGGTGATGCGTCATTTTTGTCGGGTTTTAGGCCTGTTTTGGAGGCGATACTGACAAATTGCGACATTTTGACATACAATTGAGGTCAAAATACGCTTGGCATTGCATTTGTGATTATAGGGCAAAAAGCAACTATAATCATGAGCAAAATAATTGGAATTGACTTAGGAACTACGAACAGCTGTGTGGCCGTATTAGAAGGTAACGAGCCCGTGGTAATTGCCAACAGTGAAGGTCGTAGAACTACTCCTTCTATTGTAGCCTTTCTTGATAACGGAAACGGCGAGCGTAAGGTAGGTGATCCAGCCAAAAGACAGGCGATAACCAACCCCCAGCATACCATCAACTCTATCAAGCGTTTTATGGGTGAAAGCTACAGCGCTATGGCAGCTGAAGCCGGTCGCGTTCCCTACGAAGTAGTGAAAGGCGATGGCAATACGCCCCGCGTTAAAATTGGCGATCGCCAATACACCCCTCAAGAAATCAGTGCCATGGTGCTTCAGAAAATGAAGAAAACCGCGGAAGATTACTTGGGTCAAGAAGTAACCCGTGCGGTAATCACCGTTCCTGCGTATTTCAACGACGCACAACGCCAAGCAACGAAAGAAGCAGGTGAAATCGCCGGTCTTAAAGTAGAACGTATCATCAACGAACCTACCGCTGCGGCTTTGGCTTACGGTTTGGATAAAACCAACCGCGATATCAAAATTGCCGTTTACGATTTAGGGGGAGGAACCTTCGACGTTTCTATCTTGGAATTGGGCGATGGCGTTTTCGAGGTGAAATCTACCAACGGAGATACCCACTTAGGAGGAGACGATTTTGACCAAGTAATCATCGATTGGATGGCCGATGAGTTCAAATCGGAAGAAAACATCGATCTGCGCAAAGATCCTATGGCTTTACAGCGTTTGAAAGAAGCCGCTGAAAAAGCAAAAATCGAACTTTCAAGCAGTACCGAAACCGATATCAACTTGCCCTATGTTACCGCCATCGATGGCGTGCCTAAGCATTTGGTTCGCAAATTAACGCGTGCAAAATTCGAGCAATTGGCAGAGCGTTTGATCAAAGGAACCCTAGAGCCTTGCAAGAGCGCTTTGAAAGATGCCGGTATGACCGCCAGCGATATCGACGAAGTAATCTTGGTAGGAGGTTCAACCCGTATCCCCGCCATTCAAGAATTGGTAAAAGAATTCTTTGGGAAAACCCCTTCTAAAGGTGTGAACCCCGATGAAGTGGTTGCCGTTGGAGCTGCCATTCAAGGGGGTGTTTTAACCGGTGAAGTAAAAGACGTATTGCTATTAGACGTTACGCCTTTGAGCTTGGGTATCGAAACCATGGGAGGTGTAATGACCCGCATGATCGAGTCCAATACCACCATTCCAACCAAGAAAACGGAAACCTTCAGCACCGCTGCGGATAACCAGCCTTCGGTTGAAATCCACGTATTGCAAGGAGAACGCTCTATGGCTTCGGATAACAAAACCATCGGTCGTTTCATCCTAGATGGAATTCCTCCATCTCCCCGCGGCGTGCCGCAAATTGAAGTGTCTTTCGACATCGATGCCAACGGTATCTTGAACGTGTATGCCAAAGACAAAGCAACCGGTAAAGAGCAAAAAATCCGCATTGAAGCAAGTTCTGGATTGAGCAAAGAAGATATCGAACGTATGAAGCAAGAAGCGGAAGCCAATGCCGAAGCCGATCAAAAGCGTAAGGAAGAAATCGACCAATTGAATGCTGCGGACTCTTTGGTTTTCCAAACAGAAAAGCAAATCAAAGAATACGGCGATAAGATTCCTGCCGAGAAAAAAGCGCCCATTGAAGAAGCCTTAAGCGCACTCAAAGAAGCGGTTGCATCGAAGAATATCGAAGATATCAAAGCGCGCACCGAAACGTTGAACACCGCATGGCAAGCTGCTAGCGAAGATTTGTACAAAGCCACACAAGGCGATGCCAATGCAGCAGGCGGCGATGCAGCAAGCGGAAATGCCGGTAACGCGGGCGGATCTGCCGATGCCGTTCAAGATGTAGATTTTGAAGAAGTAAAATAAGCAAACCCTGATTAGAAAGGAATGCATACCACAAAAAAGGCGGCCGAGGCCGCCTTTTTTGTGGTCTATCCATTCAAATAAGTGTATTTTCGCTCCTAAATGAAGAAATCAAAGGCAGGTTTTTTAGGTTTTTCAGGCATGGTCCTCTTTGCGGTTTTAGGGGGACTAAGCGCTTGCGATGCGTCCACATCCAACCCGTCGTCGGATTCCACCGACGTAATTACCCAAGGGGGGCAAGGGGCTGCCGGCTGGGGAACTTCCCCCGAGAAAGATTCTTTGAACCCCAATAATACAGACTCATTAGAGATTGAAAATGTTCGGGAAACAGCCGTGAAACAAGGGTTTGAGCGTGCCGCGCAGGCGTTTATGGAACGGTATCGAGAGGGCAATTTTACCGAGTTTGTGCGTTATATGCACCCGTCTGTAGTGAAAGTTTACGGCGGCAATTTGGCCTTTATCGAGCAATTGAAAAAGTCGAAAGCGCAAGATCCGAATACCTATCGGAAGTGGAAAGCGGGACCTTTGGAGGCTTTTACGGCCGTGCGCGACGATCGCGGACGTATTACGGGTTGGTATTGCGTGGTGCCCATTAAACGCTGGTTGCAAGGCGCGGCCGATGGCGAGTACCAATTGCAATGGCTGGGCGGTCAATCCCTGAACGGGAAAGATTTTCACTTTATCGACATCACCGATGGCGATAAGGGCATGATCTATAGAATCATGCCCGATATGCGGTAT